>CAZZIZ010000202.1:0-6040 GCA_964654535.1 uncultured Chitinophagales bacterium
TGGTTGTAAAGACCTGATCATCAATTCGAACACTTCCTTGGCTTTCACTTAGGACAGAGCACAATAGTTTACTGGGATTGAAAAATCGTTTTCCGCCGAGACCGATGTATAATTTGTACGCGCTTTCTTTCATACTCCACAAGCGCCAGGTAAGTAGAAAGGGTTCACACGAATGTGCAAGGCGTTTTTGCTCTTCGACGGCGAATACTTTTTTTTGAAAGCCCGCGCGTTTCCAAGTGCCTTCTTTCATTGCTAGATTGAGATCAACTATGTCGTTACCGATCACCCTTGAGCAACTTTTGTTTTTATAATTTCAATTGCTGCACCTACATTCAGCATTTTGTCCATTGACTCATTATCGATTTCGATATCAAACTTGTCTTCTATGTCTAGGACGATATCGACTAGGTTGGCTGAGTTTATTTTGAGGTCATTAATGAAGTCGGTTTTCTCTTCCAAATTTGAAAAAGCTTCTTCATTCTGTATGTATGGCTTTACAATCTCCTTGAGATCATTCAGCATTTTCTCTTGCTCACTCATTAATTCGAGTACTTTTTAAATATCAGGCAGCCGTTCACGTCGCCAAAACCAAAGCTCGCTTTGGCCACTAGGTTTACTTCTTGATTTATGCTTTGTTGCGGTATGCGCTCTGCTGCAATTAATGCGCTAATTTCTGGATTTATATCCTCGCAATTGGTGTTTGGGAAAATAAAATTGTCGTGTATTTGGAGGACAGCGGCCACGCTTTCTATTGACCCCGCTGCTGCTAAACAATGACCCACCATCGATTTAAGTGAATTGATGTAAGGAAACTCAGCTCCTTTTAAACCTAATGCTTCCGACCAATTCTTGATTTCGGTAAAGTCCTTACTTGTGGCAGTTAAATGTCCATTGATGGCGTCGATGTCTTGTGCTTGTATTCCCGCCTTTTCAACTGCAGACTTTATACAGTGCTGTACCGCTTCAGAGTTAGGGGCGGTCATAGTTCCTCCCGATCGTTGTCCTCCAGAATTGACCGCGCCACCAAGAACCTCGGCATAGATTCTTGCTTTGCGCTCCAATGCACTTTCTAATGATTCCAGTACCAATGCGCCAGCACCACTTCCAGGCACAAAGCCGGAAGCACTCGCACTCATCGGTCTAGAACCTTGTTCTGGACTATCGTTGTGTTTGTAGGTCAGCACGCGCATCGCATCGAAGCCGCCCCAAAGATAGGCGCCGTGGTCGCTGCAACTTCCCACCAACATTCGTTTTGCATTGCCAGCTTTAATGCGATCGTATCCCATTAGTATCGCTTCGGTTCCCGTTGTACAAGCAGATGAGTTAGTCGTTACTTGATTTCCCAAACCAATCATCCCTCCTAAGTAAGCACTTACGCCGCTGGCCATTGTCTGCGCTACTGCTGTACTTCCGAGTCTCTTTACTTTGCCATCATCTAGTTTGTAGACGCTTTCTCTAAATTTCTCAACACCAGAAGTGCCAGTACCAAATACAGTCCCGCTAGCGTAATCTGGTGTATCGGAAACGCTTAGTCCAGCATTGTTCCACGCATCCATACCCGCAATGCAGCCATAAAGTATACCCGAACTTTTGAAGTCTTTCAACTGTAATTCGCTGAAGTACTTGCGCTTCAGTTCCTCCGATACTTGGGGTACGCCGCCAATGCAGCAGGAAAATTGTAAATCCTTTAACTCGGGATAATAGCGTATACCCGATCTGCCACTTTTAATGGCAGCAGTAAACGCATTAAGACCAACACCGTTCGGTGCAACAACTCCCAATCCAGTAATGACGACTCTTGGTTTCATTTTACGCTTTCATCATACCCGCTAAGGTGCCTCTACAAACTAACTCATCCTTTTGGTTAAACAACTGCACTTTGCATTTTAGCTTATTGAATCGAAAATATTCTTTCACGCTTTTTACTGTTACCTTTTCACCCGGATAAACAGGCAAATAGAAATCAACCTCAGAAGAAGTAAAAGCAATTTGCGCAGCATCCAAATCACTTTCGACTGAGTTCATCAAGAATATCCCAAGTGATACGAGACCAATTTGGGCCATCGTTTCGATTAAAATAACTCCAGGGGTTACTGGCTTGTTTTTAAAATGTCCACGATAAAAAGCTGAATCCTCTTCGAAAGTATAAGAGCCACTGATACCATTCTCATCTACTGTGTCAATGCTGCCAACAAATAAGAAGGGATCTTGATAGGGTAGCTTTGCTATGATTTCAGTTGGTTTCATATCAAGACAAGTGTTCGCCTCCATTAACTGGAATTATAGCACCGTTGATCCATTTTGCCTCTTCTTTACACAATAGGTAAACTACATTGGCAACGTCTTCTGGCCTAGTCAATCGATGATAGGGATTTCTCTTTATAGCGTATTCCTTGAGCTTTTCGTTGCCCGGTATCATTCGTAACGATGGTGTATCCGTTACGCCCGCCTCTATGCAATTTGCTCGAATGCCGTGAGGCGCGAACTCCAAAGCGATGTTCCGACTTATAGACTCTAGTACAACTTTCGCCGCAGAAACTGCTGCGTAGTTTTTCCAAGCCTTTTTATTACCCTCACTGGTGAAACTTAAAACGCTCGCATCAGCCGCAAATAACTGATGCTCAAAAATATCTTTTGTCCAGTCGTATAAACTGATACCCATATTTTCTATCGTTAAATGAAAGTCGTCGTTTCCCAAAGAGGAGGCATTTTCGGTCAGCATTGGTTTTAAATTGCCTTTGGCAATACTGTGTAGCAAGACTTTTACCTTTCCATTTTTACCTAGTGTTTCTGCCAATGACTTGAGGACTTCTAAGCGTTTATCTTCCTTTACAACATCTGCATTGAAGTGCAGTAGTTCTATGCCGTTTTCAGATTGTATACTAGCAAATGCCATTTCAATCTCCGGTAAATCTGACCTTCTACTTCTATAAAGTAAACAGAGGTTCATGCCGTGTGCAGCTAGTTTACGAGCACTGGCCAGGCCAAGACCACTAGAGGCGCCTAGTATAACGGCCCATTCATTTTTGCCAGCAAACTCTTTTACCATTTCAATAGTAATCTTTGAGCGGTAAAGCCTGGGCCAAAACTAAGCATCATTCCAATATCTCCTTTTTGAGGATTCTCCTGCATAAACTTCTCCAATACGTAGAGCACAGTTGCGCTCGACATATTACCGAACTCTTTCAAAACACTTTTTGTGTTGTTGATGTTCTTCCCTAAAGCTCCGAATAACTCTTCAATGGTTTGAACAATTTTCTTTCCACCGGGATGGAAAATCAAATGATCAACATCTTCTATTTTCAATTCATATTTTTCCAAGAAAGGATGTACAATTTCTGGAAAATGTTCAGTTATTTTTTCAGGTACTGTTTTATCTAAAACCATTTGCAAACCCGAGTTGCGCAACTCGAAACCCATCATATGCACCGCGTCATAGAAATGGTACATTCCTTCGCCAATTATTTCAGGGCCTTCTTCATTTTCATACGAAGACATAAGTGTGCAAGCACAACCGTCTCCGAAAATTGCTGCACTGACGATGTTCACCATTGAATAATCGTCTATCTGAAAGGTTGAAGTCGGAGATTCTACTGCAAGCACGGCCGCTCGTTTATTAGGATTGGCCTTCAAGAAATTGTTAGCGTAGATCATTCCCGAAACACCTGCAACACATCCCATTTCTGTAACAGGCAAACGAACAATATCCTGTTTCATTTCCAGCTTATTTATCAAGTAAGCATCGACAGAAGGAATCATAATTCCTGTGCAGCTCACGGTGATAATGTAGTCTATGTCGGTCGGTTCTAGATTGGCATTGCTTAATGCCTTTTTCAAAGCGTTTTCAGCTAATGCAGTAGTTTCTCTTTTGTATACCGCGTTCTTTTCTTCAAAGGAAGTTTTATTAAAAACTTCATCGGCGTCCATAATAGAGTAACGTCGCTCAACACCCGCGCCTTGAAACAATTTCAAAACCTTTCGCTGAAAACGCTCCTCCTGTCCACTGAGCCAAGCTTTTAAATAGGGCACTATCTCTTCCGTAGTCCTCGTAAATGGAGGCAATTGTGTCGCAATCCCTGTTATCCTAACGCTCATTTCTTAATATTATCCATTCGTAGCGAAAAGCCCATTTCCAGTTAATAGAACTTGTATGATTGATTTTTGCCGCAAAGCGCTCTAAATCGGCGCGCTTAAAACCCCTCAATATTGAAGTAAGTCCATCGGCAACAACCATCTTATTATTGATGACTAAGGTAATCAGTTTAAAGAGGTAGTAAGCCACGGGATGGCGGTGAAGATCATTAACAATAATGGCCTTAGAACTTTTTGCTAAAGTCGATTGAACCAGCTCCAGAGCCTCCTCGTCGGTAAAATGATGAAGAAAAAGCGTGAACAAGGCGATATCATATTTCCTTTGCGCAAATTCCGATGACAATACATCCTCTTGTGAATAAGATATTTCAGGATAACCTTCGGATAAGTGAATAGCGTAATTTATGGTCGCTTTATTTGCGTCTACTCCGATTAAATCAAAGATGAAATTGTGTTTCCTGCCGTACTTGGCAATTTCTCTAAGTTGCTCACCATTGCCACAACCCAAATCAATAATGCGTAGTCGTTCTGTTTTTGGATGATTGACCAGAACTTTTTTCAGCGCGGAAATAATAAGCGCGTTTCCGCCAAGCCATCGATTTATGCGACCAATTATATCTAGGGTACTAATGAGTGTATCACCACTCATCTCCAAGTCGTCCATAATCTCAGGATCAGTACTGCGATATGTCGTGTCCACCAACATTACAATTCGGGACGCATCAAACTGCCGTGGGTGCGTTTTATGATGAAGGGAAGTAAAAAAGGAAAAGCCTTTAAACATAACATTATCAGTTCCGAAACTGGCCCTAATCGAAACAAACGAGATATAATGTGCCCCGACTTTAGTCTGGACGAAAATTCCTTATTCCATTTCTTTGTATAACTTTCTTCTAGGCTACTTCGTGATTCAATTTCACCAGAACTAAACTTCAATATTTCTTGTGAAGCCATTTGCGCAGCCCTTATAGCCATACTCATTCCGTTACCAGCCAATGGATGAATCATTCCCGCGCTATCGCCACACATGATAACGTGGTCTTCTACTGGATTTTTGGACTCAAAAGAAATTTGACTAATAGACAAAGGTCTTTCAAAAACGAGATCATAATCGGCAAAGACTTTCTTCAAGAAAGAGTTCTTACTCAAAACTTTGGTCTGAAATTCCTCAATATTCTTAAATCGTTTAAACGAATCGTAATCGGCGAGATAACAAACATTGATGTGATCGTTCTCAACTTTTGAAACACCGCAATAGCCACCTTCAAAATTATGCAGTCCAACCGCCTCTTCTGGAAAGTCACCTTTGTAATGCGCCTTTACCCCGAGAAAATGCGAAGGTCTCTTAATAAAAGCGCGATTCATTTTCACATCTAAATTGGAGCGCTTGCCGAAAGAGCCAATTAAAAGGCCCGAGGAATATGCAACTCCCGTTTTCGTCCTAATAGTAAATCGGTCTGATTCAAAATCAATATCTACTACAGTGTCATGTACTATGGTCGCTCCGGCAGCTTGAGCCGACTTCGCTAATTCCGAGTCCAGCTTAAATCGACTAATACTAAATCCGCCTAAAGGCAGCTTAGTGCTCAAAGATCTACTACCAGGCGTACTTAAAACAAAATCAGTTATTTTTTTCGCGCCAAATTCAAAGGGATCAAAACCCAATGATGTCAAGTAAGGTATCACTTCATTGGAAATGTACTCACCACAAACCTTGTGTTTCGGATACGCGTGCTTTTCTATCAAAAGAACTTTCAACCCCTTTTTTGATAAATGCAAGGCGCTGCACAAGCCAGCTAAACCTCCGCCTACAATGACAAGGTCGAAATTCAATTATTGGGTTTATTGGAACAAGAAATCTGCAAAATAGAAATGCGCATAATTCAAGCGCAAAGGTCGCTAATTATCGGTCATTAGGCCTTAATCTAGATTAACAAAAGTGTGATTA
>CAZZIZ010000203.1:0-5997 GCA_964654535.1 uncultured Chitinophagales bacterium
ATAGTTCTTTTTGAACATATTTCAGAAAGCGCGCTTCTTTGAGGTGCGCTTTTTTCGTTCAGTAATGGCTTGCGAAAGTTATTACTCTAGTTTTATAACTAAAAGCTTGACTTATCTAAAGGCTTGAACACGATTTATAAGATGCTTAGATGTACAAGATGAGGTCGTTTTGTTACAATTCCAACGGTGCTTTATTTCTAACGAACACACAGATTTCTCGGCTTCGCTCGAAATGACAGCGTCGAGTCGCGTGAGGGATAGAAGGGTTTGTCTGAGCTCCTGTTGTTTTCGAACACAAACACTTAGCTCCTTGGAGCTAGATGTGTTTTGCGTAAAGAAAACAGAACAGAGCGAGCCCTGAAAGCCCGACCCTTGCCGAAGGCAGAAGGGGCACGCCCAAACCAAATCTTAAATTTCTTTACGTCTAGTCTCTACCCTGATTAATCTCGTACAAGCAAATCCCCGCCGCAACAGAAACGTTGAGCGAATCGAAGTCTCCTTTCATAGGAATGCTGATTTCTTCGTCGCAGAGATTCAGGATGGCTTTGGAAACGCCTTGACCTTCATCGCCCATAACAACCGCCATTGGAACTTTGTGGTCAATATCGGCTACTGAAGTTTCGGCAGACATCGTGGTGGCAAAAATGCTCAGGCCATTTGCTTTTAGGTAATCGACGGCGTCTTTGATTTCGGGAACACGACAGACCGGTAACTCTTTGAGCGCACCTGCTGAAGTTTCGACGGTTCGGTGATTGATCTCAGCGGAATTTCTAAACGGAGTTACTAAAGCGTGCACACCGAAGCATAATGCTGAGCGTGAAATGGCTCCTAGATTACGTACATCTGTAACGCCATCTAAGAGAACAAAAAAGGGAAGTTCCCCGTTTTCATAGACCTGGCTCAAGATATCCTCTAGCTTTTGATAATTGACCAGCGACTTGAAGGCAATGATTCCCTCGTGTTTCTTTTGAGTAAGCCAATCCAATTTTTCATTAGGCACACGCTTCACGGGTATCTCTAACTTGTCTGCTTTTTGCTCTAGGGCTTTAAAATGTCCTGAACGCGCTTGGTTGAGCATTAGGATTTTTTCTATCGCCTCTCCGCTGTCCATAGCTGCCTCTACATTTGCCTTGCCGATGATGTAAGTCTTTTCTTTGGGTCTTGGTTTTCGCATTAGAAGCTCAATTTACTGATAATACCGTTGCGCCAATTATAAACTGCGCGATTCCATGTTTCGGCATACCTGTCACTTCGTTGGAAACTCATGTCTCCATCTCTTAAATCGAAGGTGAAACTGAAGGTATCGTCTAGGTAATTGACGTATTGCCAGATTTCGGTTTCGTCATTTATATCGACTATGTCGGGCTGACCGTAGATTATGTACAGCATACCTCGATCGCTCATCCAACCCGGTTTGGACATCGTAAAGAACTTGTTGGCGCGCTCTACCCTACCGTAAAACTCTTTAATGAGCACTTTTGAACGTTCCTGGCTGCCTCCTATGTCGAGCCAAAAATTGTCAATGGACTTTTTGACCTTATCGCTTTTAATGATTTTTTGATACTCCTCATTCTTTGCGATAAAACGCAATGTTCGCGCTACTTGTTGAGAAGTGGTCACTTTGGGGAATGCGGGTTGACAAGCCATTACATCCTTGAATTCGCCTCCGTAATACACACGATAGCGACCCGTGTGCGAAAAGTAAAAAGTGCTGTCTATCGTCGAACTGGACATAGGCTGAGTTGAAAGCGGAGCTGGCGATTTTTTTACTGGAGGCGCCATGGGAAAACTAAACTCATCTCCGAAGTAATCGATTTTTGCACCGCTCACTGGCTTGCCTTCATAATATACAATTACATCTTCCTCATAAGGAAGTGTATTGCCATTGAATAATTCATTGCCCACCAAAAACTGAAAAGCACTTACGTGACCGGGACTGGAAGCCGCCGCTGACCATTTGCTTTCTAAGAGAATGCGCTCTTCTTGATCGGCACAAATAGTAAAGGTTCTTATTCCGAAAATACCTTGATTCTCAAAGTCGGTTTCTAATTGACTCGTGTTCACTGGCCACTGAATGGTATCCAGCACTTCGTTGAAGTTTTTAACCACTACTTGGCATTCGGCATTCATGCTCAAGATTTTATCGGGCATGGTAATTTGTAATCGTGGGCTGTGGCTGAAAGGGTCGTCAAGAAAGAATCGATACTTTATCTGTTCATCTACGTAGCGCTGCGTATAGGGAATGGGAGTTCTTCCTTTGCTCAAGCGACTAGTACCAGCACAAGAAGCAAGGAGGCCAATGCAAAACAAGAAAAAGAGAGCACGACTATTCACACTCGTTAAAATAGCAAAATAGAATTATCTGAAGGGTGCAATTCTATCGGAGATGGAGCGAGCCATATCTAATTGCTTTTCAGAACTTGCAATTTTTATGAATTGTTCGAGTACAGCCATATATCGCTCACGGTCTTTGGAATAAAACTTTTGGTCTACACGACTTACTCCGCGGTCTATAAAATTGAGTTCTTCCACAACTTGATCAACCACTTTATCCATTATCTCATTACCCTTTTTCAAAGCGCCCGCGTCATAGTAGCCCGCGATAACTGTAAACAAGTAGAAGTCGTATTCCATTCTAGGATGAAAGGTTTCGGCAACACATCTGTCTAAAACCTCAATTGCTTCTTTCTTTCTGCCTTCTGAGACTAATGCTTCGGACAGCTCAACGTAAGTGTTTTTAATATTGAACAACAGACGTTTTATATCTGTGTTTACCATTACCCCTTCTTGGTTTACGTTTCCGAAAGAAAACTTGTTCATTAGGTTGTCGTACATAACATCTGTCTGTACCCTACCCACTAAAGCAGACTGCGATTTATCCGATTGAATAGGAACAACTCGATAAGTCAAACCTTCCAGCTGAAAGTACTTTTCTAGTCCCAAGTATGAATTACGATCAACCGAAATAGCAAAATAAATAGGCCGCTCGAACGCATTGGCGGCAACAATGTCCAAGACCATCAAATCATTCTTTAACAAAGATCGGCGAGGCATCTCCCATTCCAATTTATCGACTACTTTGTTCGCGTCGTTTGGATGAACCGTACCATTTCTAAGAACAGCTTCTTTATCTACTGGAATAGAAAAAGTCTGGGTCGGATAGGTGGCCATTTTATCTCCAGCACTACTTGTGCGCATATACTTATCGTTCCCCAAGAATTTCAAAATGTCCGTCAAGTTGATATACCTTCCCTCTGGTGCGATACGCGAATCAGGAGCGTACATAACCATATCGCGCAAGCTACCTCGAATCTTATCTGGTGTCAATATGGTTTTAACCGGATCAGCATTTTCGACTCTTCGTTGTATTTGATTGATGTACCAGTCGACTCCCAACAAACTCAAGTTGACAATACGTACGTCGGTACGAATGCCTTCGACCTCTTGCGCGTACCACAAAGGATATGTGTCATTGTCCCCTTGGGTAAACAAAATTGCATTTGGAGCGCAGCTATTTAAATAGTTTGCTGCAAAATCGCGTGCCGCATAGCGGTTGGATCTATCGTGATCGTCCCATCCATTGAAGGCCAGTAAAAAAGGAGCTATTAGCGCAAGTCCAATACCAACGTAGGTTCCAGCTCTACTTACTTGAAACTTTGGCTGAGGGCTTTTTAAGAGTTTTCTGGATTCTTTCGTTGCCAACTCTGTCGATATCTCCATCTCATCATCTTCACCGCGGCCAAAAGAGCATATAAGGTCATGGATAAACAGCACACTCAGACCCACCCAAATAGAAAATGCCCAAAAGGAACCTGCGAAAATATAGTCACGTTCGCGGGGTTCAACCGGCGGCGAGTTTCCATAGATAATCAAAGCAATTCCCATAAAAAAGAAGAGCAAGAACACCACAAACCAAGCAGATCTATCTTTAACCAGCTGATAGGCAATACCCATAATAGCCAACAAGAGCGGAATGAAATAAAAAGCATTTCGCGTTGGTTGGTTTTTATCGCTCTCAGGAATGTACGATTGATCGCCCAATCGCATATTGTCAATAAAGCCAATACCGCTAATCCAGTTTCCATTTTCCGGATCTCCAACCCCCAAACCTTGTTCGTCGTTTTGCCTACCGACAAAATTCCAAAACAAGTATCGGAAGTACATATGGTTCAACTGATATTTAAAGAAGAACCTAATGTTATCGAAGTAGGTCGGTTTCTGATTTTTACGCAAGCCCAACCAGCGCTCGTAGCCAGCTTTGTGCTTGTCGTCGTAAATACGCGGGAACAAAACTTTTTTCGCGTCTTCGTCATAGGTGTACTCAAATCGCTGACCCGTTTTGTCGTACTTCTCTGGCCCCTTCTGATAACGCCAACCGTTGTACTCAACGTCCGATGGCTTCTCGGTATACAGTACACCTGTAAGCAATGGGCGACTACCGTACTGGTCACGGTGTAGATACGAAGCCAAGCTCACGATATCCTTTGGGCTATTCATATTGATGATAGGATTGGCGTTGGCACGAATAACCGTAGTCAATAAAGTACTGTAACCAATCATTATAAAAGTAAAAGCCCAGATCAGGTTGTTGAGCATGCGCAAATCCCGACGATTTAAGAGATAAACCAAGCCCCCGCAAAGGGCGAAGACAATTACACGTTTAATGAACAAGCCTCCGGTATCAGAACTAAACAAAGCCAAGGCTACAAAAAGCCCGGAAGCACCAATAGCGGTAAACTTTAAAATATTGTTTTTCGGTTTGTAGGTATATGCCAAGCCACTGACCAGCGCCACCACAAACAGGAATACAGAAATCATCATTCCGGTATTAAAGCCCATGCCCAGACCATTAACGAACTTCAATTCTACCGAAGCCATTAAATCAACCAGACCAGTTATAATACCTTCTAAGAAGAATAGGATAATGACAATACTTATGAAAAAAGTAGCCGCCATTCCTCTCAAATTGCGTTCTTCGTAGCGACGGAAGTAGTAAATAAAACCCAATGCTGGAATGGTCAACAAATTTAACCAATGCACAAAAATCGAGCAGCCCATCAAGAAGACTATCAATATAAGATAGCGATCTGCGAAGGGCTCGTCGGCGCGTTGATCCCACTTGGTCATTAGCCAGGTAACCAGAGCGGTAAAGAACAAAGACATAGAATAAACCTCAGCTTCAACAGCCGAAAACCAGATCGAATCCAAAAAGGTAGCCGTTAAACCGGCAACCACACCTGCACCAATAATCAACTGCATTTTGGAAGCGTCTATCTCGCTGCCACGAGGACAAACTATTTTGCGCGCAAAATAGGTCGTAATCCAGCAGAGAAACATCATAGAAAATGCCGTGCAGAGCGCCGACATCAGATTGACCATAACCGGAACAAGCTCAGGATTACCGCCAGCCAAAAGGGTAAAAAGACGGCCAATCATCAGGAAGAGTGGCGCCCCAGGGGGGTGAACCACCATTAACTTTTGAGAAGCGGCGATAAACTCACCACAATCCCAGAAACTATTACTTGGCTCGAGGGTTAGGTAGTAGCTTACTATCGCTATAAAAAAGACGATCCAACCAGCTATGTTGTTAAGGCTCTTGTACTGTTTTTCCATTTCTTCGGGTGCGGTCAAAGGTAATTAATCTATTAGGAACGTCGAGGCGGTCCTTCTAGTCACAGATTCTATTTAGAACGTTGATTTGGTCTAAAATATGCCACTCTCCCAAGATTTTAAGGTCTCTTAAGAGCAGGCTGAAACAGACTATTTTCTAGTCAAAAGGCGCAATTTTTGTTTCATTAGCCTAAAGCATAGCTTATATTTGCATTCCTTTTTGGAAACTGACCCATGGTGTAATTGGCAACACTACTGTTTTTGGTGCAGTCATTCAAGGTTCGAGTCCTTGTGGGTCAACTAAACCGTCGCAATCTGATTGCGGCGGTTTTTTTATGTGGTTTACTCTTTAATAATTTACAAATACTTGAGAATTGAGGGTGGTTG
>CAZZIZ010000204.1:0-5859 GCA_964654535.1 uncultured Chitinophagales bacterium
AACATTTCACTCCTATTTCCTTTCGACAACAGCACTTGAGGCTTATCTTTGTGTCGTGAAAATTCTACTCCGAATTCAATACATTGTATTCTCTGGACTGCTCTTGCTTGTATCAGGAGTAGAGCTCTTAGCGCAATGTCCCATGTGTAGAGCCGCCGCTGAATCGAACCTTAAAGAAGGAGGAACAGCTGGAGCTGGACTTAACGCCGGTATCTTATACCTCTTCTTTACGCCCTACATTCTCGTGGGGACTATTGGTTTCTTGTGGTGGTGGAACAAGCGTAAAAAGGAGAATCAGACCTCTTTATAACGAAAGCAGTTGGTCGTGTGGTCATTGACCATCCCAGCGGCCTGCATATACGCATAGCAAATCGTACTCCCAACAAACTTAAATCCTCGCTTCTTCAAGTCTTTACTCATAGCATCAGACTCGGGCGTATTGGCGGGAACATCGCTCATTTTCTTCCATTTGTTCTTCTTGACTTTATGATTGGTAAACTGCCAGATGTACTTGTCAAAGCTCCCAAACTCCTTCTGAACCGCTATAAATGCCTGGGCATTGGTGATGGTAGCCTTGATTTTGAGCCGATTTCGCACTATTTCTGAGTTTTCCATCAGTTTTTCCGCACGTTTTGCCGTGAATTTCGCCACTTTCTGCACGTCGAAATTTGCGAAAGCTTTTCTGAATCCTTCTCGCTTTTTTAAGATGGTAATCCAGCTTAAACCCGCCTGAAACGTGTCTAAAACAAGGTATTCGAAGTGAATCTTATCGTCGTGTACGGGCACCCCCCACTCCTCGTCATGGTAATAAACATGGTCTCCATAGGTGCTTGTCCAGTCGCATCTAGTCATATCTGAAGTTTTGTCCCCTTGATTTTAGTCGTATTTAAACTATATTTAGTATTGAGAGCAAAGAAAAGCAATCTTTTCGTTGAAGCACCACTTCTCCTAATCGATAGCTCGAGCGACAGAATTTTTAACCATAATTTTTTAGTTATGAAAAAGGAATACATCCTTGGGATCTTAGTAATGGCCATGTTCGTTGCTACGGTAATCTATTTAGGCATTCAACTGAATGCACACTAGAACAATCCCTACTATTTCCAGAACCCCCCTCTTCGGAAATGTTGAATGTTTTTCAACTAATGGGAGTGTTGTGTCGCCTGTAAGGTATTTTTCATTAACGAAATTACCGTAAGCGGACCCACACCACCTGGTACGGGTGTGATATGACTGCATTTGGCAGCTACGGTATCATAGTCTACATCTCCCACAAGTCGAAATCCTCTCTTTTTGGTGACGTCTTCGACGCGGTGAATACCTACGTCAATTACGACAGCACCATCTTTAACCATTTCCGCGGTAACAAATTTGGGCTTACCAATTGCCACTATAAGTATGTCTGCTTGTTGGGTAATTTTTTGTAAGTCCCTGGTTCGACTGTGACATAGCGTTACAGTAGCGTTACCCGTCTTTGCCTTGCGCGAAAGCAATATGCTGATGGGTGTGCCGACTATATTGCTACGTCCCAAAACCACGCAGTGTTTTCCGCTGGTCTCGATGTTGTTTCTTTCGAGCAACTGGATAATGCCGTATGGTGTAGCAGGCAGAAATGCTGGCAGCCCCTGGGTCATACGCCCGATGTTTAAAGGATGAAATCCATCTACATCTTTGCGGTGATCTATGGCCAAGGTTACTTTATCTGCATCGATATGATCGGGTAGTGGTAACTGCACGATGAAACCATCGACCGAAGGGTCTTGGTTTAGTTCGTCTACTTTTTTAAGCAACTCTTCTTCTGTTGCACTTTCGTCTAACTCTATTAAGGTCGATTTGAACCCAACATAATCGCAGAGCTTTATTTTATGACCTACGTATGTTTTGCTGGCGCCATCGCTACCCACCAGAATGGCTGCAAGGTGCGGAGCACGCTGGCCATTGGCTACTATCTTTTCTACTTCTGCTTTTAGTTCTTCTTTGAGTTCGGCGGCGAGCTTCTTTCCGTCTAGTTTCTGCATCTGCTTAAAGCGTTTTCCTTTTGGGTTTATTCTTAATTAGTCGTTGAGCTTAAGTACTGCCAAGAATGCTTGTTGTGGTACTTCTACCGAACCAATTTGACGCATTTTCTTCTTACCCTTTTTCTGTTTCTCGAGGAGCTTGCGCTTACGGGTTATATCTCCACCATAACATTTAGCAGTTACATCCTTACGCATAGCGCTGAGTGTTTCACGGGCTATCACTTTGGTGCCTATGGTTGCCTGTATCGCAATCATAAATTGTTGTCTATTAATCAGCTCTTTGAGTTTCTTGCACATTTTCTTGCCGAAATTGTACGCGCGATCTTTATGAATCATTGCGGAAAGCGCATCGACTCGTTCGCCATTAAGTAGTACATCTAGCTTTACCAAATTGCCAGGTTTGAAACCGGTTACTTGATAATCGAAAGAAGCGTAACCACGGCTGATTGATTTTAACTTATCGTAAAAGTCAAAAACAATTTCCGCCAGCGGCAGCTCGAAAGTGAGTTCCACTCTAGTTTCCGAGAGATAGACCTGATTTTTTATGGTTCCTCGCTTTTCAATGCAGAGTGACATAATACTACCTACGTACTCGGGCAAGCTGATTATCTGAGCATTGATATATGGCTCTTCAATATGCGCTATCGTAGTAGGGTCAGGTAAATCGGAGGGCGTATAAATCATAAGCTCTTTACCTCTCGTTGTAAAGCACTTGTAAGTAACTTGTGGGACTGTTGTTATAATGGCCATATCGAACTCACGGTCCAAACGTTCCTGCACAATTTCCAAGTGAAGCATTCCTAAAAAGCCACAACGGAAACCAAAGCCTAAGGCCAAAGAAGTTTCAGGTTCGTAAATCAGCGACGCATCGTTGAGTTGCAATTTCTCCAAAGAGTCACGCAAATCTTCGTAGTCCGCCGAGTCGAGTGGATAGATGCCCGCAAAAACCATTGGCTTTACATCTTCGAAACCTTGTATTGCTTCTGTGCAAGGATTGTCCTTCAGTGTAATGGTTTCACCCACTTTTACTTCTGACGATTTTTTAATACCAGTAATAATGTAACCAACGTCTCCTGCCATCAGCTTATCGCGCGGTTCCATATCCATTCGCAGGATACCTATCTCGTCGGCAGAGTATTCACCACCGGTGTTTACGAACTTAATGGCATCGCCCTTATTGATGGTGCCGTTGTAAATACGGAAGTAAACAATAACACCACGGTAAGAATTGAAAACAGAATCGAATACTAAACATTGCAATGGTTCGTCCACACTTCCTTCAGGTGGCGGAATACGATCAATTATCGCATCGAAAATTCCTTGCAAACCAATTCCCGCTTTTCCACTTGCTTCAAGTATTGATTCTCGATCGCAACCAATCAAATCAATAATTTGATCGGCGACTTCTTCAATCATCGCCCCGTCCATATCGATTTTGTTAATCACCGGAATGATCTCCAAATCGTTTTCCAAAGCGAGATATAAATTAGAAATGGTCTGCGCCTGAATACCTTGGGTTGCATCTACCAAAAGCAATGCTCCTTCGCAAGCTGCAATCGATCGACTCACTTCGTAACTAAAATCAACGTGACCAGGCGTATCAATTAAGTTCAGAACATATTTAGAACCATCGCCGTGTTTGTAGTCAAGTTGGATTGCGTGGCTCTTTATAGTAATGCCACGTTCGCGCTCAATATCCATATCATCCAGCGCCTGATCTTGCATTTTACGCTCTGAGACCGTCTTAGTGTGCTCCAACAATCTGTCAGCCAGCGTACTTTTCCCGTGGTCGATATGGGCTATTATGCAGAAGTTACGGATGTGTTTCATTGATCGCGCAAAAATACTTGATTAACTAGAAGTATAGAGCGAACTTTGAGCCAATTATCACCATTAATAACAAATGCTACAAGTCCCAGTCACATTATCGACCGAAACGAAGCACAGCTATCGAATAGATGCTGCTAGATTGGTCGATGAGCTCCCTGTAGCGCATTGGGACAGCATCGTTGGCGATGATACGCTCTTTCTACAAGCCAAATACCTGCGTCAAGTAGAACGCACCTTAGACGGCTCTATGAACTTTTATTACGTGCTATTCTGGGAAGACGATTTACCTATTGGTATTTCTTACTTCCAAAGGATTCACATTAAAGGAACTGGAGTGCGTATGCAGCGAGATTATTCCTTCAAGAAAAATCCGCTCTTGGCCACGGTTGAGCAGTTCAACAATTGGCTCAAGAAAAACATCAACCGCTTAAACATTCAATTGTTGGTGCAGGGCAATTCATTTATCTCTGGAGAGTACAGTAGTCGTTTCGTCGATTCGGTTTCAAAAGAACTCGGACACGAACTGATGCTGAAAGGAATAGAAACCATAAAGCAAGAAGAAAAGCAGCACACCATTAATATGGTGATGATAAAAGATTTTATTGCCGGATCTATGTCCGAGGACTCGGCCTTTGTAAAAAAAGGTTTTACAGAAGTAGAGTTGCAACCCAATATGGAATTGGACATTCGCCCCGAGTGGAAATCTGCCGAAGATTATCTGCAAGCAATGTCATCGAAGTATCGTGTACGTGCGCGTAGCGCGCGTAAGAAGGGCAAGGACTTAGTTGTCGAACCATTAGGTGTAAATGGTGCGAAGGAATACAGTCAGGAGATGTATCAGCTGTATCGAAACATAGCGGAAGAAGCAGAATTCAATTTGGCATTTTTGGGGCCAGATTATTTCAGCATTATGAAAGAACGTCTGCCCGACAACTTCTTTTTAACCGCCTACTTCGAAGAAGAAACGCTCATAGGATTCATCTCATACTTTATTCACGGGAAGGATATGGAAGCGCACTTTATGGGTTACGACAAAGCGCTAAACCGCAAGTACAAACTCTATCAAAACGTCTTGTACGATTTGGTAGAAAGAGGCATTGAGGCTGGTGTTGAGCATATTGCTATGGGTAGAACCGCACTGGAAATCAAGAGTACAGTTGGCGCAGTTGGAGTGCCTATGAACTGCTACGTCAGACACGACAACAGTTTGAAAAATCAATTCCTAGGTTCTATTTTCCGTCAACTCAACAACGAAACCTTCGTTCCGCGTAGTCCCTTTAAGAAAAAGAATGCTTAAGCGCAATCATCTGCACCGCAGACAAGGCGGCAGTCTCCGTACGTAGACGCTCTTTTCCTAAACTTATTTTTTCCCAGCCGACCTCAGCGGCTTTTTCAATTTCCGCATCCGAAAAACCACCTTCAGGCCCAATCAGTATGTGCGTGCGAGTAGAAGCCGTTTCCTGAAAGAGATGGCGTTCTTTTTCGGGCATACAAGCGATGTAGCGCGCACCCTCGTAGTCCTCCGATAGTATCTGCGGCAGCGTCTGCAGTTCGTTTAGCTTCGGTAAGTAAGCCTTTAGCGATTGCTTCATAGCCCCGACCACAATACGTTCCAGGCGTTCCAGCTTAATTACTTTTCGTTCGGAGTGAAAACTTTTTACAAAACTCACTTCGTCTATTCCGAATTCCGTTGCCTTTTCTAGGAACCATTCCAGTCGCGAAATGTTTTTGGTCGGGCCAATAAGGATGTGCAAGTAGTTGCTTCTTTTGCCGTATTCTTTTTGCGTTTCGCTAATCTCAAAGGAGCACCGTTTTTGTTTTACTGCGGTGAGTTGGGCAGTGTAGAGTCCGCCCGTGCCATCCACAATTTTTATTTCGTCACCCACCTGCTTACGCAATACGTTGCAGCAATGCCTCGATTCTTCCGGCGACAAGTCAAGATCGCCAGATAAAATGTTAGGGCTGTAAAACAATTGCATAGCGGAAAATTAGGGAATAGTTTTTTGATAAG
>CAZZIZ010000205.1:0-5783 GCA_964654535.1 uncultured Chitinophagales bacterium
CTCTCTTTTGCTATTTTTGCGCCCTAATAAAAACACACAATGGCAGTATTAGTAGGAAAAGATACCAAGCTCATCGTTCAAGGATTTACAGGCAAGGAAGGAACCTTCCACGCTGGTCAAATGATCGAATACGGAACCAACGTAGTTGGAGGAATTACTCCAGGTAAAGGAGGACAAACGCACTTAGAGCGTCCGGTATTTAATACCGTTGCAGAATCAGTAGAAAAAACTGGAGCAAACACTTCTATCATTTTCGTACCACCAAGATTTGCTGCCGATGCAATTATGGAAGCTGCAGGTTCAGGTATCGAAGTTATTATTTGTATTACCGAAGGCATTCCTGTTCAAGACATGGTAAAAGTGAAAGCTTTCTTGTCTGATAAAGATTGCAGATTGGTTGGGCCAAACTGCCCAGGTCTTATGACTCCAGGTGCTGCCAAGGTGGGTATTATGCCAGGCTTTATACACAACCCTGGTCGCATTGGAATTGTGTCTCGTTCAGGAACGCTGACTTACGAAGCAGTTGACCAAGTTACCAAAGCGGGTATGGGACAGTCGACATGTATCGGAATCGGTGGAGATCCTATTATCGGAACCACGACCAAAGATGCAGTAGAGCTGCTAATGAACGATCCAGATACCGATGGTATCATTATGATCGGTGAAATTGGCGGTTCAATGGAGGCAGACGCTTCATACTGGATCAAAGAACACGGAACTAAGCCAGTTGTCGGCTTTATTGCAGGACGTACTGCGCCTAAAGGCCGTCAGATGGGTCACGCTGGAGCTATAGTTGGTGGTGCTGAAGATACAGCCGAAGCCAAAATGGCTATTATGAAAGAGTGTGGCATTCACGTATGTGAGTCGCCAGCTGTCATAGGCGAGACTATGGCCAAGGTCCTTAGCTAGATTTCGTTTATTTTAGTAATTAATGGGTCGCACACTCTCATACTTACTACTAATATGCCTTGTCTTTTCCTCTTGCGGAAATAACGAAGAGGAATACTCAAATCTTAGAGAATATCTCGAACTTAATAGCGACTGGGGTCGCTCTACAGCTATAATTGCCTGTGCCGCTGGTGGAGGTGAGTTTACTGCCGCTAATCCAGAAGCCCCCATTTCTATTTTCTTCTATCCAGAAACTACTGCTTACGATTTCAAATACTTTGAAACCGACAATGCAGAAGTCAATGAAAAGAATACTTCCAACTTTAAAGAAGTCGAACTAGAATCTTCTGATGTCTTCAATGGTTACCTTCGCAGATTTGCGCGGGAAATGTCAGACAGAAATCGATGGGCAATTGTTAGTTATCGTTTAAACGGAGAAATCTGGACTTGCCAACCCATTTTATTAAAAGCTGGTGAAGCACCGACGCCAATTGTAAACGACGCCGTTACTATTGACGAAACCCATACCCTTAACCCAAAATTTTCCTGGGTGGACGAATATGCAGAGTCCAACGATATTTATTTTCAAGTCATTTCTGATAGCTCCGACGATCTAGTTACAGGGACCTACACCTTCGATATGGACTTCAATTTTTACGAACCAGAAGAATTCACGCCGAACATTACAAATCCATTAATAACTCCGACTCTAAAGCCTGGTGAGTTCTACAACTTTACCTTAATGGGAGTAGGAGAGGATAACTGGGTCAATATGATGTCGGTCAGAAGCTTCGCTCTAGACTAATTCTCTAAGACCTCTAAAAGCTTTCCTGCTTTCAAATAGAAGATGTTCTGGTCGTCTATTTCCGACAACACTTTTTTTGTCGTTTCGATTTTATCTTCTTTGAGATAGCTCATAGCTAAGAGCCATTGTGCAAGTGGACTTTCAGTGCTTTTTTGTGATGCGATAAGGTCAAATATTTCGCGAGCCTGCGTGTAGTGCTCCGTTTCCAGAAGGCAAATGCCATAGTAGATATTTCCTTTAAGCAATGAGGGATTAGCTTCCGCATAAATGTTCGCCGCCTTTTTAAAATCTCGATTACTATAAGCAGTATTAGCATCGCTGAATATGTTTCCAGGATTGCTGCGTACGGAAGTGCTAATCTTAGGATAGTGCATATTCAATGCGTAATGATCGGGTGGACTTTGACAGTCACAGAAGCTGCCAATCACTAATATCAGGACCAAGTATAAAGCACTTCCTCCCTTAAGTCTGGATATCATTTTGATCATAAATGCATATTGGTTTGGATTATCCAATCAAAAAGTACGTAGAAATAGACTTATTCCAGTGCTAATAATTGCGAATAAAGAGTTTACGAAAAGCCTGCATAGAAGCGTATTTTCGCCCTATGGCATTATTAAAAGACAAGGTCGCTCTCGTTACTGGTGGCAGTAGGGGAATAGGTGCAGCAATAGTCGATCAATTTGCTGCTGAAGGCGCTAAAGTTGCATTCACTTATTTATCGAGCGAAGAAAAAGCGATGGCTCAGGTGGCAGCCTGCCAAGAAAAAGGAGTGGAGGCCAAAGCCTACAAATCCGACGCAGCTTCTTGGGAACAAGCCGAGACTTTGGTCAAGCAAGTGATTGAAGATTTTGGCTCGATCGATATTGTGGTGAACAATGCGGGCATCACTAAGGACAATTTGCTCCTACGAATGGGCCCAGAAGATTGGGACAAAGTCATTGAGGTAAACTTGAAATCGGTTTTCAACCTCAGTAAAAATGTGCTTCGTCCTATGATGAAACAGCGCAGCGGATCAATCATTAATATGAGCTCCATTATAGGGATGCGCGGTCAGGCAGGGCAGTCAAACTACGCCGCCTCTAAAGCAGGCATTATAGGTTTTACCAAGTCCTTGGCCCAGGAAATGGGTTCGCGTAATGTGCGCTGTAACGCTATTGCTCCTGGCTTTATCGTTACCGATATGACCCACGCCCTCGGAGATGATAATAAACAAGCTTTTCTTGATCAAATACCTTTAAAGCGACTCGGCGAAGCCGACGAAGTAGCCAAGGTTGCCTTATTTTTGGCCTCAGACCTTTCTTCTTATGTATCAGGTCAGGTCTTGAGCGTATGCGGCGCTCTTAATTGTTAAACACGATTGCTAAAGGCAATCGTTAAACCGAGTATTGAACAGTACAATTCAGTTTGAATTTCCTTATTGGTGGGTAGGACTTTGTCTCTTATTAGGATTGGTGTACGCTATTTTCCTGTACTACAACGATCGTTCTTTTAAGGACCTTACTAAAAAACAACAGCGCTGGATTTGGCCTTTAGGTTTTATGCGTTTCCTCGCCGCAAGTGCTATCGCAGTACTCTTACTAGGGCCCTTAATTAAAACTCAGTTCACCGACGTTCAAAAACCTTACATCGTAGTAGCGCAGGACAACAGTACTTCCGTAGGACAAGCCCTAAGTCCTGAAGACTCTACCACATTGAGCAGTGGATTCCTGCAATTGGCAGAAGCTTTAGGAGAAGACTATGAGCTCGACACTTATGCTTTTGGAAACGAGCTAAAAGAAGGGCTTTCATTCAGTTACGAAGAAAAAGTAACCAACCTCAGTCAGGTGATGGACGATTTGTATAATCGTTACAATCATCAAAACGTGGGTGCCATCATAATGAGCACCGACGGAATTTTCAACGAAGGCAGCAATCCAAGCTATCAGCCGATTCGCATGAACGTGCCGATTTATACCGTGGCACTGGGCGATACTACTGCTAAGAAGGATATTAAGATTGAAAAGGTCTTGCACAATCGTATCGCTTATCTTGACGATAAGTTTACTATTCGGGTAGACGTCTCAGCGTTTAACTGTAAAGGAAATCGCTCAAGAATAAATGTCTACAAGGGCAAGGGCCGTAAGAATAAAGTATTCAATAAGTCCATCACAATTGGCGAGGGTGCATACTTCCATTCGGAAGACGTAATCCTCGATGCCGATAAAAGTGGAGTTCTTCAATACACCATTACCGTTGCGGGTATAGATGGAGAGCATACAACAGAAAACAATTACAAAACTATTTACATCGACGTACTTGATGCGCGTCAGAAAATATTGCTCCTTGCCAACAGCCCGCACCCAGATGTATCCGCAATAAAGGCGAGCATAGAGCAAAACAAAAACTACGAAGTCACCACGAAAATGATCGGAGGTTTTAATGCTGATCCAGCATCATTCGACCTGGTCATATTGCATGGATTGCCTTCGCTTACTTATCCAATCAGCTCCTTGCTCGATCAGCTCGAGGCCAAGGGAGTACCACGCTGGTTTATAATGAGTAGCCAGACTTCTATCTCCAATTTAAACAATGAGCAACAAATTTTAAAAGTCAATGGCGCCAACAATAGTTTCAACGAAGTAAAGGCGAACACCAATTCTGGTTTCGGCTTGTTTAAGTTAGAGCCTGAACTCATAACCGAGTTAGACGCTTTACCACCTATGCGTTCGCGCTTTGGTGAGTATGAAGCCGCTCCAGCCGCGCAAGTCTTTATGAAGCAGCAAATAGGATCCGTAGAAACGAATTACCCTTTGATGTTGCTCGGAGAAGTAAACGGCCAAAAGAGCGCTGTATTAACGGCAGAAGGCCTTTGGCGCTGGCGCTTGTTCGATTATATGAAGGACAGCAACAATGAAACCTTAGATAATTTCATTTCGAAAACGGTGCAGTACCTAGCAGTTAAGGAAGACAAGCGCAAGTTTAGAGTGAACCAGAGTAAAAAGATTTTTTCCGAAAATGAAAACATCTCCTTTGATGCGGAGTTGTACAACAACAGTTACGAGTTAGTTAACGAGCCAGATGCTACAATGCGCATAGTCGATGCTGATGGCAAGGTTTATCCTTATACGTTTAGTAAGGCAGGTAATGCTTACGAGCTGGATGCGGGCATATTGCCAGTAGGAGCATATACTTACAGAGCAAAGACGGTTTATACTGGAGAAGAATACAAAGCCAGTGGTGGCTTCACCATAAAGGAAGTGCAGCTGGAAACGGTAAACACCATCGCCGATCATTCCTTGTTGTATCAACTCAGCACTAAGTATGGCGGAGAAATGCTATCTGTAAATCAGATTAGTGAATTAGCGGAGAAAATTAAGAGCAGAGAGGATATTAAGCCTGTACTCTATAGCAGCTATAAAACACAGTCCGTTATCAATAAAAAGTGGTTGTTTTTCTTAATTCTAGCCTTGCTGGCTATAGAGTGGTTCGTACGAAAGTACTTAGGCTCTTATTGAGTCTTTGGCTCGCTCTTAGGTTTTTCTACAAAGAGAATAATCTCTTCATTGTCCCTTTTCATAAAGTACTCCTCGCGCCCAAATTTCTCCAAGGATTTCTTATCGGTCAGGAGTGCCTGGCGCTGCGCTTTTAATTCGGCAATATCGGTCTTGTATTGATCGCGCAGGTCTTTAGCGTCCATAATACGATGATACAGGTGATACTGCTTTACAAAACTGTTTTTATCGAATAGGCCCACGTAGATAAAGAAAGCCAATAGTGTCAGAACAAACTTGTTCCGCAAATAGGCGGGCGGATTCGTAAGGTAATTTAAAAGCTTGGTCAGCAACTTGTTCATCGGGACTATAAGAATAAGCTATTGGCGAGCAGCAATCAAATGGACTTTTACCTAGTCGTGGGGATTATGCGTGAGGGATAGGAAGCAGCCGACCAAAGGGAGGAGTCGCTTTTGCAAAAGCAGCTAAGACTTACCGCCTAAGCGGTAGAAGCCTTTGCTTTGCTTTTGCAAGAAGGGGACCGTAGCGAACGCGGAGTGCTGGATAAGCCCGACCCCGAACTTGGGCGCAGCCCAGAAGTGAGTGGGGCACGCCCA
>CAZZIZ010000206.1:0-5777 GCA_964654535.1 uncultured Chitinophagales bacterium
AGCGATATGAGCGTCAATAATTTCTTCATAATTGTCTGTTAATACTAAGTTAAGATTATTCTGCAATTGGAACTCAGCAGTCTAATACTAATCCGTCATAAGCCATCTTAATATGCTCGGGCAATTGAGCTTCTACCGCTTTATGTGTTCCTATTTGGTGACTGAAGTGAGTGAAGTATACTTCAGGCACTTCTAAGCTGTTGGCTAGAGCTACGGCTTCATCTACCGTTAAATGTGTACGATGCTCTTCGAAGCGCAAGGCATTCAGGACTAAGATTTTACTACCCTTAATTTTTTCCTTTTCGCTTTCCGAAATAGTTTTTAAGTCAGTGATATAAGTAAAGTCATGAAAGCGAAATCCACTTATTGGCAGCTTGTAGTGCAGGACTTCTATGGGAAGTATTTTATGCCCCTTGATTTCGAAGGTTTCTTTTGAAAAGCTTTTTAAGTTGACCTGGGGCAATCCTTTAAACGTGTGAGTTTCGAAGATGTATTGAAACTGTTGTTTCAATTCTTCTTGCACTCGTTCTGTGGCAAAAACTTCCAAAGCTTGATCGCTTACAAAATTAAAGGGGCGAATATCGTCGAGTCCTGCGGTGTGGTCACGATGTTCATGAGTGAACAAAACGGCATCTAGGTGTTGAACTTTGTGTTGCAACATTTGCGCACGAAAGTCGGGTCCAGTGTCTATGACAAAAGTTAGATCTTCTAGTTCAACGAGTAGGGAAGTGCGGAGTCGTTTGTCTCTGGGATCTTCAGAAATACAGGTGGCGCAATCGCAGCCTATCATCGGTACGCCGACCGAAGTGCCTGTACCTAGAAAGGTGACTTTCATCCTGCCTCAGATTCGGTTTCGACCGAAGCAGTTTGTTCTCTTTTCTCTCCTTGAATTTTTTGTAGGAAGGCTAAGCTGGCTTCACTGAGACAGTCGAACTTAATATTGATTTTATCGAGCAACTCGATTAAAGCACCGACTCTTGATTCTACAGTATAGTACTTGTTTACTACGACAATGTTCTTGTCTTCGAGAATACAATATCCTGCGCTGAATGAGCCTTTGCCATAGCGCACCTGAATTTCAGATTCTTTGAAGATATTCTCCAGTTTTTGTAATGTATGGTTATTGTACTTTATCATTCAACAGACATTAGTAAATCGTTTCTCGCATATTGAACATTTATGCGATAACTTCGCCTTAGATAAAATTACACATTCATTTGATATGCGCGCATTATTGTTAATAATCCTTGTAGTATTTCCTGTTTTTATACAAGCACAGGTCTTTAAGGCGGGTATAGTAGCTGGTCCCACCTTCTCACAAATACAAGGAGACGAAGTGGCAGGCTTTCACAAGTTTGGTTTTCAGGCTGGTGTAATCTCCGATGTCTATATAAACGACAGATTTTCTTGGGGAATTGAAATATTATATTCTCAACGTGGCAGCAGACCGTCTTTTGGCGTGATAGATCCGAGCTCCGATTTTAGAATTAAGATGGACTACGTAGAAATTCCACTTTTAATTAAATACAATGATAAAAATGGTTTGACAGGATATGTTGGCGCCAGTTTTAACCGTTTACTGAGGGCCGTTTTCATAGATGCATTGGACAATGAAGATCCCTTCTTTTTTGAAAACCCGCAGAGGCCAACCAAAAACACAGATATCCAAGGTATAATAGGACTCTCTTATAGTACATCGCCCGTTTTTAATTTGGGAGTTAGATGGAACCGCGGCATCACGTTTTTCCGAACCAACGCCTTTAGCAATTTTAGAAATCAAGGAATGTACCATAACTCGGTAACCTTGCGCGGGGAGTTTCTGTTTTCTGCTTTACGAGACCGCTAGAGCCCGCTTGCTAGATCAAAACAAAGTACCGCTATCGCCAGTACTGCCGGGTAGAATACCCAAATGCTTAAAAGCTCTTTCAGTCGCTTCGCGACCTCGCGACGTGCGCTTTATGTAACCCTGCATAATTAAAAAAGGCTCGTACACTTCTTCTATAGTTCCGGGCTCTTCTCCAACTGCTGTAGCAATGGTGCTAATACCTACCGGCCCGCCCTTAAATTTTTCAATAATTGTAGACAGAATGCGATTGTCCATTTCGTCCAAACCGTTGGCATCTACGTTTAGTGCCGACAAAGCAAATTTCGAAATCTCTAGGTCGATGGAGCCGTTTCCTTTTATTTGAGCGAAGTCGCGAACGCGTCTAAGCAATGCGTTGGCAATTCGGGGAGTTCCCCTGCTACGACGTGCTATTTCATTAGCGCCCGCATTGTCTATAGCGACGCCTAGAATACCTGCACTTCTTTTTATGATTCCAGTAAGCGTTTCAGCGTTGTAATATTCTAGTCGACAGGTAATACCAAAGCGTGAACGCAAAGGAGCTGAAAGTAAACCACTACGTGTGGTAGCTCCGACCAAAGTAAAAGGGTTTAAATTTATTTGTACCGACCGCGCGCTTGGCCCGCTGTCAATCATTATATCTATGGTATAATCTTCCATCGCGGCGTACAAGTATTCTTCAATTACTTTTCCCAGGCGATGAATTTCGTCTATGAACAAAACATCGTTTTCTTCTAAGCCAGTTAGAATACCGGCTAGGTCACCTGCCTTTTCCATTACCGGGCCAGAAGTAACACGTACGTTTACGCCCAGCTCGTTGGCAATAATGTGCGACAAAGTTGTTTTACCCAAGCCGGGTGGGCCGTGCAATAAAGTATGATCCAATGCTTCGCCTCTTTGTTTCGCCGCTTCAATAAAAATGCTCAAATTCTCGACCATTTTTTCTTGGCCGGTAAAGTCTCCTAGCGACTGCGGACGTAAAGCGCGCTCTAACTCAGCTTCTGCTGTAGATTCGGGGCGGTTGGATTGTAAGAGTTCGTCGCGCATAAAATTAAGTGCCGGCTCAGGTCTAGTGCTATTATTTGCTTTGGCACTCTTTCTTCTTAAAATGCTTATATGCAGAGTGCTTGGCAAGCACTCAAATATCTACTTTTTTTACAGCAAACGAGCGATTACTTAACCACGAACTGTTTACGTTCAGAGCAACATTTTTTTTTCTATAACTGTCAGAGGCCTATGCCTGACAAGCGCTAAGTCTAATTTTGAACAACAAAGCGTCGAGACAATAGTTCTTCATCTAGACGAAGCTCTAACAAATAAACACCACTGAGTAGGTTACCGATGTATATGCGGCCACCATTATGCTCTTGGCTAACTTGCAGTTGTCCGCTTGAATTGTATATAGAAAGCTGACCTACTTCGTCGATTCCCCGGAGGCTTATGAATTTATCCGCCGAAGGGTTGGGAAATATAGACCATTCTCTTTTTACCTCATTAACTCCACTGACTACGAATGGAAGCATTAGGTCTGCGCGCGGTCCTTCAAGCATGGCGCGCATTAAGTTGGACTGTTCTATGGTAAAAGAGTTTTGGCAAATCTCACGGGAGTAGTCCATATAGTTTTCAATCATATCCGGCATTAGGTCGTCTGGGCAGCTATCCTGTTCAGCAATTTGTTCACAAGATGTGACGATATAAGGTTGTGAACTTCCATCAGCCGCTGGAGTGTCCTCTATGCCATCATCTTGTTCGCAATCTCCGTCGCCCCAGATATGGCGCAAGCCCAAATAATGACCGACCTCGTGGGTAAGTGTGCGACCAAATCCAGTAAGACCCTCAAGTAATGGAGGCGGGGGGAACGTCCCGAAAGCTTCGTAGTGAACTACAACGCCATCAATATCGGTAAAGTTATCTGGGAATGCTTGGCCCTCCCAATTGGGTGCACTGATAGGTGGAAATCCAAATCCTAATAAAACAGGAAGAGATTGCCCAGCAACTAAAACACTTATGTCGCCTAACCAGATATTCAGGTATCGATTGGTGTCCCACGCATTTATTCCTCCATTTTCAGAAAACTTTATTTGGTTTAGAATCTCGAGAAAATCGAGCTGGGCTTGTGTCGAATTATCAAAGAGTATATCGTTGTCCAAATCTTCCAAAAAGGATTGTTTATTGGTAAAGGTTCTTGTGATTCCACTGGTCGGAAATCCCTCAGGATCAATATTGGCCAAGTAAAACTCTATATCTGGCGAGCCCACTACATTTAAGAAGGTATCACGAATGTTAGCAGCATCTTCATTAAGCCGTTGAAAATCCTTGTTCAAAATATCCAGTTGCTCGAAAACAAGCTCATCGCTTAAGTTTTCGGTAGAGTCATTATGTATTATGTGAAAGACGACTGGTATCCGTAAAGTCTCATTGGTCGATTTCACAGCCGCACGTGCCCGAGTAGTTTCAAAGGTTTTCGCCGCCGCAGCAGTAATACCTGGATAGGCCTTTTCGAGCATTTGCTCGTATTCTGTATTACAGCACTTTTGTCCGTGTAGTTGGGTAAAGAATAACATGATCCCAACGAAAAAAATATCTCGTCTCATATTATCCATTAATATAGCTATTAATCTCGTAAGATACCTCGGGCTATTACCATACGTTGAATCTCCGAAGTACCCTCATAGATTTGGGTAATCTTTGCATCGCGCATCAATCGCTCCACGTGGTACTCGTGTACGTAACCATAACCACCATGTACCTGTACCGCCTCAATGGTCGTTTTCATAGCCACTTCCGATGCAAAAACTTTAGCCATTGCCGCTGCTTGATCTATGTTCTTGTGTTCGTCTTTTAAAACTGCTGCTTTGGTTACCAATAATCGAGCCGCCTCAATTTCAGTGGCCATATCGGCCAACTTAAATTGAATAGCTTGATGCTGTGAAATAGGTTTGCCGAATGCTTCGCGCTCTTTCGAATATTTCAAAGACAGTTCGTATGCCCCAGCCGCGATGCCCAGTGCCTGCGCCGCTATTCCTATTCTACCACCAGACAGGACCTTCATGGCAAACTTAAATCCGAAGCCATCTTCGCCTATGCGATTTTCCTTGGGGACAATTACGTCTTGAAACATAACCGAGCAAGTGTCACTTGAGCGTATACCTAACTTGTGTTCTTTTACACCAGTAGAAACGCCCTTGGCATCAGCGTCCACGATAAATGCGTTTATCCCTCGGTGCGCTTTTTCGGCGTCGGTTTGAGCTATTACGATAAAAATTCCTGCCTGTTTTCCGTTGGTAATCCAGTTTTTGGTACCGTTTATTACGTAGTGATCCCCCTTATCAATGGCGGTGGTACGCTGACTGGTTGCGTCGCTACCCGCCTCTGGTTCAGACAAACAAAAGGCACCGATCTTTTCACCCTTAGCAAGTGGAACCAAATACTTTTGTTTCTGCTCTTCCGTACCAAACATTTCAATACCCCAGCATACCAATGAGTTGTTCACCGACATGCAAACTGAACAGGAGTTATCAATTTTTGAAATTTCCTCCATCGCAATGATGTAGGAAACGGTATCCATTCCGCCGCCGCCATATTTAGTGTCGACCATCATACCTAAAAAGCCTAGTTCGGCCATTTGTTTTATCTGCTCGGTGGCGATTTCCATTTTTTCGTCGCGGTCAATTACGCCCGGTAACAATTCGCGTTGGGCAAAGTCCCTCGCCACCTTGCGAATCATTTCGTGTTCCTCTGTGTACTGAAAATTCATGCTCTAAACTTTGGCTCGAAAATACGAGCATTTGAAAAATTTTCTAAAATATTTTGGACATTCTGATGCTTTAGAATGGACTTGTTATTTGGGCGTGACCCACTCACATCTGCAGCGGAGCTGCAAGTTCGGGGTCGGGCTGTCGGCAGTCGCTCTGTTCTTTAAAAAGCAAAAAGC
>CAZZIZ010000207.1:0-5740 GCA_964654535.1 uncultured Chitinophagales bacterium
TTCCTGAGGTTAGCTCGCAAAAACGGTTGTTGAACTCTTGTAGGTAGATGTTTGCTATTTCTGCGTTGTGAATTATTAAGGTGTTCTCATCGTTGGCATTTTCTGCACTGGCCGACCAATTATGTGAACCTGTAATAACTATTGGATCTGAGTCGAGTTGATCCGCATCAATGATGGCATACTTATGGTGAAGTTGGAACTCTAGATTATGGTGCAGTAGGTTTACCCCTTCACCAACCAAAAATTCAAACTCAGAACCAGTATCACCAATACTTTCCATAATGCCACGTACTGTAGCAATATCATTAACATCACGCACTGCGTTTCCAATATCATTTTGCGTAAAACTAAGAAGCGCTATTTCAAGAGTATGATCAGCACTATTTATAGCCTCAACAATTGCATTAGTCGTTTTATCAGTTGGAGAGAAATATAATTCTACAGGACTTTCGCCTACTATAAAATTGTTAGGTGTATTTGCTCTCTTGTTTGGCCCGAAAACCAATTGATTTGGAAAAGTACTCGCTTCATCACTACCCCACATTTCATTAAACTCCCATGTGTAGGCCTTAGCCAATGCTTGGTCTTGAATGAGAACAATATTGTTGGGGTCGTCTCGAATGTTGTTTACCGTCCAATTTGTTGAACCAGTTAATATCCAAGAGTCGTCTACACTATCAAAGTCACGGACCATAAATTTGTTGTGCATCAACGCGTCTTCGTTTGTTGGAAAGTCTGGAAAACTAGCCGCTTGATTTTGAAGTGCTTCATTGAAAGAGCCATCGTCGTACAGATAACGTACGACTACACCACGTTCATCGGCATCGTTCAGCGCATTAATAATTGTAGGTCGATTATTATTGAGCACTGCGACGTCGAGCGTAGATTGCGCCGCATTAATAAAGTCAATGATTACCGCTTCATATTCTACTGCTTCTAGAAAAATAGCTTCAGTGCCGGTTGAAAAACTAGTATCTACAGGCTTATTGAAGTAGACCTCCATCGCCCCGGACGATTCGGATTGGGTCGAAAAAACTCTAGTTATCGACTGCGCTACACCGTTGTCTCCATTCACAAAAGCTTGAACGAAGTAAAACTCTGCAGGAGCTAGGCCTTCTAGGCTAACCATATGCGTACTGCTAATTTCAGTTCCCATAATTTCTCCTAACTCGAATTCTTCTGTCAATCCATATCTAACTCCACCTAAGCCTTCTTCACTTCCTGTGAAACTTAAATCGAAGGAACTAGTTTGAATATTACTTTGCTCTAGGTTCGAAGAAATAAAGGGTGTGTCGGATACAGCAAAGTCATTTAAAGTCCTTGGCAGCAATTGATAATTTCCTCCAAAAATTCCGACAATACCGACCAAGTCGACAGGAGCAAAAGGGATTTCCATTCCAGTCAATTGGTGTTCGGTTCTGGTAAAAATTACCGACTCTTCATTACTCGAGTCAATAAAAGGCCAAGTTCCAAAACCAAAAACATCACCACCGTCCAAAAAGGTAGCTCCAGTTATCGCTACCAACTGAGCCTCTAACTCTGGACCTATCTGACTTGCAGTGATCTGCACTGGATCTGGCAATGGGTTTCCGCTACTCAACACTTCCCAATCGGTTAGTTCTGTTAACTGAATGAGCGTCATAAACTCTCCCATCGTTCCAGTTATTGTAACCATGTCGCCAGTATCCATATCATCCGCAGCATCGGGGAAGAAAAAAGGAAGTCCACCAGTCTCGTCTTGAATATATCGAATGGCGCCAAGTTCTGGACCATTGGTCACAATCCCTTGTATAGTAATATCAGCAGTACCCTGTGGTAACAATCTTGCTTCCGCTATTGGAATCTGAGCATTGCCCCACTGGACAGATGACATTAGAATAATAAGTCCTAGTAATACTTTTTTCATAGTCTAGTTTTAAAAGAAAATTTCGAAGGACGAAGTCCACCTTCTTCCTTGTCCAAAAAATACCGTTGCAGAATTAGCATCGCTATCGTTGGTATTGAAATCATTAAATCTATCATTGTTCGAAGCGTCAGAAATATATTTCGCGTCTAAAACATTCAAGACATTGATTCTGACCTTGGATGTGTACCCAGCGATTTTAAATCCATAACCAGTATGAAAGTTAAAAATCGAATATGCTGGCAACTGCCAAGGTATACGCTCTCCGTCTTCAAGAAACTCGCCAGACAAATCTGAGGGATTAAAATTTGCGTAATTTTTATCGAAGAAAGACCACTTCGGTTTAAAGTATAAGCCTTTAATTGGTTCATAGCGTATTGTAGCTCCGGCCTGAAATTGAGCAGCGTCTCCTACCGGTACATCTTTGGCATTGAAATCGAAGGATGACCCGTCGGGTAAGGTAACCGTCGAGGCCGAATTCCATCTCCAGTCTCCTACAGACAAAAGCGTTTCTAGCTTCAGGTTTTCCATAATCTGAAAAGCAGCATCAAGCTCAACACCAACGTGCAATGCGTCAATACCACTTACGTTCACTGGAATCCTATCGCTAGGATTGTTTGGGTTGGCTACGGACAAAGCGCGATCTAAGGGTTTGTTTTTCCACTCGGTTCTGTAAGCATTCAAGTTAAAGGAGACTTTGCTACTCTTATAAGACATCCCGGCTTCAATGGCCTGCACAATTTCATTGTCATAAGTATCAAATTCGGCAATGGGCAAAGTTGGCTCAAATCGATTACCGTTGATGACATTTCCGAATCGTTGCGGGCGATTGAGATATCCAAGATTAACGAAAGCATTGATGCGCTCAGTAAACTTATAATTACCTCCAATTTTAGCCGTGTAACCAAAAAGGTCTACCCATCCTATTTCTTGCTTCTGTGCTTCTGGCGAATCAAGATTAAAAGTTTGGCCGTTGTGCGTCGCATCACTTTCATGGAAGACATATAAAGTAGTATCGGATAGAGCAATTTCTCTCGGCTTATAATGATCAACTAACTTATATCCATTATATGATGAAGAGAGGTTTAGGAAAAGAGAATAAGACGGCCTTTTTAATTCTAGCAAGCCAAAAACACCCGCCCAACGCACGAATCCAGTGTTATCATAATTGTACTTGTCACCTACCCCTAAGCGAGACTCGCTTTGATCAATAAGCAAATTACCCTTGCTTCTAAAGTAAGTTCCGCCCAACAAGTCAAACACTTCACTAAAATGATCACCTCGATAGCTTCGTAAATCTAAACCACCTGACAAAGTAAGGTTGTCATTCAAATCATATTTAACGGTAGAAAGCAAGCCATACCAAAAGTGATTATTTATGTTAGTACCGATAATACTCAATGAACGCATATCGGGCTTTATTTGGTTAATTGTTTGATTCAGCGTCACTACTTCATCTAACCTTAAAAGTCCTTCTTCATCCACTCCTGTTGTACCTCCATCAATTCTGGTGCCACCCCCATTTCCAATTGATAAGTAAGCCACGTTACTCAGGAACAAGCGCGGGCTTGCGGCCCATGAATGACGCAGACTCAGTTGTGGTTTGTGGTAATAGTTTTGTCGCGTATTGTAGAGCTCGCCATTGAGCCTCCCAACGTGACCGTTGTAGCGTCTTCCTAAATCTGTTACCCCTTCACGGGTTGCGATTTCTTCTGGTACATTAAGGTCTAACGCTATTTCAGAATCCCATTCCGAAACATGGGTCTGGAATGGTCGTTGGCCGTGCTCTTGAGGAGCACCGAAACCAGTGAAACTAATTGTATGATTTCCGATCTCTTTATCTATCCTTCCATAATAAAAGAAGCCTTCGGTAAAAGTACCATTGACCCAACCATTTCCTCTTTTATACGATCCTGCAAATGAATACCCCCAACCATTATCAAGTCTCCCAGAGTTGAAGCCAATGGTTGAACGTGAAAAACCATTGTTACCAATTTCTTGTTTCGCTCTGAATACTCTTTTAGAATCAATGCCCTTTGTTAGAATGTTTATTGTTCCACCGACAGATGGAATTGCCAATTTTGAGGCGCCTAATCCACGTTGAACTTGCATCGTCTGAGTGACCAGATCTAGTCCAAACCAATTCGACCAAAACACCCAACCGTTTTCCATATCGTTAACCGGAATACCATTTAGTAAAACGGCAACATTTCTTTGATTAAAACCGCGTATCGTAACTCTAGCATCTCCATCTCCACCACCTGACTGAGTCGCATAAGCACCAGGTGTGTCATTTAGGATTAAAGGAATCTCTTGACCAGCCAATTCTTCTTCAAGTTTTATGGTCGGAATATTCGAAAAGGCAACTGGGGTCTCACGTTCTCTAGCAATATCCGCAGTAACAACAATCTCTTTCAGAAATTGACTGGATTGCATTTGGACATCCAAACGCTGATTCGAATTCAATTCGAGTTCAGTCAAATACTTTTCATATCCGACATAAGATACTTCTATAAGGTAAGCACCTGGTTTCAGCTCGATAGAAAAGTTACCATCGAAATCAGTAACCGCACCAGTATTATTAATAGCTACCGAAGCGCCTATTAAACCCTCTCCAGTAATGGCATCAGTTACAGTGCCGCTTAATTTAACTTGTGCAGAAAGAGCTGAAGAACATAAGAATAGTAGAAGAAGGACTTTGTTCAATCTATCTAATTGAGAGTTTCTCAACTCCGTGCTGTCCGTTTTCGAAAACTAAATGCACGGAATAAATGCCCGGTAGCATTTTACCCAATTTCATTTTTAATTGGTTAGCGGATCCAGGAACTCTTATCGTTCTAACTTTTTGGCCATTCATGTTATAGATCAATATCTCTGAAATAAATTCTTCCGACACAATTGTCAAGTCTCCATCGCTCAATGGATTTGGAAACATTGAGGAATTAAAATCAGCGTTATCAATACCGGCAATAAAGTTTGGATCGCATTCTGATTCGTGCCAGCCCAACATACTGAAAGTATCTTTTGGATAAACATCGAAGGTCTCGTAATTGAAAGCCTCTCCGTCAGTATCGAAATTCACTTCGAAATTGTCGCTACCTACTGCCAAAACCTGTCCTTGTCTAAAACTTGGCTTTCTTACAATAGTCTTATTTACGGTGTACCACAAGTCACTTGGATCAGGCCATCCTTCAGTTCCAAAAGCTTCTTCCGGATCTTGACCAATAACCCCAACAACATCTATCAAGTTATTGTAGTCATCCATAAACAATCCTATTTCATCCATTGGCGCATAGGAATCAGGTGGATTTTCACCTTTAGCCAAAACTGTAGCATCGTTTCCGTTGAAATAAAAAGTTTTGTTTTCATCATATGAAGGACAGATAAAAATATCTGCTTTACCTTTCAGATCATATTCCTCGTTATAATCGTCACCAAATACAGGGAACACATCACTACCCACGGTTTCAAATTCAACAACAAGAATTGGATTACCGTCATCATCTAAGAACGGCTCGTTCGTCAATTCATCTACAGCTGGAACCAAAACAAGAAAGCCATCCCAAACTGGATGCTCAAAATTATTAAAGGTCGTATTAGCTACGCGCTTATCAGAAACAATAACGTAGGTTTCATAAGGTGCAATCATCTCACCTGCAGGAAGTACGTGTCCAAACCAAGTAACTTGACCGTTTCGAAATCTTCCTACTTGATATTCACCAAGGTCAATAGCATTAGGTGTTGGATTATACAATTCAATTGCACGGTTGTTTCCAAAGCCATTGACATATTCTGAAATAAACAAGTCATCACATTGAGCAAAAATGACAACTGAAA
>CAZZIZ010000208.1:0-5724 GCA_964654535.1 uncultured Chitinophagales bacterium
AGATGGGGCACGCCCAAAAAATCTAAAGTAAAGTCTTAAGCTTCAAAACAGAACAACAAGAAAGCGAATCGGTTATCTCTCCCTTGAGTACCATTTGGTATAGCTCTTCAAAAGGCAACTTTCGTATGGCAAGTTCTTCACTACCTTCCGGTTCGGCTTGGCCTATTGTTATTCCCCGGGCTACGTAAACTATTCCTAGCTCGTCGCTCACGGCATTGCTTAGATGCACTTCTAAAATTTTTTCAAAAATCTGAGCGCTCAATCCCGTTTCTTCTTTTAATTCTCGACGCGCTGTTTCCTGCGGGTCGGTGTTGAGCGGACAACCGCCCATCGGAATTTCCCAAGTGTACTGGTCGATTACGTATCTGTATTGGCCCACGATCCAGGTATTGCCGTCTTCGTCTATCGGAATAATACCGATGGCCAAGTTTTTGAAATGTACTTTTCCGTAAACACCCGGTTGCTGATCTGGCTGCAAAACTTCGTTGTGAATGACCGAAATCCAGGCATTGTCATAGACCACTTTTGATGATGTGGTTTTCCAAGGATTGTTTTTAGGATTGGACAAGCGCTTTGTTTTTTCCTTGATAGGCCAAGTAGATGGACATAACTGCACCGAGTACTATCAATCCCAGCGCAATGACTTGCGCTTGCGTAAGGTTGAATCCTAACACGCTATACTCTGCGGTAACCCGAATGGATTCAATAGCAAATCGTTCGACGCCATTAAAAATGAGGTATATCCCAAAGAGCACACCAGCGGTGTTGATTCGCTTGAACAAAAACATAAGCACGCCAAAAAGGAGTGCGCACATAATGAATTCCCAAATGGCGGTCGGATAAACTGGAGGAACCAACTCGAAACAGTATGGCCCTTCGCAACCAGGTATGCGCTCCCCCGCTTTTGCCACGTTGCCTGGATAGCTATAAGCCCACAACCAGTCAGGCAAAAATGAAAATTTCTCAGGATTTGGATTGGGATCTCCCCAATCGCCATCGCCAGAAAAGTGACAACCTAATCGTCCGACACCATAGCCCAGTAAAACTACGGGTCCAGCGGCATCCATAAATCGTAGGAGTGGAATCTTCTTGCTTTTCAAATAAACGATGAGCGCCAGCGAAGCGAAAATAAATCCGCCATACCAAGTCAAACCCTGGAAAGACAAAAGCACTCCCAGAGGATCAGCAATAAACGCTTGCCAGTCCGTAATACTCGACAGCAACTTGGAACCTAAGATTCCAAAGAGTGCGGCAATCATAATAAGGTCAACAACACGGTGATGTGGCGAAACCAATTCTTCAATTTCTCTAGGTGGGTTCGTGGCTTCACGCTTCTTTACCCAATACTGGAATCCTCCGAAAAACAAAGCAGCTGCTATTCCCGCTAGTACCACACCGTCTGAGTTGAACAAGATACGCTCAGGATTTTCTCTAAAAACGTCGAAGTGCTCGCGGATAAGCGGAAACTTATATCCGATTAGAAATCCTAAAAAAGCATTTAGTAATAATTCTGGTATAGAAGCCATTTTACCTACCCAGCGTTTTTCTGGAATCGCTAGGAGATATCCTTTTTCTTCTTGATGACGTAAATTTCTCGATAAGAAAAATCCTGCTACCACAAATGCCGTGGCCATTAACAAACCAAACACTTTGAATATATCGAAGATGGGGAGGTCTAGCCCAAACCAATCTTTTAAAACGTAGTAGACCGAAGGATACATACTAAGAATGTACCACCCCCAATGGCTTTACTTGCATAATATTATCTGGGCTCAGGCTATTCAGTTGTACAGGCACGATTTGATTGACTAAGCTCTGATCGAAATCCATCGCAACTTTGATATAGTTTTCTGTAAACCCGTAAAGCAGGCCATCCTTTTTCTCCGTTTCAAAAAGCACTTCGGCTTCTTGGTTTAAGTGTTGTCGATAGAATGCATTCTTTTTTTTGTGCGATAGATTGCGCAGCATTTTGCTTCTGCGTTTGCGCTCTTCAATAGACACTACCCCATCTAGCTCTATAGCCAAAGTGTTGTCACGTTCGGAATAAGCAAAAACGTGCAAGTAACTTACAGGCAATTCGTTCAAGAAGTTATAAGTCGTTAAAAATTCTTCTTCGGTCTCGCCCGGAAATCCAACAATAACATCAACACCAATAGCACAATCAGGCATCAGTTCTTTTATACGGTTTACTTTTTCTACGTAGAGCGCTCTTTTATAACGTCGACGCATTGCAGACAGTATATTATCGCTACCCGATTGCAAAGGAATATGAAAGTGCGGGCAGAATTTTTTTGATTGCGCGACGAAAGCTATAATTTCTTCGCTCAACAAATTTGGCTCTATACTCGAAATACGATATCGATCTATTCCTTCAACTTGATCTAAAGCTTCTATGAGGTCTAAAAAAGCGACATCGCTTTTTCTTCCACCCCTAATCCCCTTCCCATAATCCCCTAGATTAATTCCGGTAAGTACTATCTCGCGAATTCCTTTTGCGGCAATCTCTTCGGCCTTAGCCAAAACATTCTCGATTGAATCTGAGCGACTTCGACCTCTAGCCAATGGAATGGTACAAAACGAACAATTATAATCGCAGCCATCTTGCACTTTCAAAAATGCGCGAGTTCGTTCGCCGGAAGAATAGGACGAGTAAAAAGTATCGGCGGCGCAAATTTCGGAGACTTCTGCAATGGGCTCTTCTTGCTCCCAAAGAGTATTTAAATACTCGACGAGTCGAAACTTCTCGGCTGCCCCTAGGACGAGAGATACTCCTGGGATTTCGACTATTTCTTGGGGCTTAAGCTGGGCGTAGCAGCCAATTATGACAATCTTGGCCTCTGGGGCCGTATTTAGTCCTTTTCGGATTATCGCGCGGCATTTTTTGTCGGCATTTTCGGTCACCGAACAGGTATTAATTATGTAGACATCTGCAGAATCTTCAAATTCCACCAGCTTATAATTGTCTTCCCCTAACATCTTGCTCAAGGCGGATGATTCAGAGAAATTAAGCTTACAGCCTAGGGTATAAAATGCAACCTTTTTATGAGTCATTTACTCTAATAAAGGTAGCAATAATCAGTTTGTAAGGCAGATTTATATCCCGCCAGGAGTTTTAAGACAGCTCTAGGATATCAAACTCTGAATGATTGTGCTACTTTTGGTTTCCCTGAAACGATTACAAAAAAATTACAAAGGAAAACCAATAGCGTCGCCCAATTCGGCGTAATATATTGAACGTGAAGCACGCCCTTCCCACATATCAAATTGCGCTGATTTTGGTCATTATTCTTGGCCTGCATTCCTGTGAAATAATTAATCCAGAAGAGACCTTTCCTTCATTTCTCAGAATAGAAAGTTTTGATCTTGAGGCCGATTACCTAACTCACGGAACGGAATCTCAAAAAATTACCGAAGCTTGGGTTTTTGCCGATGGTCAGGAGCTGGGTAGTTTCGAATTGCCAGCGGACATACCAATACTCCAAAGCGGTAATACAAATATTCAAGTGCGTGCCGGCATTAAAATAAATGGCATTTCTGAGACCCGAGATATATATCCTTTTTATGCCGGCTACAACGAGATAGTTAATCTCAGCGCAGGAACGACCTCACTCATTTCCCCAACCGTCACCTATCAAGATCAAGCTATGCTGCTTACGCATCTCGATTTCGAAACAACCATTGGTATCGACAATGAAAATGAGACCAACCTAATCAGCACAGTTAGCGATGAAGCAGAAGTTTTTGAGGGAAGCAAGAGTTTAATCGTAAACACTACCGCAAGCAATCCAAACTTTCAAATAAGTCTGAGCGAAACACAATTCATCAACGTACCGTCACTTATCAATGCTTACTTAGAAATGGACTATCGCAATTCGGAACTCTATACCGTTTTCATTAGAGCCTTTTTTGGAGGTGAGGTAGTCTCGATTGACTTGGTCAACATTTCACCTCAGGAAGATTGGAATAAGATTTATATCGAACTAGGAACACCTATAAGAGAACTAAATGCTGACGCATACGAAATCGGTTTTCGTGCGACCGAAATATCTGGCGGAGCGACGGAGGCAAGTTTTCTATGGGACAATATCAAATTCATTGTAAGCACTTTGTAATGAGACAGCTCAAGAAATTCGGCATTTTCGCTTACGTGCTTTCAGATTATCTGATGGCCGTTATAGCTTGGACGCTGTTCTTCTTGTATCGTAAAACCATTGTCGAAGATTTCTATTTCGACTTCTCACTACTGAACGATCAAAACTATTTCAAGGGAATCATTATACTGCCACTGCTTTGGCTTTTGTTTTATTTCCTAATCGGTAGCTACACTGATATCTATCGCAAATCACGTTTAAGCGAACTTGGCAAAACCTTCATCGCCTCACTTATTGGGGTCATCCTTATATTCTTTATCGTTTTACTCGATGATTACGTAAAAACCTACACCGACTACACCCAATCGGTATTAGTCTTATTTGCATTGCACTTCGGACTCACCAGTCTAGCGCGTTTGATCTTAATGAGCTTTACTAAGCGCCAGCTAAGTAGCGGCGCCGTAGGATACCGCACCCTACTTATCGGTGGCAACAACAAGGCCTTCAAAATCTATAAGGATATTTCCAGCAAGGACTATTCACAGGGTTACAACTTCATAGGTTTCATAGCTACCAACGGGCATAAAGTTTGGGCACTAGAAAAATACATTCCGCAACTGGGACATATTGTCAACATACAAGACACGATAGAACGCGAGCGCATCGACGAAGTGATCATTGCGATGGATTCAGGCGATCATTATAAAGTCAGCGAAATCATCAACCTTGTCTCGGACAAAGAAGATGTCGTCATAAAAATAATTCCCGATCTCTACGACATACTTTCTGGTTCGGTGAAAATGGATAATGTACTCGGCGAAGTGCTCATAGAAATTTATCCAAACCTAATGCCGGTTTGGCAACGTAAATTCAAACGCTTGTTTGACATTGCAGTTTCGGCATTGGTACTACTCATACTAAGTCCAGTCTTCATATACACCGCGATACGTGTTAGAATGTCTTCACCCGGCCCAATCTTTTATCGTCAGGAGCGTTTAGGCAAGAACAAAAAACCCTTTCAAATTATTAAGTACCGTTCTATGGTGGTCGATGCAGAAAAGCACGGCCCTGCACTTTCCAGCGACAACGATCCGCGTATGACCAAGTGGGGAGCGATAATGCGCAAGTGGCGTCTCGATGAGATTCCGCAATTTTGGAATGTTCTCAAAGGCGAGATGTCCCTAGTTGGTCCGAGACCAGAGCGTGCATTTTACATCGACAAAATAATGAGCGTAGCGCCAGAGTACAAGCACCTGCACAAGGTTAAGCCAGGCATCACTTCACTCGGTATGGTAAAATTCGGCTACGCGCAAAACGTACGCGAAATGGCCGAGCGTCTCAAGTACGATTTACTCTACATCGAAAACATGGGTCTGGGCATCGACTTCAAGATTTTGTTTTATACGGTCCTTACCATTTTACAAGGGAAAGGGAAGTAGTTTTTTTAGCGTTCAAGGAATTGGTTTGGGCGTGTCCCATTCGCCTTCTGCTACGCAAGGCTCAGGGTCGGGCTGTCGGGGCTCGCTCTGTTCTGCTGATTTCACGCTTAGCACTTCTAGCTCTAAGGAGCTAAGTGCTACGGTTCATCAGCAACAGGAGCTCAAACAAACCCCTCTATCCCTCACGCGATTAC
>CAZZIZ010000209.1:0-5714 GCA_964654535.1 uncultured Chitinophagales bacterium
TTATGCCTGCGGCAAAAATGAAAACCTTGCCCGCTGCGCGGGCTTTTCCTTTTCGGGGGATCGGGGTGTATATGATTAACGGAAAGGTTGCGGAGGATTATGATCATTATTCGGTTGAGGTGAGGAGTATGCTGAATCATTTACGCTAGAGACCGTCTAATGTACCAAAACACGATAGCTCTTAGCGTCTCCAGTACTTGAAGACAAAGTGCTTATAAAATAAACTCCCTTGGAAATGTTTGGAAGATGTAATGAGGTATTTGAATCTATAGTGGTAGAGCTGTATATCACTTGACCAGCCACATTCGAAATAATAACTTCTGTGTTCGACGGAATATCGTTAAAATAGAATGATTGATAGTCCGATACGTAATAGATACTCGGGTCAGTTTGAATCATTTCAATGCTACTTAGCGCTTCCACAGTAATCACGGTCGAATAAACAGTAGTGCAGTCAGCAATTGCGGAGTCAGTAAGGAATGCTTCGACCTGATAGACTCCTGGAGCCGCATATAAATGCGAAGGCGATTGTTCAGTGGAAATATTTCCATCGCCAAAAACCCAAGAAAAGTTTGTAAAGCCTACTGATTGGTTGTTAAACAAAATTTCATTTCCAATTATTACCGAGGTTTCGTGGTCAATTTCAGCAATATGATAAAAATCAATTTCTGTGCTAATGGTATCGCAGATGCCATTAGCATTATTGCAAACTTCAAGGGATAAGAGGTATTCACCTACTTGCGTATAATTTGGACTAGCTTCAATTCCTGAGGAGGAGGTTCCATCTCCATAATTCCATGTATATGTCGATTGACTCTGGTTGGAGATAGACGTATTTGTAATGATTACGTCGGGGCAATCATCTACTTCGAAATTAGCGAAGGGTAAATCGGTGAGGTTCTTCAAAATGTGTAACTGGCCATCTACTAATAAGTCTTCGTCTCCATCTGCATCGACGTCACTTACAACTCCACCTCTGCCGTTATGGTTTTGAATTGGAGTAGAGAACTTAGTGAAAGATCCAAGCGTATTTAGTAAAAACGTAATGCTGGCGTTGCCAATGCTGATAAAATCCGGATAGCCATCATTATTAAAATCAGTTTCAATTGGATCGCTAAATCCTGTTCCTGTGTACACGATGGTTTCTGGTACAAAGGTTTCTTGGCCTATATTTTCCAGAAAAAAGATATTAGGTGTTCCTGAATCCAAGTTGTTTTGGTATAGAATGTCCTCGTCTTGATCCTGGTCAAAGTCAGTAATTATGAGAGATGTGGTGGGTCGAGTAAGCGGAATAATTATTGGATCGTCAAAGGAAAAGTTTCCTTGATTTCTGTACCACCAAACTTCGTCATTAGAGGTATGAATGATATCGGGAAAATTGTCTTGATCAAAGTTGCGGATGTCGTATTGTACGCTTACTATGTCTATTGGGTAGTTGCGTTCCTGAAATTGACCATTGCCCAGATTTTCATAAATATAGAATTCATCTAGTCTACGAAAAAAAATATCCATAGCGCCGTCTTGATTGAAGTCAGCAAGGTCAATCTTCGTACAGCAGGGGGCGAGCGGCATAGGCAGGTTTATAGGAGCGTAATTGTTGTTTCCATTATTGATGTAAATGTTCATAGCAAGAATAGGGTCGTCGCTCAGAACCGCAATGTCATTCAAGCCATCACCGTTTGCATCAAAGCATTTGACATCTTTAATAAACGTGTCATCTAGAATTCTCTCCGAGTTACAAAAATTCCCCTGTCCGTCATTTTCGATAACTGAAATGTGCCAAGGCGTGTAAGCGACCAACTCAGGAAGGTAATCTGAAAATAGGTCAATAGGAATAATCTCTAGCCATGTAATTGCGTCTAAAGTGAAATTGTGATCATTAAGAAATGGATTGCTTAGACTGTTTTCGAACCAAATAGTTCTGTTCCTTTCGCTTCCTCCTATTTCTATTTCATAGGAAAGCAGTATATCTTGAATTCCGTCGTCATTCATATCTAATATTCTTAACTCTAGGGCGTTTTCAATTTCAAGTACTTTCGAGAAAGAAAGATCAAAGTTTCCAATTCCATCGTTCGTCCATATGTGTAAACCAGGCGGCACATTCCCAGAAAAGAAATCAGTGCCTGCGCAAACTATATCCAAGTCACCATCGGCATCATAGTCAAAAGTTTCCATTGCGTACGCACTAAAGTTATCTTCAATATTTGTAGTGCTTAGAAGCGTTCCATTCTCATCCCATTCGGTCCAAAGCAGTCCGCCAGAGGATTCTTGCAATATATCCAAACGGTCATTTCCGTTAAAGTCCGTAAGTTTTTTAAATCCTGTAGGCAAATTGGAATTGTCAAAAAGCGGAAGTTCATTAATAAATGATTGGTTCTCATTAAGGACTAAAAAGGTGCCTTCGCTAATGACAGAATAAATAAGATCTAAATCGCCGTCGTTATCTATGTCAAATGGATCATCGAGGAATCCCGTGTAGTTTAAAGAAATAGAATCCGCAAATTCTCCGTTTCCATTATTGGTATACAAGAAATGTGACCAATAGTCCTCGATGAATATGTCAACGTGACCATCTCCATTGAAGTCGTTTAGAAAAGCTGAGCGATTTTCCATTGTATCCGAGGAATAAACTGTTTGATTTGAAACGGAATTCCCATTTGCATCATTGAAGAAAATAGAAATTTTAGTGCTATCAGTTTCCGTCCAGCCTCTAACAAGAAAATCAGTAAATCCATCGTTATTGAAATCTGCAGAATTGATAGCAAGTAACGTTTCGAATCCCTCAAAGGAAACTGCTTCCTCACACCCAATGTTGTCAGCATTTAGTTCGTATGAAACAAGTCCGTCAAAGAAATCACCCGCAATCTGCACGAGCTCCAGTACGCCGTTTCCATTTAAATCTACCACAGAAGTTCCCCCTCTCGCAGAGCGAGTGAAGTTATGTGGCTCTGAGAAATAGTTTTGAAGGATCAGGTTGGGACTTGTGCCTAGCAAGAAAATTCCAATGGTCAGAAGCCTAATTAAAACTGCAAGAGAAAAATTAGCTTTTATCATAAGTTTCGCATTAAAGTCAAACTTACCATATTGTGTTGTTTCGAGCAATTACAAATGTTGTGAGAAGTCAAATATAGTTATAATAAAACTATGTGTAAGGGGGCTATAGCGTGCTGTTTGCAACATCCGTATGGGTGAATTAATCAAGCGGGATACGGTGTTATGACTTTGCTATGACTTCGTGCGTCCTACGAAAATTTTCTGCTAGAGAATCTTCTACAACCCTTCGAATGCGCTAAGTATGACTTGTGATTTTTGAAACTCTCCTCCCTTTTAAGGGAGGGGTCGAGGGAGGGTTGCTGCGAGAGGTTATAATAGTCGCGCATCAATCAAGATTTCATGACACCTCTTCGATCCCGCTCAAGACAGGGCTCAGAATGACTTGCGTATTCCCTATCTTAAGCCCCACAACAACTCAACAAAACCAAATGGCCCAAACCAACTTCTGGAACGGCTCCGAAAAATACCTCTGCGATAAACAACTGGCGCAGGCCTTCCATATGTCGAGGGTATTAGGGATGCCTTTGCTAATCGAAGGAGAACCTGGAACAGGTAAAACCGAACTACCGATACAATACGCAGCCGACCAATCAATAGAGCTCTTCACTTATCCAGTCGGATCAAAAAGCAATGTCGATGCTTTCGTCGCGCGCTTCGATCACGTAAAGTACTTACGTGACTCGCAAGTGGAAATCCTAAACGCACAAAGAGAAGAAAAAGGGCTGGACAGCAAAATGAGCACTGGCGGAAGAAACACCGAAGCTCTGGCAGACTACGTTATAAAAGGGCCAGCAGCAAAAGCCTTTAGCACACCCAACTCGGTATTGCTAATAGACGAAATCGACAAAGCGCCAAGAGAGTTCCCTAACGATTTGCTTTATGCATTAAGTCACCGCAAATTCATAATGCCCGAGTCAGGCGAAGTGGTAGAAGTAAGCGAAGAGAATATGCCCGCGATAGTCATTACTTCTAATCGCGAGCAAGAACTACCCACTGCTTTTAAGGGACGTTGTATCTATCACTACATACATTTCCCCGATGCAGTCACCATGCGTAAAATCATCGCCAAGCACCACGCGGAAATGGACGACAAAATAGTCGAGGTAGCTATCGACGTCTTTTACCACTTGCGCAAACTCGGTCTGGAACGAGCGCCGACTACGAGAGAAATACTAAAATGGCTGCAATACATAAAGTCGTTCAGCACAGAACAAGCCATAGAAAAAATCGAGAAGCTAGAAGGAATCGGCGCGCTTATCAAAACGCAAACCGATTTGGAGATGGTTTATCGCAAGTACTTAGGACAAACCGGAGACTTAAGCTCTATAAACAACTAAGCATTGTTTGAAACACTGCCAGAACGATTTCGCGAACACGGTTTAGACGCCGATGTGCGCAGCCTATTGCTATTGAATAAATCAATGCAAAGAGGACTAGTGAAAACGCTGGGAGACATATACAACGTCCTGAGAGGCGTGGTGGTAAAAGACCCAACAATGCTGGGTCCTTTTACGCGCGCATATTACGATTACTTCCTAAACATAGACATTGAAAATGGCGAGCGCTTAAACGACGCCATCCTTCGTTCGGAAACATTTCGAAAATGGAAAGAAGATCATTTTGACCCAATAGAAGATGTCGACATTGATCCCGACGAACTGGTCGACAGATTTTTGAACGACGTGCATTTAACGAGCTACGACATCAAAGAAATCATTGATGGTCGCGACTTAATTGACAATGATGGTGAAATCACCGATCAAGAGGGCGACCCAATGGATCGCGAATTACGTGAGCAGTTGCTGCAAAAAATGGCTGACTACTCCGATATGAGTTTGGAAGAGTTGATGGAGCGATTGGCAGAAATTGCGAAAGAGCAAAAAGACAAACACAGTGGAGGCAGTCGCTGGATAGGGACGGGAGGAATCAGCCCCTTCGGTCATGGTGGTGCCGCGAAAGATGGACTGCGTATCGGTGGAACGGGCGGCGGCAAAATGGCCCGAAAAATTCTCAACGATAGTAAATTCTTTCCAGTAGATCGCGACTCCTTGGTTAACGACAACAACGTAGATGCGGCCCTCGCTTCGCTAAAAGGAATCGTCGAAGAAACCGCCCACGAAAAATTGAACATCGAAAAAACCATTAAATCTGGTTTGCGCCGAGGTGGACTTTTTCTTCCTGAACTAGAGCACGAGCAGAACGAAAAGCTTCAAGTTTTGCTGATGATAGACAATGGCGGTTACTCCATGGATCCCTACATCAAGACCGTGCAAGAGCTGTTCCGCAAAATGAAAACCCGTTTCGCTCACGATTTAGAGACCTACTACTTTCATAACACCATTTACGAGCGCGTCTACTCTGATAGTCGAAGAAGAAAATCGGTAATGATAGATCGCATCCTCAAGAAAGACCCGAACTATAGCGTATTCATTATCGGCGATGCCAGTATGGGCAGCTACGAGATGAATAATCAAAGTGTACACACCTACAAAGCGCTTACCAAGAAGTTCAAAAAAATAGCTTGGTTAAATCCTGAGCCGAAGAGATATTGGGATCATTCGTTTACCATTCAGCTCATAGGTCAATTGGTACCGATGTATCGACTTACGCCAAAGGGGATTGAAGAGGCTGTGCGAGAGATGAACCGGAAGTCTTTTTGA
>CAZZIZ010000210.1:0-5678 GCA_964654535.1 uncultured Chitinophagales bacterium
ATGGGAAGAGCGTTTGAATTTAGGAAAGCCAGAAAAATGAAGCGTTGGTCAGCAATGGCCAAAACGTTTACACGGATAGGAAAAGACATTGTTATAGCTGTAAAAGCAGGTGGTCCTGATCCTGAAACAAACTCACGTCTTCGTGCAGTTATGCAAAACGCCAAGGCAGCCAACATGCCCAAGGACAATGTACTACGTGCCATTAAAAAAGCCAGCGATAAAGATACTTCTGATTATAAAGAAGTCGTTTTCGAAGGTTACGCTCCACATGGAATAGCCGTACTTATAGAAACGGCTACTGACAACAACCAACGCACCGTTGCCAATGTCCGCTCTTACTTCAACAAAACAAATGGCAGTATGGGCACTCAAGGCTCAGTGGCCTTTATGTTTGATCACCAATGCCAGTTCAAAATTGCCAAGATTGAAGGCTTAGATATCGAAGAACTAGAGCTAGAGTTAATTGACTTTGGTGCGGAGGAAGTGTTTGAAGTAGAAGCTGCAACTGAAGGGGAACAAGAGGTAGCTGGTGGAATAATGATTTATGGCACTTTCGAAAATTTTGGCTCTATACAAGGTGAGTTGGAGAAACGCGAATACGAAATCATATCCTCAGGTTTTGAGCGCATTCCAAAAGACACCAAAGAAGTAACGCCGGAACAGGAAACCGATATAGAAAAATTGCTGGACAAGTTAGAAGAAGACGAAGACGTGCAGCGTGTTTATCACACTATGGGCTAAGCACCTTCGCGAGCAAGTAAGCCATTTTCGGCAAATCGCTTTTTTAAGCGAGCTCGCATTTCCTCAAGAATCTGAAAGGAAGTATCGCCTTGTTTTGAAAAAATCTTAAAGTTGTTAAACAACTTGCTGTACAACTTCCACCAGGCCATAGCAATTCGACCAGAAAATACAATGGCCAGCCAGAACAAAAGCACGTAGAGTGGCTTGGAACTTACACTATTCATAAATATCAAAATCAAAAAAGAATGATAGATCAAAGTGCCTATCATCCAGGCAAGGAACCAGGACGTACTTTTAAAACAAGGATCCTTAACTCGATCCGCTGCTATTTTTCCACCCAAGTAAGGCAAGTAATTACAAAACATACCGAAGCCATAAATTGGCAGTCCGATTAATAGGATGACAATCCTCCATAGCATTTTAAAGAATGAGCTGCTATCACTTAAGTCAAAGCCGGCCAAGCCCAATTGATTCTTCAAAGTAAAATACTCCTCTACTTGTTCCATAAGCTTCTTAGCTTCTACTCCTCCATTTGAAACAAACGCTCCTAGTTTATCAAAAAATGCTTTGTCTGCAAGGTAGCGTTGATAGGGCTTTCGAATTTTTCCGTGCACCGCTTCCTGAGAATGTTCGTATAAATTCTTCAGGGTTTCTTTATGCGTCACAGGATCAAGCTGAATAAGGTTCTTCATCATATGCTGACGCATTTCTTTAGCCAATACCTTTTTTGCCTTAGCTGGTTCTGATTTAAATAGTTCCTTGTATTTGCTTACCGGCACCGGGTCCCCAAAAAGAACCACTACATCTCTCCCAAACATTTGATGCTCCTCATAGTTTACCATCAGAGGAACTATCCAAGAATCCAAAGTCCAGTTACTTTTTTCTTCAGCTTGAAATAAAATATCTGCGAAGCCTTTTTTTAAAGGGCGCAAGCGTCTATTTATATCGTGGCTACCTTCTGGAAAAATTAGAATAGACTCCTTGTCCTGTAGCAGTTGAACGCACTTGTTAAAAATCACCCTGTTCTTCCTTGGTGATGCAAGCCCATCCCGTTTACGAAAAATCGGCAGCAATTTGAGTGTGTATAAAATCTTGTCCATTACTGGAGGTACGAACACATCGGAACGCGTTAAAAAAGAAGGTCTCAAAGGAGTATAACAGGGTAGAAACAGCGGATCCATCAAGGCGTTCTGATGGTTACTGACAAACATAACTGGGCGGTTTGACAAGCGTTTCCAGTTAAATCCACGAATACGAATGCGCCAATAAAAGAACCGCATAAAAACGCCTACCGCTTTCCTACAGATATCGTAAACAATAGTTTGACCGTATTTCATTATTCAAGCACCTCTTTCCTCGACCAATAAAAACCAATTGCAAATCCAGCAACCATATGCCAAATGCCCCACCAAGCAGCTACAACCGCCATACCACCGAGCCCGCCAAAGAAATTGAAAATTAAGATCAAGCCCAGGCCTGAGTTTTGTATCCCTGTTTCAATCGCCAGTGATCGACTGTTACGCTCTCCCACTCTTCCCAGTTTCCCCAAAGTATATCCCGTCGACATCGCAATGAAGTTATGCAGAAAAACCAGTAGCAAAACTAAATGAACGTATTGCAAAAAGAAATCAAAGTTGTTGTAGAAAGCCGCAACAACAAAACCTCCAAAAAGCAAAATAGAAAAAAAATTCATGGGCTTCGAAAGTCGTTTGGCAAGGGCAGGCCACTTACTTGCCACCAACATACCCAAAAGCAATGGCAACCCGAGTAAAGTTAGAATTGTCCAAAACATATCAAAAGGACTAACGCTAATCTCACCACTAGCACTGGTCAAAAGCGCACTGGTTGGTTCATACAATTCTGCCCAGAAATAAAAATTAAACGGCGTCATTACGATGGCCGCTGTAGTTGCAATAGCAGTAAGCGTTACAGACAAAGCTGGATTACCCTTTGCAAACAGACTGAAGAAATTGGAAATATTTCCACCCGGGCAAGCCGCAACCAAAAACATACCCAATGCCAAACTAGGCTGAGGTTTCATAATCAAAACCAACAAAAAAGTGAGCATAGGAAGAACGAGGAATTGCGAAACAACTCCTATCAATGCTGGTCGCGGTTGCTCAAAAATTCTTTTAAAATCGTTAATACTCAGCTCTAGCGCTACTCCAAACATTACGAAGCCGAGACTGATATTCATAAAGGTCAGGCTTTCTTCCGAAAAGTTGAGAATTACCTGATCTATATTTACAGCTTCTGGGATCAGCTTAGAAGATTAGAGGCGTGAGGAAATCAATTTAGTCACGAACACGATTCAAAGACATCGCTTTGAAAACCAAATCGGGCAAGTGCTTTTCAGATCGGCGTTTTCTCAAATCAAGATACCATCCAAACTTTTTCAATATTGGAATTTTGTGGGTTTCAACAAACTCTATTAAAGCTCCATCCGGATCTTCAATGTAAGAAAACTGCCCGCTCGCTTCTCCCATATCAAAAGTCTCATTGTGCTTTATAGCACTATCCACTGAGAAAGGGTAACCATAGTTTTCGCACTTTTTTCTCAACTCGTCCATACCGCTTATATCAAAACATAGATGTATGAATCCCAAGTCGCCCCAAAAACGATTTTCGTAAATCTTCTCCGGCTGACGATCTTTTACTTCGAGCAATTCAATCATGCTATTGCCAAAGAATCTAGAAAACGCACCTCTGCGCGGATCGCGGTGGCGCAGTAATACTCTGCGGAAAGCAGAATCACCACCAGGCAATTCTTTCATATCAGCAAAGTTCCCCGTTTCGTCATAGACTACAGTATCGTAGCCAAGTAAGTGGTTGTAAAAAGCGATGGACTTGTCCATATCGGTCACGCCAATGGTACACCCTACTGGTCCACCAGACATCAATTTTTTGTTGTTGAACCAAGTAACACATTCAACTATTTCAAAAATGTTATTGTAAGGATCTTTGACATAAAAGTGATTCTTACCATCTGGACCTTTCGATGGTTCAGTCAAAATTTCTACACCCATCTCTTCATACTGGGCGTGGGTTTTAATAATATCGCGCGATTTTATCTTGGCGAGAAATATACCCAAGTCGCCACAACGCACTTCAAAGTCTGGCTTTTGCGGTATTCGCTCAGTGTATTGCCAAATTTCCATGCCTCCGCCGCCTTCAGGGTTAAGCGCCAGAACAGCGTGTCTGCTCTGTGGTTGCCCACCAGTATATGGCAACATTAAATTTGCAACAGCAGCCTCTTCAAAAACTGGAATCTGCATTCCAAAAACTTTACGGTACCACTCCCAGGCTTGGTGACAATTTGCAACCCCTATACCTACTTGCTGTATCCCACTTATGTATGGTTTCATTCTTAACTTAATTTACAGGATTCGTTCTCGGCAACAATAATCTGTACAATGCAGGAAAGTACTTATGTATGTAAACCATCCAAACCTCCCGTCCCCCTATATAAACTTCTTGATTCTTATTTCTAATTGCTTTGACAATTTGAGCGGCACACTCTTCGGGCGCCATGCCTTTGTTTTGCCCCGGATCCATTTTACCATGCTTGGTGCCATCTTCCGTAATGGCGTTCAAGCTTACATTGGTTTTTACGTAGCCAGGACAGACAAGCGTAACATCGATATTGTTCTTTTTCAATTCCGGCGTCAAACTTTCAAAATATCCTTGAAGGGCGTGTTTCGACGCCGCATAGGTGGAGCGATAAGGAACACCAAACTTACCGAGGATACTACTTACTACGGCAATATGCCCACTTTGCCTTTTTTGCATAGCAGCACCAACAAACTTGGTCAAAGCCACACTTCCAAAATAGTTGACTTCCATTATTCGACGTTCTACCTCCATAGGAGAATCCAGCGCTAAAGCCCGCTGACTAATCCCTCCGTTGTTAACCAGAATATCGATTTGATTATAATGAGCCAACACCTCGTTTACCTTTTCTTCCAACAAATTATTTTCCGAAAGATCTAATGGTAAAACCAAACAATGGTTGGTGTATTCTAAACACAAGGACTGCACCCGCTCTAACTCGGAAATGCGTCGAGCCGATAAAACCAACTTGGCTTTACTTTGAGCAAACTGAACAGCTAAGGCCTCACCAATTCCTGAAGAGGCGCCCGTAATCCAAACTACTTTGTCCTTGAAGTACATTACGCTTAAAGATAGTCATTAATTAAATCGCCACTATCGTCACACATTGTATAAAAACCGCTTGACAATTGACTTTTATCAACCTGAACTTACTTTATAGGCACCTTTTCCCGATGAGTAATGGGAATACGGATATCCTTCTTCATAACCTGCACCGTGAAATGTCCTTCGATTTGTAGATCCATTTCGCCATCGGCAAAAATTTGTAGCGCCTTTCCCAACTTTCCTAGAAAGCCCTTTTGCAAATTGGCTAAATCTAGTTTCGCATTTATAGGGTAAACAAATTCTTCTTTGGCATTAATGTTCGCAAAATCATCTTGCTTTACGACACCCAACTTTTCTTCCTCCACACTTACATCAAATTCGGCTCCCGACAGATTAATTCCAAATGAGTTGGGATTATACAGAATAGCATCGGCCGCTATTTCAATGAAGTCGGAATTAGAATCGACAACTCGTAGGTTTTTAAAATCTCTGAACTCGGGTTCTTTCACCGGGTTACAAGATGAAATACTCAGAAGAATAAGTGCAGCAAAAAGTAAGTAACGCATATGCAAATTTAAGCATTTGATTTCAGGTCATTGGGCGTGCCCCTTCTTGCTTCGCAAAGGGTCGGGCTTTCGGCCGTCGCTCTGTTCTACAAAAGCCAAACAGTTCATCTAGCTCTAGGGAGCTAAGAACTATTCTTGTCTTTTGCAACAGGAGCTCCACAAAGGCCTCTATCCCTCACGCTTTGTTTTGCAGAGAGCTAAGCGTGAGGGATAGTA
>CAZZIZ010000211.1:0-5661 GCA_964654535.1 uncultured Chitinophagales bacterium
GGGCAGCTTGTTCCTGCTTCGTTTTGATTGTCCAAATAGTTCAGGATAAAGCGCGCGATATGAGCGTTGGGTTTTTTGGAGACGTAGGCTAGGCTATGTACTTGGTTCTCTGTTGCCAATTGCATTAGCTCGTGGTAGCTGGGGTGGAATTCAATTTCGTCAATTCGAAATCCCTTTTCGTTGGTGGGATAAAACTTGGGCGGGTATTGATTGGCTTGTCTTCCTTTTTTTATCCATTCCCGGGAGCCAATGTATGCTCCATAATCGCTTATTGTTTTTTCTGCCCAAGTGAGGTCTTGTTTCTGCAAGATGTTTTTCAATACAGGATCAATAGAAAACAAGTTGACCTTATCCAGAACAGGAGATTGGTTATCGACGATATGAGATTTCATTTTGTCCTTTTTTGATTGAACAGTTAGTTCAATTTACGGACAAAAGTGGATTTGCTGTTTTTAGAAGGAATGTTCCGAATGTGCACGTTATGGATAGACTCAATGTTGGCGCGAGCGTTGCGCTCGTGTCCGCACCTAACCTTGGAATTTCCAGCTCCTTCGGATAAGTCCAATCCTTTGAGTTCATGCGCTTTTGCAAGAGTACGTGGCGACTACAAGTCGCCTGCTTATGCATTCCGACTGAAATGAATGTCGGAACGATTAAGGATTGAATTCGCGTGAGGGATAGAGGCCTTTGTGAAGCTCCTGTTGCTGGCAATCGCCGAGCCCTCAGCACCTTAGTGCTGGAGGGGCGATGCGTGCAGACAGGAGAACAGAGCGACGGCCGAAAGCCCGACCCCTTGGCGCAGCCAGAAGGGGGCACGCCCAAATCAAATTTCCTCCAACTTATTGAAACCAACAAAAGAAAATTCCTAATTTAATAGATATGAAAACGCTCCAAAAATCCTTGTCATTACTCGTCTTGTTCGCCTGCTTGAGTTACAGTACTTCCGCGCAAACCTTGATTACCTTTTACACCAACCAAGGTGACTTTGTGGTAGAAATGACGGAGAATCTTTCGCCGATTACTTCTGGAAACTTTATTGATTTGGCGAATGCTGGTTTTTATGACGGGATAATTTTTCATAGGATCATTGATGACTTCGTCATCCAAGGTGGCGATCCTACGGGAACCGGTGCTGGTGGTTCTGGGGTCATTATCGAAGATGAATTTGGTGAGGGCTTGAGTAATCTGGCTGGAACACTTTCTATGGCCAACTCGGGTCCCAACTCTGGTACAAGTCAGTTTTTTATAAACTTGGTGAACAATACTTTTCTCGACCACGATGTTGCTCCGCTTAGTTCTGCGCATCCGGTTTTTGGGAGGGTGTTTACGAACTTTAATATCGTGCAGGAAATTGGTGCGGTGCCGGTTAATGCTTTGGATCAACCACTTGATGCTGTCGTAATGGACAGCGTTCGTGTTTTGACAAGCGATACCACTTTACCATTGGCATATTGGTCGCTGAACGAAGGAGAGACAAATTCCGAAGGAGCAAGCATAATTCAAGGTATCGGCAACGGGATTAATAGTGTTGACAATCGTTTCGAGCAAGAGGGTCAAGCAACTTTGTTTAGTGGCAGTGCTTTTATTGATGCGGGCGATCACTTGGATGAATTTTTCATTCGGGAAGACCAAGCCATTTCTATCGCCGCTTGGGTGAAGACAATTGGTGTAGGTTCGGAAATGGTAATAGTTAGTAAGCACTTGCCTAATAGTTGTGCCGAAAATCAAGAGCAATTTTATTTAGCCATCGCAGCCGACGGTGGGGTGGCCTTTAATATTTCTGGATCGAGCGATGGCGCCGATGCTTTGTTGTTTGAATCTGCACCTGGATTATTTAGTGCAGGTGACGAGTGGAAATACGTCGCTTTTACTTACGACCCCAGTATTGATACTAGTGATGGCTTGGATAGGGCGCAATTGTATATTGACAATGAAGCTGTTGAACTTGAACTTACTAGGGAGGGTTCTTTGTTTTCTGCGGCTACTGAAAATACTGCGCATCTCGCTGTTGGTGCTTTCGTCGATGAAAATGGTGAGTCTTGTGGCGGAAATTTTATAGGCATACTCGATGAGCTATACATTTTCAATCAAGTCCTTTCGCCTGCAGAGCTTGAAGACCTAAGTGCGGCAGATGGTTTTGGGTCGGGAATTGCTGACGTCCTTCGCGTCGCAAATGTGTTTCCAAATCCTGTCGATGGTCAGGTGCTGAAGATTGAGTTGCCCGATTTTCAAAAGGTCGAGGCTTTATTGAGCAGTGTAGATGGGAAGTTAATGGCCTCGCATAAATTGGAGGGTGCGTCTCTTTCTATTTCTTTGTCCGACCTTGCTTCGGGAATTTATTTCTTACAGATTTTGGGGGACGGAATAAATGAGGTCCACGAAATTGTAGTGAAATAATTGCTCGAAGGAGAAGGCTTATTGCAGGCCCATTTTAAGCATAGTGATGAGCTGATGCTTATTTTCCAGTACTAAGAAAGGATAGTTGACCTTGCTTAGAAAAAGCCCGTTGGGTAGGGCAGGCTGCTTTTCTTTTAGATCCTTTTCTTGCTTGAGTATTTGCTCAAATAATTCTAGGGACATTTTTCCTGTTCCAACTTGCAGTAAAAAGAATACGCATAAGCGCACCATGCCGCGTAAAAAGCGATTGGAACTAACCGTGAAGCGCAATCGGCCTCTTTCTTCGTCGATAAAAAGCTCGGCATTGCTGATATAACAAATAGTATTGTCGTAAACGTCTGGTTGCTTGCAGAGATTTTTGAAGTCTTGGGTGTTGCGGATAAGCTCCACTGCACGTTTCATTTTGTCAAAGTCCAATTTTTTGTCAGGAAAAAATAAGCTGTAACGCATAAGCGCCGGGTCCTTGTGCCAGTGTATGAAATAGTCGTAGCTTCTTAAGTCGGCATCATATCGGCAGTGTTGATTTTCTTGGACTTCAATAACTTCGAAAACGGCGATGTCGTCGGGTAAGTTTTTGTTGAGCCGAAATTTTAAATCAAAAGTGGGTGCCTGTTCAAGATTTATATGGGCAACATATTGGCTCGCGTGAACGCCAGCGTCGGTGCGACCGCATCCGTAAAGAACAATTTCTTTTTTGAAGATTTGCTTGAGCTTTTGCTCTATTATTTCTTGAATGGTGTTGGCTGTGTTTTTTTGTCTTTGCCAACCGCTGTAGTTGCTCCCTTCGTAAGCGAGATGAAGAAAATAACGCATTCGCTTTACGCTGGACTAAAATGCTTAGCAAGGAAATCACCTAGCTCACTTTCTTGTTGTGTTCCAATGAGAAACTTGTCACCATTTTTCAGTTCGATGGCCAGCCCCTTACTTCCGCTGGTGTTATATACTTTACCGTATTTTTTAGTGTAGCGGATTCCCCAACCACCAATAAAACCATAGTCAACTATATTAGCCGAGGCTACGTCTTTCCAGTCTACGCTTTTACTTAGAAATGGAACATAGTTCACTTTTATTATTTCGCTATCAATTTCGGTTTTCAGGCGAGTCCAAAGAAACATTCCAATAAATGCGAAAATGAATAGGGCGAAAAGAAGTACTCCTGCCGAAGACATAGGATTGTTACCGAAATCTTCACCCATAATCAGCTGTACATAGACCGCGTATAGTGCTAGGACAACTAGACCTATGTGTATAAGCCACAGCCACCATTGGTTGAATTTTTGTTCTTCTGTGAATGTGGCTTTCAATTATTTTTACTTGATTGGTTTTGGAAGTAGATTGGTGAATCGAATTTAAGGCTTTATTGCGGTGTTGTCTATAGGCAATGTAAATGCGTTCTCTAGAAGTAAAGTCAATTTCATAAAAAGTAATTTCAGACCTTTGGCAAATGGATATTGGTACTTGGAGGGCAAATGGGCGGTTTATTGAAATTGATGGGCATTCCATTTTTTGTATTGACCATAATTCCGAAGCTGAGGAAGTAATTTGCATTTTACATGGTTATCCTTCCTGCAGTTTTGATTACCATAAAGTTATATCTCGTTTCCCTGAGCATCGCATCATTGTTCACGATCATTTGGGTTTTGGACTTTCGGATAAGCCGGTCAATAATCAATACCTGCTCGCCGATCAGGCTTCGATTGCAACAAAGTTGTGGCAAGAATTGGAGATAGCAGACATGCACCTAGTCGCCCACGACTATGGCACCTCAGTCGCAACGGAACTGATAGCACGCGATAATGCCGGCGAGCTTCCGTTCACCATAAACTCGCTTTGTTTATGCAATGGTAGTATGCTGATAGATATGGCTAAGCTCAGATTTATTCAAAGGCTTCTCAAGAATCCGATTACTGGAAAACTCGTCGCCAAGTTTGCAATGGAGCGAACCTTCGTTCGGAATATGAGAAACATTTGGTACAATCAAGAATTATTTGACGAACAAGAGATGAAAGAACTTTGGCAACTGCTCTTACACAACGAGGGGCGCAAAACACTTTCTAAAATAACTCGGTACATCAATCAACGCTATGATAACTACGATCGTTGGATAGGAGCATTAAAAGAAACCAAGCTGCCCAGTTTAATTTTGTGGGCAGAGAATGATCCGGTTGCGGTTATTGATATGGCCAGGGTTTTAGATGAGTATATCAAAAACGCTCAGATTCATACCTTGCCTGAAACGGGCCACTACCCAATGTTGGAACGGCCAGAGGAGTGGAGTAGGGCATTGTTAGAATTTGTGAAAAAAAATGACCGCCCTAGAAAATTTTAGTGCGGTCATCGCCTTAGGGATAGGCGAACAAAGAGAAAATGTTCGTATAGGTGGGGCCGGGTTGCCCGCTGGTGGCATTCAAATCGGCTTGGTTGTATTAAGAGTGAACGTTATTTTTCTCTCCGCTTTATTTTGCTGCAAACTCATTTAGTTTTGCAGAAGCATTGTTGGACAGCCAAGGAATTAGCCGCCATAGTGTTCCATTAAATCTGGATACTCGTGCACGAGTACCGTAAGTTTTTTTAGTGCTTTGAATTTTATTTTTCTAGCGGCAGCTGCATTTTTGAGGCTAAGCGCTTCTGCGATTTCCTTAAAAGAGTAGGATAGATTCCAAAGACCCAAGACATCTCTCGCGTTGGGATCGCAGCGACTCATCATTTCTTTGATCTGTAAGTTTCGATTCGCTCTGCTGAGTTTTTTGTCAGGTGTGTCGTAGTTGATTACCAATTGTTCTTTACGCTTCTTCGCATAGCTCCTGTTGAGCTTGGCTCTTTTCAAGCGCTTGAGCCAGGTGTTTACGCAGATTCTAAAAAGGTAGTGTCTAATGGAGGTGTCACCATTGAATTTGTCGGAGCGTATGTTGAGAATCATAGCGCAGATACCGTCTTGGTAGACATCGTCGGCGTCCTGTTCGTTTCCGTTATTGGCCAGAACGTATCTAAACACGCTGCCTTTTATACCCTCAATTTGGTATAGGCTGAGCAGAACCTTATCTAGTTTGGGGCCTCCTTGTTGAATGGCACTTACGATTTCAAGATCATTGGGCGCACTAACTGTGCATTTGTTTAGTACTTGCTTTTTCATAGGTGTGTTTTAGGTGTGGATTGATTAAGCTTTCCAAAATGAATTCTTTAAGTCTCAAACATAATGCGCAAGCGTGCTAGCTCATTAGTAACTTTTGTTAGGTAAAAATTGTTAAGAGATGGGCGTGCCCC
>CAZZIZ010000212.1:0-1575 GCA_964654535.1 uncultured Chitinophagales bacterium
CCAATCAGCTACGAAATTGCGGAGCGTTATGCTCAAAGGGGTCATAAGGTAACCGTGTTTACTATGGGTTTTGAGGGCTTACCAAATATTGAGCGTAAAAATGGACTAGAGATACATCGTGTGGACTGCTGGAGATCGAAGAAAGAACTTTGCCATCCGCATGAAATGTTGAGTTTCATTTTTAAGGCTCGTCGCCCCTTGTTTAAGCATTTGAAAGAGAACAATTACGACGCCTGCCATAATCACTTTGCAATTCCCACTGGCATCCTCGCGCTCCAAGTAAAAAACAAGTTTTCGATTCCTTTTATTAATACAAGTCACGGCAGTGATATTCCAGGATACAACGAAGAACGCTTCACTTTTCTGCACAATTTTACTCTACCGATTCTTAAAAGAGTCCTTAATGCTTCTTCCGGAAACTTTACTGGTTCAAACTATCTGGCAGGTCTAGGCAATTCGCGTGTAAATCCGCGTGTACCCTATAAGGTAATCCGAGAAGGCTTTGATCCCGATCAATTTAAGCCGAAACAAAAAAGGAAAATTATACTTTCAACTGGTAGACTACTCGGCCGAAAGGGATTTTTAGAGTTGGTGGATGCTGCAAGCGAAAAAGACTTAGGCTACGAAATTCATATCTGTGGAGATGGTCCAGTGCGCCAGGAACTTGAAAAAAAGGCTTCTAGGTCTAAAACAAAGGTCATACTACACGGTTGGCTTGATAATAAGTCAGACAAGTACAAAAACCTTCTAGAATCTGCATCGATATATAGTTTGGTTTCTTCAAAGGAAAACGCGAGTAAGTCTCTACTTGAAGCAATGAGCGCTGGCTGTGCGACTATTACTTCAAATGTGGCTGGATGTCCAGAATCTGTGGGAGAAGCTGGCATTGCTATTGAACCCAACAACGTCCTAAAACTGAGGTCGGTCTTAGAAAATCTAACCTCGGATGATGCGCGCGTAGAGGAATTAGGTAAAAAAGGGCGGAGTAGAATTTTAAATACTTACAATTGGGACAAAGGGATGTCCCAATACGAAGAAGTACTGAAACAAATTATTTCCTAAGCGATTGAAAGTTTTACATCTAATAGATAGTCTTGGCTTAGGAGGCGCGCAAACAATTATCAAGCAGATATTTGAACGCCAGGTTGAAAATAAGAACATCTATGCCATAGCGCTCCGCAAGAAAGATATCGAGACTCAAATCGCTCACGATAACATTCGAATTCTTCCAAGTCAATCTAAATACTCATTGAGTCCACTTTATGAAATTCGGGATTTTGTATTAGAGAAGGATATCAAAATTCTACACTGTCACTTGTTTCGTTCGGAGGTCTTTGGCTATTTATTAAAAAAGTTCTTTTGCAAAGACCTCATATTAATTCTGCATCAACACGGCCAAATCGTTGGGAGTGATTTTAACAGTGCGGTCGAAAACTATAGCTATCCGCGCTTCCTAAAAAGAAGTCGATCAATAGTTGATCGATTTGTCGCGGTTTCCAATTCAATGAAGGAACTGATGGTCTCGAAATCCAATGTTGACGAGAAGGAAGTTTCCCTTCTTTACAATTTTGTCGA
>CAZZIZ010000212.1:1675-4023 GCA_964654535.1 uncultured Chitinophagales bacterium
GATCAGGTAAATCACATCGGCTACTTTAATCAAATGCCATTGCTTTATACTGCTATAGACGCTTTAGCGCTACCCTCCCACTTCGAAGGTTTGCCAATGACTCAACTAGAGGTAATGGCTATGGGCGTTCCAATGGTAACTACTGATGGACCAGGAATGGCCGAAGTAGCAATCGACAATAAGGATGCTTTGTACTTTAGAATGAAAGATCCGCAGGATTTAGCGGCCAAACTTCTCTCCTTGGAATCAGAGAGCTTGAGAAAGAAATTGATCCAAAATGCCGCAGAGACGGTCAAACAATATGATTTAAGCACTTATCTTATCTCATTAGAAAAACTGTATCAATCGTTTAACCAGTGAGCGACAAGCCAAATTATAGATCGCTTTACTTCATGGGAATCGGTGCACCGAAATCCGGCACAACTCAAGTTGCAGATTGGATCGATGGCCATCCAGAGCTGTGTTTATCCGTACCTAAAGAAGTTCTTTACTTCAACCAAAAAGTCTCCTATATCCACGGGCCAAATAGCAACTATGGTAAATCATTAGCTTGGTATGATAAACACTTTGCCCATTGTCGGCTTGACCAAAAGGTAGGCGAGTTTAGTGCTTCCTATATATACGACGATGAAGCTGCAAGGAAGATTCAAAGTCTATATCCGGATATTAAACTAATCATCTGCCTAAGAAACCCCGTCGATCGCTCATACTCGCAGTACTTGATGTTCAAACACTACCTGAAAAAAGAAAGTCGTCCGTTTGAGCAAGCAATACAGGAAGAGCCTGAACTACTCGAAAGAAGCAAATACGCACCTTTCATAGCCCACTACTTGGCGCTTTTCCCCAAAGCAAATATTCTGTTTTTAACCTTAGATCAAATAGTAGGACAGGCACAAAACACTTTGAAAAAGGTATACAGTTTTCTTAATGTTGATCAAACTTTCGTTCCTTCCGATTTTATGGTTAATCGCAAGAAAGCTAAATCTAGTAATTCGGTTCTTGTTTCAAAAGCAATGGGTGCCTTTACGAATGTGATGACCCAAATGGGTCTGTCTAACGTGGTCGCAAAATTGAAGTCGATGGGACTGAAAGACGTCGTCCTTCGATTGAACGCTAAGGAAACCGAATTTGAAAAGCTAGATGAAGGCTTGCGCGCTAGTTTGCAAGAGGAATTCATGCTAGATATTCTACGCTCTGAAAAACTAACCGGATTAGATCTCAGTGCATGGAAGTAAGAATAGACAGATTTCCTATTTCCTTTATCGGCATTGGAGCAGCAAAGAGTGGCACTACTTGGCTGAGCGATAACTTGAATAAACATCCTGAGATATTTATTCCAGAAAGAAAAGAGCTTCAATATTTCAACCCAACACTGAGCAGAATGCCTGGCGTTGAAAATCCGGATGCTTCTAAAAGTCTTGATTGGTATCACGATTTTTTCAGTCCAGCCAAAAAGCAAAAATTATTCGGAGAACTTTCGGTTGAGTACCTGATTAACTCAGGAACAGCGAAGCGTATTCATGAGTACAATGCAGCGGTCAAACTTATTTTGGTGTTACGCTACCCTCCACAGCAGTTGTTTTCCTTGTATCGCTATTTGAAGCAAAGAGGGGTCATTAATTACACCAGTTTTGAAAAAGCAATTGAAATGCGGCCTGACCTTTTTCTGGAGTATCATTACGCCATGCATTTAGAGGAGTACTATGCATTGTTTGATAGCGAGCAAATATTGGTCAAAAAGTTTGACGATATAAAGTCAGATGCGCAAGGTTTTTACAATGATGTCCTTTCTTTCCTTGAGTTGGAAGCCTTCGAGCCGGAAGGATTATTGGACAAATCCAATACGACTAAAAAAAGTCGCTACCCTTATTTGACATACCTCGTTCAAAACACGCGTCAATTCATCACCAAATCTGGTTTAGAGGGAATTGTTCCTATTCTACGTGCTCTAGGCATTGTAAAAATTGGCACCTATATCCGCAACCAAATGACGGAAAGTAGTGAGCAAGAAAAACTGAACCCTGCTACGGCTCAAATGTTGCATGAGCACTATGCAGATGATATACGATTGCTTACTGAGTTGACTAAAGTCGACTTTTCAGATTGGTTGAATAGGAAGCAATGAAAAAGAAATTACTAAAAGAAACTTCTTGGGGAATTGCTGCGAAAGCGGTAGCCTTTCCCGCTTTCTTTATTACCAATATTTACTTGGCTCGTGTACTTGGTCCTGAAAAATGGGGCACCTGGTCTTACTTCTATTCCATCTTTACAATTGTTTTTCTTTTTAGTCTTTTTGGTGTGCGGGCTACCAGTAAATTCTTTGCGCAGCACAATGGGACGGATAAAAT
>CAZZIZ010000212.1:4123-5625 GCA_964654535.1 uncultured Chitinophagales bacterium
AATTTTTCTCGGTAAAGATTATCAATATTGTCTGGGGCTTTTCTGCAGCTCTTTTTGTTAGCACCCTATTGGGTTTTTGGCTTTCCAAAAAAGAGCTACCTGGTGGATTGAAGGAACTCAAGGATACCAATAGAGAAATGGTCAAGGAAATTTTCAATTACAGTATCCCCTTGTTCCTTATAAGCATAGGTTTTGCTGTTGCTACCGAAATTGATTCGATAATGATTGGCTGGCTAAGTACTGATGTTGAGGTGGGACTATACGCCATTCCCAAACAGATAGTTACCAAATTGCCACACATATCTTATGCAATCGCGATGGGCACGATGCCAGTCTTTGCTAAAATGAATCGCGAAAATCATGCGGAACTGAAAGCGCTGTTCAGCAAACTAGTTGGTTATAACGCCCTGTTCTTTTTACTAGTTGCTCTAGCGATTATCCTTACTGCTCCTTACATCATTCCGCTGCTTTTTGGAATTGAATACGGCGGATCAATTTTACCCTTGCAAATATTAACTGGCTATTTACTTGTTTTTACGCTGTCGGTTTTCTTCAACCAATTTCTGGATTATCAAGGCTACGCGCGCAATAGAGCGATCAATTTGGTTTTGTCGCTTATTGTGAACTTTGGTTTGAATCTGTACTTGATTCCTAAATACGGCGCCATAGGTGCAGCCATAAGCACTTCGGTTTCTTACATACCTTACTTGTTGCTCAACATTCTAGAGGTGAGAAAAGTGATGCGTAAGGCTGCGTTGAAGGATTAGTCTTTTGGGCAATTGCCTTCTAGCCGTATCATATTTTTGACTTAGGGTAATACCCACGGGACTGATAAGACTGCATAATTCGATCTACATAGCGAGAACCCTCCCCCTGCCCCTCCCTTAATGTCATTAAATTGAGGAGCCATTCTGAAGTTTTGGCGTTTGGAAAAGTAGTTCCGAGTCTAATCTGGCAAGTCGTTTATCCTATAGGGGCTGCTGTACCGGTCTTACTTTTTTTTCTTGACAAAAAAAGTAAGCAAAAAAAGTCAAGGGCTTTTAAGTCTCCGTGATGTCGTTCGGCGAGCCTTTGCACGCCGAGCTTTCAACGGTAGCACGGTTTTCAGCCTGCCATCTGCTTCGTCTATATTCACTCCACAATTCAACGGAAGCCCTTCCGTAGCGCCGTGCTGGCCAACGCTTCTCGCCTCTCTCGTCACGAATCCTTAAAGGCCCGTCCTGTTTCAAGCGATTAATCTATTCTTCGTCGCTTCTACTTGAGATGAATCAACGATAACTTAACGGCATTTACCCGCTCCCTTAAATGGAGGGGAGTACAATTTATTTCTACCGCATCAGGGTTGGAATGCGGAACAATCTCATCTTAATGACTAAAGGGAACTCTTAGGAATTTGCTCCGAACCTGCAGCCTGGATAGAAGCGGTATGAGGTGCTTGGCAAGTGTATTGAGCTCCACCGTGCAGAGCGACCAGAGGAAGCTCCTGCCAAGGTGTTGAGCGA
>CAZZIZ010000213.1:0-5598 GCA_964654535.1 uncultured Chitinophagales bacterium
ACTGAACGTCCTCTACTCATTTAAGTTCTAAGCCTGATGTACTAACGTGGCGACTGCAAGTCGCCCACTCGTTACGCCCTGATTAAAATCAGGGCGATTGTTTGTGAGGATTATTTGTGAGCCTCATCCTTCCTCAACACCGCCAACAATCCATCCGCAATCTTCCGATTATCCGCCAAGTGCGGCACCTTATTCTGCCCACCCAATTTTCCAATCGATTCCATATAAGCATGAAAAGTACCACGAGGCACCGCTCGAATTTTTAACTCCTGCAAAATTTCACCCTTAATCAAATCGTAGTAGTAAGCATTTTGCTCACAAAGTGCGCGATCTAAATACTGCGTAAAGGTTTCTAGGTCGCGCGGCTCTTCTTCAAATTCAACAAACCATTCATGAAAAGGCAATTCATCCGGCCCACCCATATTCGGCGCAACCGTAAACTCTACGACCTGTTCACTAGCCGTATCGCAAGCGCGTTTCATAGATTCGCATACCTCTTTATCAATAACGTGTTCACCAAAGGCAGAAATAAAATGCTCTATTCGACCGGTCACGCTAATGCGATAGGGTTCCAAAGAAGTAAAGCGCACAGTATCACCAACCAGGTAAGCCCATAAACCCGCATTGCTGCTAATAAGCATTGCATAATTTACCCCCGCTTCCACTTGCCCCAAAGAATATCGAATGGCATCCGTTTTATTAAAATCTTGAACCTTTACAAACTCGTAAAAAATACCCGAGTTCGTGTTGAGGATAAGACCCTCGTCGCGAAAATCGTCGAAAGCAAAAAAGCCTTCCGATGCAGGATAGAGTTCGAGCATATCTATTTCACGGCCAACCGATTCTCGCAGCCGCGCTTCGTAAGGGCTAAAATTAACGCCACCGTGAACCAGCAAATTGAGTTGGGGAAAAACTTCGCCAATGGACTTGTGTTCTGTTTCCATAATGCGGTCGAAGTACATTTGAATCCAAGGAGGAATGCCAGAAACCAGACGCATATCCTGATCTATGGTTTCACCAATAATGGCGTTTAGTTTTGAGCTCCAATCAGTTATGCAATTGGTATGGTAAGAAGGCAATTGATTGATCTGCACCAGCGAAGGCACGTGATGATTAACGATACCCGAAAGTCGACCTGTTGGAATTTCCCCCGTAGTATGCAGAGTAGGGCTACCGGATAAAAAAATCATCTTGCCATCTGCGTAGGCGTAGTTGCCGCTAATCTCTGCATAATTTAGCAGTGCATTGCGTGCACCGTTAACGTGATTGTCAATTGAGTCGGCGGTTACTGGAATATATTTGGCGCCAGAAGTTGTCCCAGAAGTTTTGGCAAAGTATTTCGGAAAGCCCGGCCACAACACATCCTTAGCACCCCAAATGATCTTATCGACGTAAGGTTTTAAGGCTTCGTAATCTCGTATGGGCACCGCCATTTTAAAATCTGCGTAAGTATGTATTTTATCGAAGCGATGATCTTGTCCAAAAGCAGTGTGCTTGGCTTTTTGGACGATTTTATGTAAAATCTTCTTTTGATTCGAAACCGCGTTTTCATTGTCGTGCTTCATTTTGCTGACAAAGGCCTTTGCCAGCGGCTTGAGTAACTGAGAGCGTATACCCATTCTTAATTTTTGCCGAACAAAAAGGCGCGACGAAATTCAAGCTGTTCTTCAGTAGCCGTATCGATTTCGTGAATGTTATTTTTAATCGAATAGGTACTTGCTTTTGGAATACCTTGTAACTGGACTAATTTTCCATCGCGCTCCACTTGGATAGCGATTACTTCTCCTCGCTGAGGGTCGAGCAAGTCAGTAATTGCCTTGTGATAGTTTTCGCTATTGATTTCCTCTCCATCCATAGCACGCAATATGTCGCGCTCTTGTACGCGCAAATTGTTTTCCCCTACTTTTTCAAAATAGAAGGCGTGTGCGACTTCATCAGACTTTAGTTTAAAAGCGCCGAAGCTCAGCTCTTCGTATTCTTTTTCTTCAAGAAACTCCCAGCCGATTAAAGGAATGAACTTGTTAATGTCAATCATTTGATCGCTGGCAATAAAGCGCTTGTAAAATGGATTCAAATCAATTTCGGTAATCTTGCTCAGCTCATCAATCAACTCATCTTCCTGAAAGGGCGTGTCGTAATTGTAACTGTTATTCAAAGTCTTGAGCGCATCGAGCAAAGTCCACTGACCATTACTGAGTCTATATATTTCCATATCCAAAACAAATCCGATGAGTGCTCCTTTGTAATAGACATTGTCCACCATAGGAGCGTAGCGCTCTTTACCTCTATTAAGGGATACATCAGTCATTGCCGCCGGCGGAAAACTTTTCGCGCGATTGTATTTTTTGCTTAGCTGACGGCGCATATCTTTTTCGTCAATTCTTTTGCTTCTTAAAAGTATGGACAGCGCAAGGTATTCGGTTATGCCTTCGTAAAGCCATAAATGTTCCGAGTATTCGAACTGACTACGGTGTTCTAAATCGGTAATATGACTGTGCAACTGAAATGGAGTGAGCGTGTGCAGTACTTCGTGCATTAAGACGTGATTTAAGCGCTGCCTAAATACCTGCTTGTTTTTGGTGTTGGGTAAAACGAAAGTGTAGGCATCACCGTGAACAGAGCCGCCGAAGCCCGCTCTGCTTTTATCGTCTTTGATAATGATATTAAACTTTTGATGTTGAGCGCGCTTGTGACCAATTGCGTCCAAGGCATCTTTTACGATTTCCTGCACCTGCTTGTGCAAGTGCGAAGTGCTATGGGTGTCATCTTCGCTATAAACTTTTATCTCGTAGGGAATGCCATTAACTTCAAAAGAGCTTTCTCGCAGCTTACCTAAAAACATAGTGTGGTTTTCTAACTGCGTATAAGTCATATCTTCCCGTACTTCCTTTCCTCCTTCGTGGTGTATGTTGACCTTATAGGATTTGTAAATGAAGTTGTTCATATAGCCCAAAGCCAAATGAAAATTGATGAGGTAGAGTTCCTTGTTGCGAACCATTAAACCGTGGGGGTGAAAATCTCTTTGGAAAGTTTCGTCTGGTTCCCAGACTTGGTAGGTAATGCGATATAAGTCTTGACTTGGCTTAATTAGAAATTGGGTTTGGTCAAACTGGGTGACATTGAGTTCCTTGCCTTCCTCGTCGTAGGCTCTGACATCGCGGATGTATTCGCCTATTGGGATGTTGGCGAAGCCACTGCTTCCAGTCGGGCGGAAAATGTAGGCGGCTTTTTTACTGCTGATAGAAGGCGGGAAAACTTCCACTCTAAAATAGTCGTCTTGATTATTGTCGAGGTAAAAGTTGACTTGGTAGTTTTTTCCGTCTTGCGCTTGTATGTCCAAAATCAATCCGCTGAGACATAGCAAAACGAAAAGCCAAATTGACTTTCGAATTGTTTTATGTATACGCTTTTTGATTACGAATTGAATATTAATGAGCTTGCTTAAAGCTCCGAATAGAATCGGACAACTCAAAGTCGATTTATACCTATTAACGCACATTGTAGTTTTAATTCTCCGCATTTCGCGCAAGGGATAGTAGCGGTTACGAGGTGCAGCTAGAATAGAGGTCTGCAAGGAGCGGGGGTGGATGACCGTCTAGGGAATACGCACCTGCGACTATGCAGAGCCTATTCTAGATGTGCCGAGTTTGAGCGGATAGCCCGGTCTCTTTTAGACTTTCTTATTTCGTGGTACACGAATAAGGAAGTCTAAAAGAGATGCGCCCAGAGTATTTTAATATTGATCGCGCTCTAAATCGTCGAACTCTCCAAAGTCCATATTGTCGGTGTTGAACATGCCGCTGAGTAGGTCGCCAAATTGAAAGCCCTTGCTCAGGGTTGACTTTTGAAGGATTGAATGTTCAGCGAGGCCGTGTAGCAAAAATTCCTTGAGGAGGTAGCGCTCGTCGAGGCTTACGTCCGGATGCAGCTGATTAACGATATCGCGTACTGGTGGGATTTTGTCGAGCACTGATCGGAATTCCTTTTCGCTTTGGTCGCTCATTAGGTCAACTTGATTGCCTTCTTCGAACCAAGAGCGTACCCCTTCGTAGAGGCTCTTTTGCGCTGGCGCAGGTTGCCCGCCTTTGCGCTTCATTTTCTTCTTTGCTTTTTGGGGCTCTGGGAATCGCTGACTAAATGTTGTGCGTATGGCTTTGCTAATTAAGTTTTGCGCAACCATCATCGGGCCTTCTTGTTCGCCTTCGTAAACCAATTCTACTTTTCCAGTTATAGCCGGGATAACGCCCCAGAAATCGCTTACACGAATTTGCGTTTTGTCATCGCCGCTTAGAATGGCACGTCTTTCGGCTGCACTGACTAAGTTTTCCATAGCAGAAATAGTTAAACGTGCCGAGACACCAGATTTTGCATCGACAAATTCGCTCTCACGTGCTTCAAAAGCAATTTGCTCTATGAGGTCGCGTGCTAGTTCTGGAATCAAAACTTTTTCGTCTTGTTCTTTTAGAACGCGTGCTTCTAGTTCGGTAATGGCTTTGGACTCTCCAATGTTGCGCGGGTAGTGCGTCAGTATCTGACTTTCGATTCTATCTTTTAGTGGCGTAACAATACTACCACGGTTGGTATAGTCTTCCGGGTTTGCGGTAAAGACAAATTGTATATCGAGCGGTAGACGTAATTTGAAACCACGAATCTGGATATCGCCTTCTTGTAAAATGTTGAAGAGCGCCACCTGAATACGCGCTTGCAAATCTGGCAACTCGTTGATGACGAAAATACCTCGATGGGAACGCGGTATTAAACCGAAGTGTATCACTCTTTCGTCTGCATAATCTAATCGCAGGTTGGCGGCTTTTATGGGATCGACATCGCCAATGAGGTCAGCTACGGAAACATCTGGTGTGGCTAGTTTTTCTGTATAGCGCTCGTCTCGGTGTACCCAGCTTACGGGTGTATCGTCTCCTTTTTCGGCAATGAGATCTTTGGCAAAAATGGAAAGCGGGTTCAGCGGATCATCGTTCATTTCGCTTCCAGCGACTACGGGCATATACTCGTCCATAAGTCCGGTCATTAAACGAGCGATTCTGGTTTTGGCTTGTCCTCTCAAACCCAGGAAAATTATGTTGTGTCTGGACAGCAGCGCACGCTCTAAATCGGGGATTACCGTTTCTTCATAACCGATAATGCCCTCGAACATCTTTTCTCCGCTCTTGAGTTTGGCGATAAGGTTATCGCGCATTTCTTGTTTGACAGAGCGGTTGGCGTAGCCAGAAGCTTTTAGTTCGCCGAGGGTTTTTATTTTGCTGTGATTCATTGTTTTATCTGAATTGAAGAATTAATTCTTGCTCGCTGAAGGTAAGTAATCTGTCAATAGATTTAGGTCTCGAGTCTTGCAACTTTTGGTTTTTGATGAGTGTAAGACAGATAGGTCGCATTAGAGTGCATGTTAAACAATTCCGATGTCTCAAGGTTAAAATTACAAGACGGGTAACTTGAAAAGAGCAGGCTTGTGAACGTATGTGTTTCCATTTAATATCGTAAATTAATCGCTATGTTGAGGCACTCCTTTGTTGTGTTTATGTTTTTAGCAACTCTTTTCGTTCAGGCGCAAATAGTTTTAGATAGCCCCGTGACTTTACT
>CAZZIZ010000214.1:0-5581 GCA_964654535.1 uncultured Chitinophagales bacterium
TGGCTGTTGTATTACTGATGAAAAACTCTCTTTGTGATTGACTTCCTGATTGCGGAAAGTAAAACTTGTATGGTGTACTCCCAGTTTCAGGAAAGTAGCGTCTGTTCAATGTAAGGTCATAAAGAACTGGACTATTTCCACCATCGAAATTTGTGATTTCGATGTACTTATCTTCGTCCGCCTCGAGATTGAAACTGAATGATTTTTCGTCAGAAAAATTGAACTGGCGGGCGTATGTGATATGGATGTTGGCTATAGAAAATCTCGAAATGTCTCCAGCAGTGCTAGCATTATAGACTCCTTCTAAACTAAAGATTGTGCTAGGAGTTAGTTCGGCTTGCGGAACCTCAAAGAGATAATCGTTTGTACTATAGCCTTCAAACTCGTCATCTACATACTCTGTCCCATTAACGTGAAGCTTAAGACGATGATCGGGAATTTGAAAAAAGTTGTTGTTGCGACCCATTATTTTCGCTCGGACTTGAGCAGGGCCTTCGACAAAATTTTCATCAATGAAATCCAATTCTAGTGAAAAGTCCTTCATAAACCCGTCTAAATAATCTTGTGAGATGCCACCTGGATGAATGGTGCTAACAAAACCTTCTCCTTCTTCCATATCTGCACTGAAATTGTTGATACTGCCCAAAGAGTGATCAGGCTGACCTTGAAAAAAGGCTTGATGAAACAACAAGCTCTCTCTATGCTGAAAATTGCTTTCCGCAACTGCATCTACTGGAATGCTTGTTGGGAATTGTTCAATGCGTTTTGCGCTTCCGGTGTTGTCCGATGTTAGATAATACACTCCCGGGTCGAAATAGAGACTCCTCGTTGGTTGCGGCTGGTGGAATGCCTGTTCATACATTTGTGTATCGTAGTATCCATCGTTTTTCTGACCTACAAATTCTATGTAGTCGTTTGTTTCGAAGGTGCCATTTGTTGTAACGTAAATCGGAACTTCTTCTCCTCGACTAAACACACGAAAGCCTTCCCCTTCAAGTGCTAAGCCCGTTTCACTTAAGGCATCGAAAGATATTTGCACAAGTCCATCTTCAGCTACTTCAAACTTATGATAGGTCAGGTCGTGATTAATCCATTCGTTATCATAAGTGGTTTGGCTGTTTAGAGAAGAGCCATAAGTGTAAATCAGTAATAGAAAGAAGAAATGAAACTTGTTTTTCATAAGATGTAGTGGTTTTCCCTTCAGACCTTGGTCTTTAAGCTTAGAAAGATTAATTAGACTGGTTTACATATGAGATTGACGTGCTGTTCCTTTGGTTGCAAGCCAGCATTTGATTTAAAATTTCTTTATCAAATCTGCTTTAACGAGTGCAGGTTCAATTCTTCTCTCCATAAATCTCTTTCATATCTGGCAACTCAGTAAAGAAGTAGTGCACCCAAATGTATAGATGATTGAATAGTGCTATAGCCAAAGCAGCTTTGGACTGAAGCAAGAACCCAGGAATCCAGAGAAGAAGCATGCCATAAACATACATGCCATTCGAGGTGTATTTGAATATGCCTTGTTTGATTAGTTCGGTATTTCGAAACTTTTCAGGTTCAAAATGGTCAATGCCCATCGCGCGATCTGCACCGAAGTATTTCTTTACGGAATAGAACAAGTAAGCAGAGAGCATTGCTAATGCTGCGGCCAAAATATAAGAGAGCTTTGCGTTAAGCTCCAAACTCTTGGCATTTGAAAAAGCCAAGAAACAAATAGTAAAGAGTCTCGACAGAATGAGTAAAACAAAGCCCAGTTTAAACAATTTGAATGCATTTGAGCCAAGGCTTTTAGATAGCGCGTTATAATAAAGTTCAGCGCGCCAGCATACTAACACGTACAATTGGTGTGCGATAGGCGCGGCTAGAGCTAAGAAAAACCAAGTGGATGTAGGAATTCCTGCAAGCTCTCCCTGAAGTATTGATGGATTTGAGTTGGTGAAATGATTAAGTAGAAATAACAGAATGCTAAGTAACAAGGCATGCCAGATTTGACGTCTGAGTATTTTCATTTTGAACTGTTAAAGTAGTCTTTTTGCTAAATTTTAGCCTAGACTACTTCTTTTGCGTTTATTTTGGCGAGACCACTACTTCAAGCGTACTGAATGTTACCGGTCCAAACGCAATTGTCGATTGGGTGCTCGTAGAACTTAGATATAAGCTTATTCCGACCATAACCATTGCTACTATTTCGGCTTTGGTGCAAAGAGATGGAGACATAGTAGGTGTCGATGGCCTAAACCCTCCAACGATTCCAGGTAATATTCTTTGGGACGATTTCTATGTTGTTCTGAGGCACAGAAATCACCTAGGCATAATGAGCGCCGCGCCGCTTAATTTTCAGTCTGGCATTAATACCACCGTAGATTTTAGCGCAGCTGGTGTTGGAACATTTGGAAACAACGCGCTTATGACTACTTCGGGACTTATGGCTATGTGGCCCGGCAATGGCAATTTCGATGGCAATGTTACCTATCAAGGTTCCGGTTCCGACATCTTACCGATAACTCAGGCAGTGTTCTCCAATCCTCTAAATACGGCCTTTCAATTGTCCATGCCATATGTATCCTATGAACAAGGCGATTATAATATGGACGGTTCTGTAATTTATCAAGGCTCCGGATCAGATATACTTTCGGTTACGCAAACAGTTTTTACGCATCCATTGAATACGTCTTTTCAGTTGACGTTTCCTATTGTTGAGCAGTTGCCTTGATTGCAGCTCGAACTAATCAGGAGCGTCGCGAGACTTATTGAATAAGAACTTTACTAATTTTCTCAAGTGCGCTACTTGTCGCTCGAATGAAGTAAACGCCAGGATTAGCGTTCGTTAAGTCAATGAGAACAGACAATTCATTGGTGCTTTTTTCAAAGACAACCTGTCCGCTCGAGTTAAAAACCTGAATGGACTTCATATCATTCCACTCTTCCGAAAAGAAGTAAGCAAATGAACCGAAACTTGGATTTGGGAAAATGAGGTCGGTAGCGATGATAGCATCCTCTTCCGTCAGTCCATCTATCCACTCTGCCAATGCTTCCACGTACGGCTCGTCGACCACGTTTCTGGCAATTGGCGGCATTTTATTTTCATCTGTGCTGTTATCACGTATCCATAATTCGGATGATTCGTGATCTCCAGGCTCAATAATGTTCCGATTAGGGTCCGAAGACATACTCTTGGTTGGCTTCAAGATGGTATTATGAAGATTGGTAGGTAAGGTATATCTCAAATCCATTTCCAAATCTGGTATTCCACCTAGACGATGACAAGCAGCGCAGTTAGAATCGAGATAAGACCTAACACGGTCATCTAATGAAGCATCTGCATCATCTATTGCATAGGCCTTGGGTAAACCGTCAGTGTCGATATTTTCTCGGTCTAAAAAACCAAGTTCACTAAGATGTTCGATTTGATTTTGCACAATGCCATTACCATAGTCATGCAATTTATTCATTTGGTGGGTCTTAACACCCAGTACAAATTGCGCGTTAGAATTGTGACAGCTGGCACATTGGTCTCTACTTGGGAAATCCCAAGTTTGGATGCTTGGAACTCCTAGCTCGTCTAGTATTTCGTATTCCTCACTTTCTCCGATTCTAAGTAGTTGGGCCTCGGTTCCTGCTTCGTTCCACTTATACGTTAGTCCATAGCCAATTTCATCTTCTCCTATTACGAAAAAGCGTGTTTCCAATCTTTTGTTCGTCGCGTTTTCTCCTATACTCAACGGTAACTCGAAATGCTTTATGAAAACCGTCCCAATAGGGAAAGTCCATTCCTCATTAGCTCGAAAATTTATCTTTCGCCCTTCTGGTATAGAAACCCATCTTTTCTTTTCTGCACGGTCAGACCAAAACGGACTATTGACGGAGTAGGGTATGATTCCTTCAATTGGTTGCAGCGTTTCTAAGTCTACAAAAACACCCAGTTCGGATAAGTTGAGCATAGGATCTTCAACTGGGGTAAGTTGTTTCAAGCCAGCTATTTTTCCTGGACTAGAAAAATCTTCAGTGCTTAAGGTAGAAAGCAAGATGTTTCCGTCGTTTAGAATAAAGGCTCCTACCAAGGCCGGTGCAATAGGCAATTCACCATCTAGTGTCGCTATATCGGAAATCATAATCTTACTTTGATAAGTTCCATTTTCGTCCTGCTCTAAATAGAACAACTTGTTAAAAACGTAGTCAGCAAAGACGTACTTGCCGTTTAGTGTTGGAAATTTGTCTCCACGGTATATTCCTGCACCGATAATAGAGGCACCTACATCACGGTCGTACTCAAAAATTGGAGTCTTTTCTTCGCCTATTGGCATCGCAGGAGTTGCGTGCACTTCCGAAGTTAATGTGCCTTCCATGTATGGCCATTGTAGATTACTACCTTTGGTCACAATAGATACTTCTTCCCGTCTGTTTGAACCAACGTCGGCCAACCAAATTTGGTCAGTTTCTTTATCGTAGTGCGTGCTGAAAGGGCTTCGGATTCCTATAGCGAAGAACTCTTCCAATATTGAACCATCTTCATCCAGCCAAGGATTGTCATTGGGTATCATATAACCTTGGGTAAAGGTTCCGGGCCAACCAGTCGGTGGCGGGGCATGGTGAATTGGCGCCCTTCGAATCGGATGGCTTCTAGATGCGTCATTGTCTACATCTATTCTTAACACTCCACTAAACAGACCTCCACTAAGTGTTTGGGTGGATACCGCTTGATTCTCTTCTCTACCTTCGTCTCCAAGACTTAGATACAAGAAGCCATCGTTTCCAAAAAACATACCACCGCCGTTGTGCCAAACGTCTCTATCGTATTGTTGAATTAAAACCACTTCGCTCGATTGGTCGAAGCTGTCGCTATTCTCATTCCAGTAAAACTTTGAAAGCCGATTGTATCCATTATCGGACCATTCCATTCCCCCAGGATGGTTTCTGTAGAACACAAAAACAGTTTGCTTTTCTTCATCATCACCGCCAAATTCGGGGTGAATGGCGAATCCGACTGATCCACCTTCTCCTAAGTTCATGGTTCTTTCTGAAATGTCCAAAACTAGTCTAGTGCTTTCCATCTCAAAGTCAACCGCATAAACTTGACCAGCTTTAGAAAGTAGGAAGTAGTTATCTGAACTAGGATCTTCTATAACGCGCAGAGGTGAAGGCACTTGTAACCAATCGTAATCCGTTTCAACGTCCCATTGACTTACCGCACCAGGAGTACTGGTCGGAAAAACACCATTTAGAAACGGCTGTATGCCCATTGGAGGTGCTGCGCCTCCACCAACAAGTAGTGGAATGAAGACAAATAAGGCGAAGGATATGTATTGCTTAAAGTGCATTTGAATTGCTCACTAAAAATACGTGAAAATATGCCCTTATATGTTAATTGGACTAATGTTGGAGCTATAGAGCTTTACAACCTTTAACTATATACGTACTGAATATGATAAATTAATTCTGGGCAGCAACACGCTATCCGCTTGTATCTCACACTTGGAAAGCGCATTCGCTTTGCGCTAAAAAGGAGCTTCTTTTAGTCGCTCTTTTTAGCGCAGGCTCATTGCACTTTCCAAGCGCTCTATACCGCTACTATCGTGGCTGC
>CAZZIZ010000215.1:0-5564 GCA_964654535.1 uncultured Chitinophagales bacterium
CCCCTACATCAAGAGCCAAAAATCAAATTTAAATACTCGTCCAGCACGTCGTCATCCACTTCTACACCTTCATTGCCGCTATACAATCTATCATGTCGATCTTTACGCGGTCCCGATATCCAATACTCGTCTCCAGTTTCAACTTCAAAATAATTCGATTTGAATCCGCTGCCTTTTAAACTTCGAAACTTCAAACCCTTGTAGTAAAGTGTTTTACCCGTTTTTGAAAAGTACACTCTGCCTATTCTCGCATCGCCCTCATTTCCGCCAGACTTATCCTCGATGTACATAATTCTTGAACGTTCGAGTTTAAACTCCTTGGGGAGTTGGTCGGAATTCTTTTCCTCACCTCGATCATTTAATTGATTGCTCTCTTGGTCCATAATTGTTGCTGCTTAAAACCCAATATTCGAGAAATTGCTTAGCCTTTCCTTTAGTCTACTTAGACAAATGAGGTTCGGAATAAAATAGTTGTTTTATATCGAGTGTTCCTGCTTTAATAGGTAGATTTAAGTTAAAAGAAGCATTTTGGAAAACAGGATAATCAGCTACTAAAAGGTAGAGGGAGTGAATATTTGATAGAAGTACGAGAAATGAACAACAAAAACCTAAAAGACTACTGGAAGCGCAATCTCAGGTATCTACTGATACTCCTGAGCATTTGGTTTATCGTTTCTTATGGATGCGGAATACTTTTCGCTGATTCACTCAATGCATTTAAAATAGGCGGTTTTCCCTTAGGCTTCTGGTTCGCCCAACAAGGCTCAATCTATGTTTTTGTGCTACTCATTTTTGTTTATGTCGTCTTGATGAACAAGCTCGATAAAGAATTCGATGTCGATGAGAAGTAAGTCAAAGAATAAAATGAGATTCAAACAATGAGTGTTCAGGCCTGGACTTTTTTAATAGTCGGAATAACCTTCGCTATTTACATCGGCGTTGCCATCTGGGCAAGAGCTGGCTCTACCAAGGAATTCTACGTCGCGGGCGGAGGTGTATCGCCTCTGGCAAATGGAATGGCCACCGCCGCGGATTGGATGTCGGCTGCTTCTTATTTATCTATGGCTGGCCTCATTTCATTTATGGGATACGGCGGTGCACAATACTTAATGGGCTGGACAGGCGGTTACGTTCTACTGGCTTTACTCTTAGCGCCTTATCTAAGAAAGTTTGGCAAGTTCACCGTTCCCGATTTTATTGGTGAGCGTTACTACTCTAAACTCGCCAGAGTCGTCGCATTGCTTTGTGCCATCTTAGTTTCCTTTACTTACGTCGTTGGTCAAATGAAAGGTGTGGGCGTAGCCTTCGCGCGTTTTTTAGAAGTGCCATTCTCAACAGGAATTTTCATTGGCATCGCGATTGTGTTTTTCTACGCTGTGCTCGGTGGAATGAAAGGTATTACCTACACCCAAGTCGCGCAATATTGCGTGCTCATTTTTGCCTTTACCGTTCCTGCTATTTTCATTTCCTTGCAAATGGTTGGCAATCCAGTGCCACAACTAGGATTTGGGGGTACGCTCGCCGACGGCACATATCTTTTAGATAAACTAAATATGCTGCATACCGATCTAGGCTTCGCCGAATACACATCGATGGGAATGGATGATCGAGTCAATGTGTTTTTTATTACCGCCGCCTTAATGTTGGGAACCGCCGGTTTGCCACACGTTATCGTTAGGTTCTTCACCGTTCCTAAAGTAAGAGACGCGAGGAAATCTGCAGGTTATGCGTTGCTATTTATTGCGCTCCTCTACACCACTGCCCCAGCGGTTGCAACCTTTGCACGAACCAATCTTATTCAAACCGTAAGTAACAAGTCCTATGCAGATATGCCAGCTTGGTTTACAAAATGGGAAGAGTCAAAGTTGATCACCTTTGATGATAAAAACGGTGATGGTAAAATTCAGTATGTAGCTGATCAGGCCAAAAACGAATTAGTGATTGATCGCGATATTATGGTTTTGGCCAATCCCGAAATTGCAGACCTGCCAGCTTGGGTTATAGCCTTGGTGGTAGCCGGTGGACTCGCCGCCGCACTTTCAACCGCAGCAGGTTTACTCTTAGTTATCGCCACCTCCATTTCCCACGACCTGCTCAAGAAAAATTTGATGCCCAATATTTCCGAAAAGGGTGAACTAAGAGCAGCAAGAATTGCCATTGCTGTTGCTGTTGTCGGTGCTGGACTGGCCGGCTTGAATCCTCCAGGTTTTGTTGCTCAAGTTGTTGCGCTAGCATTTGGATTAGCCGCTTCCTCATTCTTCCCTGCTATTATTTTGGGCATTTTCGATAAACGCATGAATAAAGAAGGAGCCGTAACAGGAATGATCTGCGGCATACTTTTTACAGCGGCATACATCATTTACTTCAAACCTCAACTGGGAGGGCCGGGCACACCCGATGGTTATTGGTTTGGTATCAAGCCAGAAGGAATTGGCGTAATTGGTATGCTTTTTAATCTGGTTATTTCTCTGGTAGTAAGTCGTTTGACTGCACCACCTCCGCAGGAAATACAAGATTTGGTTGAGGATATTCGTATACCGCGTGGAGCTACTAAAGTAGTAGCGGGGCATTAATCAATTCTTAAGAATCCTCTTCATCATACTCCCTCATTCAGTCTTCAAATGAATAAGGTATGTTAATACTTTTTATTGAGTAGTACTGGTGTTGTTATTTGGGCAGCAACACGCTATCCGCTCAAATTCGGCACTTGCAAAATGTGTTCGCCCAACACCTTGGCAGGAGCTTCCTCTGGTCGCTCTGCACGGTGGGGCTCTCTACATTTTGCAAGCACCTCATAACCGCTCCTATCGTGGCTGCAGCTTTGGGGTTCTAAAGGACATCGATATGTCGAGGTCAATCGACCCAATTTGCTCCAAAGAATCATTCCTGTGTAAAACAAGAAAGAGCAAACTAGCATACACTTAAGCCAACTGCACTAGTTGGAAATCACCTAAATTTGCCAACTAAGAAAAAATGAGTCCCAAGTACATTTTCGCAATAGTTTACTTTTTCATAAGTCACTCACTTGCCGGACAAGTGCCGGTCGAGGATTTTAAAAAAGTGTTCAGGCTAGAAATAACTGAAGCGCCCAGCCCAGTAATTATCGATGGAAAACTGGACGATGCCGCCTGGGCAGTAGCCAATATTGGTACCGATTTTTGGCAAAAGGTTCCCTTTTTCGCAGAAGGAGCTGATCCGAGAACGGAAATCATGCTCACCTACGATGATGACAATCTTTATGTAGCGGCGAAGTGTTTTCAGAAAGAGGACATCATTATCCAGTCTATGAAAAGAGACGAATATTGGGACAATGATGGTATTGCCATCGTGCTCGATCCCTTGAATGCTCGTACCAACGGTTTCCTTTTTGGTACCAGCGCAGCGGGACAGCAGTGGGACGCGCTTAGATCGCCCGATGATATCAATAGTGACTGGAGTAACAAGTGGTACAGTGAGGTGCAGGTCGCTGAAGATTACTGGTCGATGGAAATGGCCATTCCATTCCGCATACTACGCTTCAACCCCGATCAAAAAGAGTGGGGAATGAATTTTGTAAGAAACCACATCAACGAAAATGAGTACCATAACTGGACCGCTGTGCCCGAATCTTTCTGGCCGCCCGACGTTGCCTTCGCTGGCGCACTGGTTTTCGATAAAGCACCCGTTCCCAAAAAGGGCAACTTCAATTTAATTCCTTATGTAACAGGTTCTATTAGTAAGACCGCTGGAGAAGAAACAGATTTCTCAGCCAATGCTGGACTAGACGCGCGCGTATCGATTACACCCACTTTAAATCTCGACCTGACCTTCAATCCCGATTTCTCCCAGATAGAAGTAGACGAGTTGGTGACCAACTTAACCCGCTTCAATATATTTCTACCCGAGAAGCGCACCTTCTTTTTGGAAAATGGAGACTTGTTTGCCGATTATGGCTATCCCGGCGTAAGACCTTTCTTTTCCCGAAGAATTGGTCTCGACAACGATCGGCAGGCGGTACCCATTTTATATGGCGCTAGGCTCACTGGAAATTTGAACAACAGCACGCGTATTGGTTTGATGAATATTCACTCCTTAAAAGGTGACAACACCCCCGCTCAAAATCAAAGCGCAATTAGTGCGCAGAAAAACTTTGGTCGCTCCTTTGTAAGAGCTATGTTTCTCAACCGCCAGGCATTCGATGAGGCTGAGACAATAGACCAAGACTTCGGCAGAAACACCAGTTTGGAAGCAGGCTACGTAAGCGATAATGGAAAGGTCAGTTTTTGGGGAGGCGCCCATCATTCCTTTAAACCAGACATAGAGGAAAAGACAGGCTTCTATACCTACGGCTTCGCCTACACCGATCCGTCCTGGGAAATTTTAGTAGCCAGCGCGACCGTTCAGGAAAACTATTTTGTCGATATGGGTTTTGCCCAGCGCATAGAAAATTTTGACGCACTCAGAGATAGCACCATCCGCGTAGGCTTCAATGATAACGTAGCGGAATTTACCTATCGAATCCGACCAAAAGAAGGTAAAGTTACGCGGCACAATTTCACCCTTTCCAACGTCTACTATACCAACCCCGATTGGAGTTTCAACGAACTCGTCAATGGCCTTAGATACTCCGTTCAGTTTCGTAATACATCCGAATTTGATATTGGTTACGAGCGCAACGAGGTCGAGCTTTTATTCCCATTTAGTTTTGTCTCCGAAGGCGAGCCCTTGCCCACGGAACGTTACAAATTTGGCAACGTCTCTTCCTCCTATTCCTCCGACGAGCGTAAGCTAATCAACTACGGCGTCGGTGCACAAACCGGAGGGTTCTATAATGGAAACTTAAGCCGCGCCAATGCCGACATAAACTTCCGTGTACAACCTTGGGGCAATTTGGGATTCGGTTACCAATGGAACAAACTCGATTTTCCCCAAGCCTTTGGCGATGAAATAATCACCGCCTTTTTAGCCAATCTAGAAATCGGTTTCAATAGAAATCTACTTTGGACCACCTTGTTTCAATTCGTTGGCCAAAACGAATTTATGGGTATCAACTCCCGTTTGCAATGGCGCTTCGCCCCAATGTCTGATATGTTTTTGGTCTTCGTAGACAACTACGACGTATTCAATACTGGAACACAACGTGACATTCAGACCAACAACAGAGCAGTGGTTTTGAAAGTGAATTATTGGTATTAGCGTCACTAATTTCTAGCTAGCCCTCCTAATCGCTTCTATCCTGGCTGCGGATTTGTTTCCTATAAAAGACAATCGAGACAATCGAGACAATTGATTAACTTGGCTGAGTTCCCTTAGCTCTGGTCTTAACCTTCGCCCACGTTGTGCAAATTGGAAATGCGAAGCGTAGTCCCATTACTGACCCAAGTGTTAAGAGCGAAGCCTATCACCACTTTGCCAATTAGAAGGTCAGGTGCTTCTTATGGAAAAAATGGGGAAGACGCTAGTCACTAGTAACGCAGCCAACGCTTCAAGAGCACTCGCTTAACATTAGCGCCGATGCTAAACCTTGGAAGGCTAGCGCCAGCGCAGGCAGTATTTATAGGGATAAGTGCAAAACTTATCGTTAA
>CAZZIZ010000216.1:0-5557 GCA_964654535.1 uncultured Chitinophagales bacterium
TCCCCAGAGGTTTCCGCCGTGTTTAGCTAAAGTTGATGTAAAGGTTTTTTTCACTACGACTAATGTAAATATTTTCGAGCAAGCTTAAGGCCCGCAGCCAGGATAGAAGCGGTATGAGGTGCTGTTCAAGTTTAGTGAAGCAAGGAGTGGCGACGGTTGAGCGCCTAGCGAAAACTAGCCACGACTATGCTGAACAAACTTAAACAGTGCCGAGTACAAGCGGATAGCCTGTTGCTGCCCAAATATTATAAAAACTACTGCTTAAGCCCTTTCAAGAATACATCCTGAATGTGGTTGCTGCCAAAGTAATAAGGTATCTCGGCCATATTGCTCATCGCTTTGGTCAAGATAATGTTGGCTTGCTTGCCACGGGTTATTGAGCCCAGACTTTCCTGCAAGTCCATAGCATAAGCGCCGTTCAAAGTCGCGGCAGCAATGGCTTCTTGCGGAAGCATTTTGCATTTTAGGCAGCCCAAGGAAATCACAAACTGCATATTGCCCGTTGGCGTTGAACCGGGATTAAAATCGCTTGCCAAAGCTAAAGGCAAACCGGCATCCATCATTAAACGCGCAGGGGCATATTCCATATTTAAGAAGAAAGACGCGCTCGGCAAAATAGTAGGCATTGTTTTCGTACCCTGTAGGGTCGCAATTTCGGCTTGGGTCATTTGCTCTAAGTGATCGACAGAAATGGCATTGAGCTTTACGCCCACTTGCACGCCACCCGACACGTTCATCTGATTGGCATGTACTTTTGGTTTGAGTCCGTAACGCTGACCGGTTTCTAAAATATACTCCGCTTCTTCAACGCTGAAATATCCATCTTCGCAAAATACATCGCAATAATCTGCCAGTCCTTCGTCGGCAACTTTGGGTATCATTTGGTCGCAGACTAAATTGATGTAGCCGCTGCGATCGCTTTTGTATTCGGGCGGAATAGCGTGCGCACCTAAAAAGGTGGTTTTAATAGTAAGTGGAGTTTTCGTTTTTAACTCACGCGCTACTCGCAACATTTTTAACTCGGCTTCTAGGGTTAAGCCGTATCCACTTTTTATCTCGACTGCTCCAGTTCCCTGATCGATTATTTCTTCCGCACGCTCCAATGCGTCGTCGAGCAATTCCTGTTCGCTGGTGTTTTGTAATCGCTTCGCTGAATTTAAAATACCTCCACCCTTTTCTGCAATCTCCTCGTAGGTCAATCCTTTAATACGATCAACAAATTCACCAGCTCTGTTTTGAGCGTAGATTAAGTGCGTATGTGAATCGCACCAAGCGGGTAGGACCATTCCTCCACGAGCATCGATCATACCGCCAGCGGGAGCTGGCTTCTCGCTCATGGGCCCATAGTCTTCAATCTTGCCATCGCGCAATTTGAGCCAGGCGTTTTTGAGGCTTTTTATATTGGCCATATCATCGCCGGCGAGCCAATGCTTTGGCTCGTCGACAATGTTGACCAGTTCCTTGATGTTTATTATAAGTAGCGTAGACAATTCGAGAATTTTCTACGAAAGTAAGAAACCCTTTACTAGCGATTAGCGGAAATATATTTTGCTTGGCGCAAATCCTACAGCGTATCTATTGACCTCCAGCCCAGTTTCTATGTCTACCTTAACAACTTCACCAGGGGCTACAAAACCCTTCGGATCACTTAGATATAAGAATTCTTCCGAGGCGTCTATTCCAAAGTTGTAGTAAAAGGTACCTTCAGCATTCTCAAAAACGGTAGTGCGACTTTCCCAAGCATCATCTATACCCATACGAGTAACCGAACCACCGGTGAAATACAATACATCGCCGTCCGCATTCATCCTCATATTACTGGCAGAAAAACCAACACTGGCAACCAGGCTTGCACTATTCAAAGCGCCGTTTTCAAATCTGTATAGCGAGTTGTTTTCACTATTTGTCCAGTCGTTGGTAAGGACCCAGAGGTCACCATTTTTATCAAATGCCATATCACCGGGGATACCACTTATTTCCGCCACATCATTTGCACCAATGGAGGCAAAGACAGCATTGGTCCGCATAAGCGCTCCAGTAATATGATTGCCTACATAGATTTCACCATTCATTTCTACTGCTTGGTCGTTTCCGCAGATAAAGGGATCTTCTAGCGTATTTGGACAGTCGTTTTCTAACCATACTATATGCTCTCCTGTAGTTTTATTGAGTGCCTGTAAATTTGAGTTGTCGCCATAGGTAACCAACATGTTATTACTTGTTGGTGGAATCGCAACATCATTTGGCATACCCTCCAATTGTATTGTTCTAATTAATGAAAAATCATCTGGATTTACGACCTCAATCTTACTCGAATTGTTGACGACTATATAAGCCTCATCGTCAACTTCGTCGAAGCGCAAACGTTGTACTACGTCGCCAAGGCTAAAGTTGTTTCTTGACTCAAAAACATTGTTGTTTACTCCATCGGTCTCAAGATCAATGACTGAAATACTGGCATTACCCATGAGAAATTGACCCTCATTCAAGACAATCATTGATCTTTCCGACGGAAGATTGTCATCGGCCCCCATTGAATCGTCGTCTTCACAGGCACTAAAACCTAAGGCCAGTATTATTAATAAGTACACTGATGTTTTACTCAGTAATCCTTTCACACTAATTTTCATTCTTTTTAATATTTCTATAGTTATAAGATAATTTTATTGAAAAATGCCTGCCAGGCATTATTTGATGCGGACGATAGACAAAGGCTTGATTAAAAACGTTCCGAACCATTACTTGCACGTTTACATTATTCGTTCCAAAGAGTTTCGTGCGCAGCACACCTACATCTACAACGTGTAGGTCGTCTAAAAACTCGGCGCCATCCCAGCGACGGTGCTGCATTTCGTATTGCGCGGTGACTTTTAATTGTGGAAACAGAAAGAAGCCAAGTGCGAGATTGCTCTTAAACTTCGGGTGAAACAATATTGGATCTCCATTCTTCTCGCGCGATCGATTCACATTTCCTGAGAAATCTATGGTCAACCTTTTTAGACCTTTTCCGTTTAGGCGTCCAGTATGACGCAAACGCCAATCTAAGCCAAGTCGACTGACTTCCTTTATATTTTCGGGTGACCATATTCCTTCTGCATTTGGTCTCCACTGAATCCAATCGTTGGTGAAGTTGTAATATTCGCTTAGTTCCAGTTCAATATTACCCTTGTAAGGAATTAAAAATTGAAATTTCTGCGAGGCATCGACACCCAGCGAATGCTCTGGTAATAAGTCGGGATTACCTCCCGGATTCCAAAACCAATCGTTCAAACTTGGGAAGCGATAGTTGCGTGATAGGTCTAGTTTCCACGACTTCAATTTCTTATCCTTACGCTCGTCGAGCATTATGCTGATAGAGCCAACTGTTGGCATTAGCTCTCCATCTAATAAATCTTGACGCAGTGTTGCGCCGACAGTATATGCTCCTGGACTATAAAATAGACTACTCGAAACACCAAAAACATTGCGGGTTTCAGTCACGGCGAAATTATTAGTCTCTGCCTCTATAAAATCTGCATTTAGCCTCGCTGTAAAATTTAGAGCGTTTGCGCCGATAAACGAACTTGATCTACTTTGCGCAAAAAAGCTCGCTTTACGTGCCAGAGACTCGTCCCCATTGAAAGATATTCGATCGAAAACACCCGCAGCTCCAATTTCAATATTGTCAATTGCGTAAATAAAAGATGGACTACCCGAAAGCAAGAGACTAAAACGATGTGAAGAATCTTCTTGTCGGTCATCGCGGGAGGTTTGAAAGTCCTGAAGGGGAATTCCTCTTTCTGCAATGGTTCCCCAATAGTCGAAATCTAGAGAAGCGTTTTTGCTTATTCGTTGGACATAGTTTTGAGAAAAATTTAAGATTTGCCCATCGGCATTTTGCATTGGGGTTTCTGGGTTTCCCGCTAAGGCAGTGTTTCTGAATTTGAAGTTGTTCTCGAAATCACTTAAGGCAATCTTGGTTTGAAAGGAGCGCTGCTTTCTGCTCTGTCCGAAAGTTCCAGTTACAAAGAGGTTGTTGAGTGAACTATATTCCACACTGGCATTAGCGTGGGTTTGAATTTTGTCGTAGTAATTTAGTTTTCGAAAGGGTCCTTCTCCAAAACCGCCATCACTCAAACTAAGGCTACCACCTACTGTGCCTGAACCGGTCAAGGTACCCGAACTGATGTCGTTCACTTGTGGTTCCGCGAAAAAAGAACCAGGAACTAAACTAAAATCGAACTGACCCAAGAAGGGAGAGTTAATGTTGACGCCATTCCAAAAGACTTGAAACTGCTCAGGCGTGCTGCCTCGATAGTGCGCTACACTCGATCCACTTACCCCAAAGTTTCGAAAAATAAAACCAGAAGTGCTGGAAAGAAGCTTTGATAAATCGGCGGATGGATTTCCATTTCGGTAGTCGTCTTCTGCCGTGGTAAAAGCATAAACTATTTGTTTCGATGCTGCAGTTTTGACAATACGATTACCTACTACCGTACTTTCTGGAAGCGCGTTAATAGAATCTGCTGGTTCTTGTGCTGTGAGCACCCAACAGAAACCCATGGATAATATGAGGGTTAAAACCTTTTGCATAATGCTTTTCTTCCCGAAAGCGTACAATATTACTGGCAGGTCTTCTGGCTCATTTCATTGCTCTTGCCCTTCCCAAGCGATGTTTTGGTTTGTCGCTCAGTGGTTATGCAAAAGCTTTTTGAAACTTACAGCAGCGGGTACTGCTCCGGAATTGCACCGGATTCCCTTTTCATCATACACGTATACACAGGTATGAACCAATACCCAAAGCTACACAGATTTCAGTGATAAAGGCTTGGATTGAGTCATTAGGCAGTCAATTCGCCTAGAATATAGAGAGTACGGTGACTCGCCGTGTCCAATAGACTGCACGTCAAATGTGCGAACCTAAGAAAGGGACGTTCTAACTAGATAAAAAAGTAGTATACCACCCCAGCAGTGGCAAAAACGCCGAGTAGGCAAAAAACCAAGCCGAGAGCAAAACGCTTCTTGTTATAACCGCCCGCCCATTTTTGGACTTCTTGCTTTTCTTCTTCGCTCAGCTTTTTGTAGGTCTTTTTGCTGCCTTTACTATAGGCACCACCTTTACTTGCCGAACTGAAAAGACCGCGCCTTTTTAGTTGGTTTCGATTATTGTTAACCGATGTAGCTCCGTTTTGTGTCGTTCCCATAATAAATTAGTTTTCCCAAATCATTATAAATGCATCAAGCACTCCGTGCTCAAGAATTGAGTAAACAATAAGCAGAGTCAAAAGGAAAACCACTCCGGTTATCGTCACAGCTTTTATGCTCTGCTTACGATTAAACTCATCAGTCCAAGAGCGTACTTCGCGCTTTTTCTTTTCTGTAAGTTCTTTTCTGGGCTTAGTGCTTCCTTTACCGTAGGTGTCTGCGTAGGAAAAATTTCCTTTAAACATGTTCGTACGATTCTCTAGGGTAATCCTATTGTTCTTTGCTGAGGTTCTAGCGTGATCATACATAATGTTAGACTAAGTGGTGTTTTAAATAAACATTTCACTTATACTTTTGGTTCCTGAAATCGGCT
>CAZZIZ010000217.1:0-5556 GCA_964654535.1 uncultured Chitinophagales bacterium
AGCCGATTTCAGGAACCAAAAGTATAAGTGAAATGTTTATTTAAAACACCACTTAACCTAATGATATGTTTGATTACGCAAGAACCCTAGTTAAGAATAACAGGATTATTCGTGAGAATCGTACGAACATGTTCAAAGGAAACAACTCCTACGCAGACACCTACGGCAAAGGCAGCACCAAGCCCAGAAAAAAACTGACGGAAAGAGAAATGCGTGGAGTGCGAATCTGGGCAGACGAAGTCAATCGCAAAAAGAGCATTAAAAATATTACTATAACAATTGTAGTGTTTATGTTGACGGCGTTAGTAGTCTATTCTATTCTTGAGTATGGAATCCTTGATGCACTATTAATGATCTGGGAAAACTAATTTATAATGGGAACGACACAAAACGGAGCTACATCGGTTAACAATAATCGAAACCAACTAAAAAGGCGCGGTCTTTTCAGTTCGGCAAGTAAAGGTGGTGCCTATAGTAAAGGCAGCAAAAAGACCTACAAAAAGCTGAGCGAAGAAGAAAAGCAAGAAGTCCAAAAATGGGCGGGCGGTTATAACAAGAAGCGTTTTGCTCTCGGCTTGGTTTTTTGCCTACTCGGCGTTTTTGCCACTGCTGGGGTGGTATACTACTTTTTTATCTAGTTAGAACGTCCCTTTCTTAGGTTCGCACATTTGACGTGCAGTCTATTGGACACGGCGAGTCACCGTACTCTCTATATTCTAGGCGAATTGACTGCCTAATGACTCAATCCAAGCCTTTATCACTGAAATCTGTGTAGCTTTGGGTATTGGTTCATACCTGTGTATACGTGTATGATGAAAAGGGAATCCGGTGCAATTCCGGAGCAGTACCCGCTGCTGTAAGTTTCAAAAAGCTTTTGCATAACCACTGAGCGACAAACCAAAACATCGCTTGGGAAGGGCAAGAGCAATGAAATGAGCCAGAAGACCTGCCAGTAATATTGTACGCTTTCGGGAAGAAAAGCATTATGCAAAAGGTTTTAACCCTCATATTATCCATGGGTTTCTGTTGGGTGCTCACAGCACAAGAACCAGCAGATTCTATTAACGCGCTTCCAGAAAGTACGGTAGTAGGTAATCGTATTGTCAAAACTGCAGCATCGAAACAAATAGTTTATGCTTTTACCACGGCAGAAGACGACTACCGAAATGGAAATCCATCCGCCGATTTATCAAAGCTTCTTTCCAGCACTTCTGGTTTTATTTTTCGAAACTTTGGGGTAAGTGGATCGAGTGTAGCGCACTATCGAGGCAGCACGCCTGAGCAGTTTCAAGTCTTTTGGAATGGCGTCAACATTAACTCTCCCTTCTTGGGTCAGTTCGATTTTAGTTTAGTTCCTGGTTCTTTTTTCGCGGAACCACAAGTGAACGACATCAGTTCGGGTACCTTGACCGGTTCAGGCACAGTAGGTGGTAGCCTTAGTTTGAGTGATGGCGGTTTTGGAGAAGGACCCTTTCGAAAACTAAATTACTACGACAAAATTCAAACCCACGCTAATGCCAGTGTGGAATATAGTTCACTCAACAACCTCTTTGTAACTGGAACTTTCGGACAGAGCAGAAAGCAGCGCTCCTTTCAAACCAAGATTGCCTTAAGTGATTTCGAGAACAACTTCAAATTCAGAAACACTGCCTTAGCGGGAAACCCAGAAACCCCAATGCAAAATGCCGATGGGCAAATCTTAAATTTTTCTCAAAACTATGTCCAACGAATAAGCAAAAACGCTTCTCTAGATTTCGACTATTGGGGAACCATTGCAGAAAGAGGAATTCCCCTTCAGGACTTTCAAACCTCCCGCGATGACCGACAAGAAGATTCTTCACATCGTTTTAGTCTCTTGCTTTCGGGTAGTCCATCTTTTATTTACGCAATTGACAATATTGAAATTGGAGCTGCGGGTGTTTTCGATCGAATATCTTTCAATGGGGACGAGTCTCTGGCACGTAAAGCGAGCTTTTTTGCGCAAAGTAGATCAAGTTCGTTTATCGGCGCAAACGCTCTAAATTTTACAGCGAGGCTAAATGCAGATTTTATAGAGGCAGAGACTAATAATTTCGCCGTGACTGAAACCCGCAATGTTTTTGGTGTTTCGAGTAGTCTATTTTATAGTCCAGGAGCATATACTGTCGGCGCAACACTGCGTCAAGATTTATTAGATGGAGAGCTAATGCCAACAGTTGGCTCTATCAGCATAATGCTCGACGAGCGTAAGGATAAGAAATTGAAGTCGTGGAAACTAGACCTATCACGCAACTATCGCTTCCCAAGTTTGAACGATTGGTTTTGGAATCCGGGAGGTAATCCCGACTTATTACCAGAGCATTCGCTGGGTGTCGATGCCTCGCAGAAATTTCAATTTTTAATTCCTTACAAGGGTAATATTGAACTGGAACTAAGCGAATATTACAACTTCACCAACGATTGGATTCAGTGGAGACCAAATGCAGAAGGAATATGGTCACCCGAAAATATAAAGGAAGTCAGTCGACTTGGCTTAGATTGGCGTTTGCGTCATACTGGACGCCTAAACGGAAAAGGTCTAAAAAGGTTGACCATAGATTTCTCAGGAAATGTGAATCGATCGCGCGAGAAGAATGGAGATCCAATATTGTTTCACCCGAAGTTTAAGAGCAATCTCGCACTTGGCTTCTTTCTGTTTCCACAATTAAAAGTCACCGCGCAATACGAAATGCAGCACCGTCGCTGGGATGGCGCCGAGTTTTTAGACGACCTACACGTTGTAGATGTAGGTGTGCTGCGCACGAAACTCTTTGGAACGAATAATGTAAACGTGCAAGTAATGGTTCGGAACGTTTTTAATCAAGCCTTTGTCTATCGTCCGCATCAAATAATGCCTGGCAGGCATTTTTCAATAAAATTATCTTATAACTATAGAAATATTAAAAAGAATGAAAATTAGTGTGAAAGGATTACTGAGTAAAACATCAGTGTACTTATTAATAATACTGGCCTTAGGTTTTAGTGCCTGTGAAGACGACGATTCAATGGGGGCCGATGACAATCTTCCGTCGGAAAGATCAATGATTGTCTTGAATGAGGGTCAATTTCTCATGGGTAATGCCAGTATTTCAGTCATTGATCTTGAGACCGATGGAGTAAACAACAATGTTTTTGAGTCAAGAAACAACTTTAGCCTTGGCGACGTAGTACAACGTTTGCGCTTCGACGAAGTTGACGATGAGGCTTATATAGTCGTCAACAATTCGAGTAAGATTGAGGTCGTAAATCCAGATGATTTTTCATTAATTAGAACAATACAATTGGAGGGTATGCCAAATGATGTTGCGATTCCACCAACAAGTAATAACATGTTGGTTACCTATGGCGACAACTCAAATTTACAGGCACTCAATAAAACTACAGGAGAGCATATAGTATGGTTAGAAAACGACTGTCCAAATACGCTAGAAGATCCCTTTATCTGCGGAAACGACCAAGCAGTAGAAATGAATGGTGAAATCTATGTAGGCAATCATATTACTGGAGCGCTTATGCGGACCAATGCTGTCTTTGCCTCCATTGGTGCAAATGATGTGGCGGAAATAAGTGGTATCCCCGGTGATATGGCATTTGATAAAAATGGTGACCTCTGGGTCCTTACCAACGACTGGACAAATAGTGAAAACAACTCGCTATACAGATTTGAAAACGGCGCTTTGAATAGTGCAAGCCTGGTTGCCAGTGTTGGTTTTTCTGCCAGTAATATGAGGATGAATGCGGACGGCGATGTATTGTATTTCACCGGTGGTTCGGTTACTCGTATGGGTATAGATGATGCTTGGGAAAGTCGCACTACCGTTTTTGAGAATGCTGAAGGTACCTTTTACTACAACTTTGGAATAGACGCCTCGGAAGAATTCTTATATCTAAGTGATCCGAAGGGTTTTGTAGCCCCTGGTGAAGTTGTTAAGGTAGACATAGAAACTGGGCTGGAGGTCAATAGATACGCTGTAGGATTTGCGCCAAGCAAAATATATTTCCGCTAATCGCTAGTAAAGGGTTTCTTACTTTCGTAGAAAATTCTCGAATTGTCTACGCTACTTATAATAAACATCAAGGAACTGGTCAACATTGTCGACGAGCCAAAGCATTGGCTCGCCGGCGATGATATGGCCAATATAAAAAGCCTCAAAAACGCCTGGCTCAAATTGCGCGATGGCAAGATTGAAGACTATGGGCCCATGAGCGAGAAGCCAGCTCCCGCTGGCGGTATGATCGATGCTCGTGGAGGAATGGTCCTACCCGCTTGGTGCGATTCACATACGCACTTAATCTACGCTCAAAACAGAGCTGGTGAATTTGTTGATCGTATTAAAGGATTGACCTACGAGGAGATTGCAGAAAAGGGTGGAGGTATTTTAAATTCAGCGAAGCGATTACAAAACACCAGCGAACAGGAATTGCTCGACGACGCATTGGAGCGTGCGGAAGAAATAATCGATCAGGGAACTGGAGCAGTCGAGATAAAAAGTGGATACGGCTTAACCCTAGAAGCCGAGTTAAAAATGTTGCGAGTAGCGCGTGAGTTAAAAACGAAAACTCCACTTACTATTAAAACCACCTTTTTAGGTGCGCACGCTATTCCGCCCGAATACAAAAGCGATCGCAGCGGCTACATCAATTTAGTCTGCGACCAAATGATACCCAAAGTTGCCGACGAAGGACTGGCAGATTATTGCGATGTATTTTGCGAAGATGGATATTTCAGCGTTGAAGAAGCGGAGTATATTTTAGAAACCGGTCAGCGTTACGGACTCAAACCAAAAGTACATGCCAATCAGATGAACGTGTCGGGTGGCGTGCAAGTGGGCGTAAAGCTCAATGCCATTTCTGTCGATCACTTAGAGCAAATGACCCAAGCCGAAATTGCGACCCTACAGGGTACGAAAACAATGCCTACTATTTTGCCGAGCGCGTCTTTCTTCTTAAATATGGAATATGCCCCTGCGCGTTTAATGATGGATGCCGGTTTGCCTTTAGCTTTGGCAAGCGATTTTAATCCCGGTTCAACGCCAACGGGCAATATGCAGTTTGTGATTTCCTTGGGCTGCCTAAAATGCAAAATGCTTCCGCAAGAAGCCATTGCTGCCGCGACTTTGAACGGCGCTTATGCTATGGACTTGCAGGAAAGTCTGGGCTCAATAACCCGTGGCAAGCAAGCCAATATTATCCTCACCAAAGCCATGAGCGATATGGCGGAAATTCCATATTACTTTGGCAGCAATCACATTCAGGATGTTTTCTTGAATGGGGTGAAGCAATAGTTTTAAATAGTTTGGGCAGCAACAGGCTATCCACTTGTACTCGGCACGTCTGCTGCTGGTTCAGCATAGTCGCAGGTGCGTATTCCCTAGACGGTCATCCACCCCCGCTCCTTGCTTCACACACCAGCAGCCGCACCTCATACCGCTTCTATCCTGGCTGCGGGTCTCGTTCTCCGTCGAAAGTTTTAAATTAGACTCAGTGAAAAAAACCTTTACATCAACTTTAGCTAAACACGGCGGAAACCTCTGGGGA
>CAZZIZ010000218.1:0-5530 GCA_964654535.1 uncultured Chitinophagales bacterium
GTCATTACTTTGACCTTGCCCGATTTTTCGGTTTTGTCCCATTTTAATTCTTCTTTATTGTATTCTGAAATGTAAGATTGTAAGGTGATGGCGCAAAGGAGCGGACCGAAGCCAGCGATAATAATCATCGCTATAGAAAGCCAAGCTGGTTTTTTAGCCTTGTCCAAACGATAAGATGCGTAAGCGGGAATCATACAGAGGCCCAGCCAGGAGTACATAAATAAAACGATGACCACCGCGCCAATAGATAGTTCGCCGGTCTCTACATAAGAAGCGTAGAGAATAATTTCGTCGAGCAGGTTGGGTATAACCGAGAGCACAATAATGATCAAGGAAATGACGCCCGGAAAAAGAATGCCCTGCAGCCAGGAGCGCTTGGCAGTATGCGTATCAATAAGGAATGAAAAAACGGTTACGTAAACGTAGGTGATGGCGTTCAAAATCCAGAACTGCTTGAACAAAAACCAACTCAAACTAAAGTCGATAAAGAACAGCGAAACCAATCCTATGGATGCAAAAATCATAAAAAAGGGCATTAGGATAATGGAGAACCAGAGGAAGGAAAATTTGTAGGATCCCAGTTTGGGGTGTACGCTTTTGTTGCCCCATACGTGCGAGAAGGCGCGGGTCAACTGTACGTTGCCGCGCGCCCATCGCAATCGTTGTTTCCAAACCCCCACTGCGCCGTCGGGTTCTTCGGCCCAGACGATGGCATTGCCTTCAAAGATCGTTTTGCGCCCGTTGAGTTGGGTTTTGAAAGTGGTAAAGGTGTCTTCCGCCAAAGAAGAGGTATCTATTTTTCCGCCGATGGCCAGTAGGTTTTCGCGGGTGTGTAGTTGTGCGCCCCCGGCCAGGCAAGCCATTACGCCCATTACGTTTTGCGCGCGGCGCGATGCCGCTTGCGCGGTTATGTATTCGAAGGCGATGCATTTGGTGATGTAGTTTCCCGGTGCGCTCCCCTCTTTTATGTAGGCCGTTACTGCACCGACTTCCGGATCGACCAGGTGTCGGGTCATTTTGCGGAGCGCGTTTTTTTCGAACAAGACATCGGCGTCTATGATGAGCAGTGCTTGCGCCCAGTCGTCTTTTAATATGATGTCGATGCCGTGGTTTAAGGTATGCGCTTTTCCCTGTCCGCCGTTTTCGCGTCGCAGGTGAAAAACATTGTCGGGGTATTTCGCGTTTTTTTCTAGCACCACGTCGGGGGTGTGATCGGTACTGGCATCATCGACCACGTAAATTCGGATGGCCTCGCGCGGATATTCCATCGAGTACAATTGCTCGATGGTGTTGCCAATGACATTGCCCTCGTTCCAGGCCGGTACGATGATCGCCACCCGCGGGTAGTAGTCGGCCACTTTCTTGTAGTGATTTCTGATGCCGTGAAATCCGACCAGCGAGAACTGATACAGCGAAGCGAATAAGGGTATGCTGCCCATTATCACCAGTGCGGTCAAGAAAATTTTGAGGATTAACATTGGTTTTTTTGTTGGTGTTTTTTTGGGGCTGCCCCTGCGCAATTATTTCTTCTGGGCTGCGCCCAAGAAATATTTGCTTGGGTCGGGCTATCCGCTGCAATAGCACTTGCTTCGTGGGTTCGCTGCAACTCAAAAAGGAGCTTCCTTTGGTCGCTCTTTTTTCGTGCGCTCACACCACTCAGCTGCGCGCTATTTCCACTTCTATCCCTCAGCCGGCCAGCGCGGCGCGGCCAGCCTCTTACGCGCGAAGTAGTTCTTTACCATCCATAAAAGTCTCGTTGAACGAACGCACCATTGCGAGCTCCTTAAAGTCGTTTACGGTTTCGACTTTCTTACCGAGAATGGCATTCAGACACATTGCCGGCGTATTGGCTCCTGCTTCTACTACCAGGCTCAATCCCCCGCTAAATCGTGGATTGATTTCTACCAAGCGTGGTCCCAATTCTGGATCTACAATTATCTGAATGTTTCCAGCGAAGGTCAGTCCTATATTTTTGGCTACTGCTTTGGCATAATCGATTACCGCGCGGTTCTTGTTAACCAATCCGGTCATCGAAACACCACTATCCGTTCTTAGTCGCAATCGGGGGACCGCAGCTCTTACTTCACCTTCCGCATCGACCATTACGTCTACGCTGTATTCTGGACCTTCTAAAAACTCCTGAATCATTAGATCTTCTTGCTCGAACTTCGATCTTGGAATCTGCTCGAACTGATCGTAAATCTCTACACCTCGCGAACCGCTTCCACTCACTGGTTTGATCACTACTTTCTTACACAACCACTTTACCGTGTCAGTTGTACTTAGCATATCGAATTGTCCAACGTCTAGATCGTCTTCTAAAGCAGTCAGCAAGCTGTGTTTGTTCATTATGTTCTTTAGTACATCCTCATCCGCAACCAATACTTTCGTACCGATAGCTTCGAATTCTTCTTTGCGTTCTGCGATTTGGATCAACTCCATATCGACGGTTGGAATAAGTACGTCGATGTTTTTCGTTTCGCAAATACTTAAGATGCTGTCCACAAAGTTTTCTGCTTTTGCCGGTGGAATGACTTCACGCTGCGAAGCGTCTACCAGATAAAGTCCGGTTGACAATGGGTCCATATCGCCCATAAAAAGTTTATAGTGTTTGTTGCTTAATGCTTTGAAAGCACAAATAGCTGCTGGTCCGCCAGCTCCGGTGATAAATACGTTTTTGTTGTTCATGTTCTTGGGTTTATAATTTTTATTAATTGTTTAAATATTGGGTTATGGGTTATGCTCTAATCACTTCAAATGGTTCTACCATTCCGTATCCGGAAAAGCGTCCCCAGTATTCAGCCGTAGAGCGAATAATTGAATCTTTTAAATAAGGTCGCCCACAACCAATCGTCTGACTGGTGAAGCAATTGATAGCGGTCATCTTATCGTCCATAAAATCTTCTACGTGCTCGAAGTAGCGCGGTGAAAACTCAATGGTTCCAGATGGTGCTAGGTAAGCGTATACTTTATTAATGCCTCTGGCCGCAACCATTGTTGCTTGGTGCGTAGCACGGTGATCCTTGTGCGTGTCGTTCAAGCTATGCGTGTAAATCAGATCAGGTTGACATTCTTGAATCGCTTTTGAAATAAGACCAATCGTCTCTGGCCCTTCGGACACTTCGGTATCGTTCAAATCGCCCATTATCAACTTGGCGTTTAAGAACTTAGCGGCATTCTCGCTTTCTCTCTGACGCTCTCCCACTTCTCCGCCAAAAGCTCCGCCGGTTAAAGTCAAGATGGTCACCTTGTCTCCTTTCTCGCGGTGCTTTTTCAATGTTCCACCTACACCAATCTCCACATCATCAGGGTGAGCGCCGATGCACAAGACACTTAAAGTAGGTCTGGCTTCGGAAGCTATTTTCAATTCCTTTCTCAAGGCTTTGATCAATTGTGAATCGTCTCTTGAGTCCAGGATAAACTGACGAATGTTCAACTTCATTGCGGTAAACATTAGATCCGGGTCTTTCACTTCACTCAAGACAATGATCTGCGCATTGGCATTCGCGTCGGTGATTTGTTGCAATGCTTTGCAAGCATTGGCTACACTCCTAGGGCCAACTGCTAAGACGACAACTTCTTTTTTTACTTTATCGATATGCTTGTCTAAGTTGTTAGTTAAAGCAATTTTATTTACTTGCAAGTCCATTGTATTTCTTAACAAGAGTGCAAGTCGTGCGTTCATTGACTTTGATCCGATGATGGTTACTTGGGTTTTCATATTGGGTCGTTTTGTTGTTTCTATTTTATGTGGAAAGAGAGTTTGAATGATTGTGATGCGAAATTGGCGTCGCTGCTGCTGAAGCTGTTGATACCCATACTGCCGAGGACATAGTAGCTTTGGCTAAGATTTAGTTTGAACCAAAGCCCACCACCTACTTGACGTAGAGATGCCGTGCCCGCTCCTAACAAATTGTCAATAGCGCTTTGTGTGCCGGTCTGTGCAAACAGCGCGATAATGTTTCCCTTTTTACTTGCGTAGATATAACTCGCAGCCAAAGTGGGATTGAAGAATCCTGCTTCACTCATTTGGTTAAAGGCCTTTAAAGAAATGCTTGAATTTCCGTACGCCTTCAAGACACCTGCGCAAAGCACTACGATTGGCTTTCTGTTTTGAGCTAGGTATAAAGTTCCTGAAGCGCTTTTCACAAAGCCCTTTTCTGTCTTTTTAGAAATGGCGAATTCCTGAGACAAGTTCGGCTGCCAATCTCCACTATACAGAGTACTTACACTCTTTAGTGTAGTCTTCTTGTTGATTTGTTTGTTTAAGCCAAGATTCAATCCAAAGGCGAGTTCATCGCCCATTGTTTTCACTTGAACCGTCGCCGAAGATTTTAATCCGTTATCCCAATCCGAATCCACGTTTAAAAAGCTCAAGTGTATGGGCGTGTCTAAATTCTTGTAATAAGTAAGCCCTGTACCAAATGCACCAATGTGCGTTGGATTGGTTTTCTTCTTATCCAGTTTTAGGTCTTGTCCTGCTCCTTGAGCAAGGCAATCAAAAAAGGCGAGCAGCGAGATTAGTATGATGGTTGTTCGTGTCATTCACAAACAAGGCTGCAAATCCGTTGCCACCGTGCCAAAATTTTTGGGCAAAAAGACGGGCAGAAACTAGGCTGAGATGAAGTGCGGAATTATGACGTTAAAGCGCTCGGCATCTAATGCCAGCGAGGGTTTTTACTGTTGGTCGTGCTAATTTGACCTTTCGACGATGTATGTGTATAGACAGTCTCTTTTAATGTGTCGACACCTCTAAGTGGGTCTATTTTAGTACACACATTAACAAACAAACCCAATGGAAAACAAAAAAATCTTAATGCTCTGTCTCGGCAACATATGCCGCTCTCCACTTGCCGAAGGGCTTTTACAATCCAAGGCAGATGCCTATGGCTTTAACTGGAACGTCGAAAGCGCAGGTATTGGTCACTGGCACATCGGGAAGCTACCGGATGAACGTTCTATTAAAGTAGCCAAAGCCAACGGGCTCGATATTACTAATCAAAGAGCGCGCAGATTTGAAGTGAGCGACTTCGATAAGTACGATTTGATCTACGCAATGGACAATAAAAATCTTCATTACTTAAAGCTTTTATCCCGTTGCGAAGCAGATATGGCTAAGGTTCACTTAATTATGGATGAGCTCTATCCAAAATCGGGAAAATGCCTTCCAGATCCTTTTCACGAGGGAAAGGAGAATTTCGAACTTGTGTATCACACGCTAGACCAAGCAACGAATGTTATGATTGCAAAAGCGACTCCGCTTGGTCACGTTAAGCGCGCTGCTTAAAATAATTCCTGCTAAAAACGCGTGAGGGATAGGAAGCATAGCCGCAGGCGTAGTACTTAGTTCAGAGACGCCTAGCAGCGCTTACCGCCTTAGCGGTAGAAGCGATGCTGTTGGCGGAACCACTAAGTACCGAAGCGAAGCGGAGTGCTGGATAAGCCCGACCCGAAGTGCAGCCTTGGCTTTTCGCGATAGCGAAAAATGGAATGGCCGACGAAGGGGCACGCCCAATGTCATTAAGTTAAG
>CAZZIZ010000219.1:0-5515 GCA_964654535.1 uncultured Chitinophagales bacterium
TTCCTTCCCATTTGTCCCCTTAACAGACCCATTCTGCATGTTAGGCGTACCTTTTTGAACGTCAGAGGGCACTTTAACATGCATCCAATCGTCGATTGGGCTGACCATATTTGCAATATGTTCTTTACTCAAATGGGTATAAATTTCGGTTGTTCTGCTGGATTTGTGGCCTAGGGCCTCTTGAATATAGCGAAGATTTATGTTTTTTTCTACCAAATGTGTAGCGTAACTATGCCGCAGACTGTGTAGACTTACCCGCTTTTTAACACCAGCTTTTATTAAGGCACGACGAAGCACTTTTCGTAAGCTACTCGTACTGTACGTTTTTTGCTTAACTCCTTCGAACAAATAATCCTGTGGACGATATTTTTGGTAGTACAATCTTAAAACATCAAGCAGCTTGTTCGGCAATGAGACGTCACGATCTTTCGCACCTTTACTATTCCGAATACGAATAACTCCGCGACTGGAATCGATGTCCTGTATTTTTAAATGCAGTAATTCACTGCGACGCAAACCGCAGGAATACATACAGAGAATCATGGCATAATGTTTAAGATTATCGATGCTTGCCAGGACGCTTTGCATTTCGCTAGTCGAAAGCACATTGGGTAATTGCTTTGCCATACGAGGACGCTCGATTAGGTTTATCTCCAATTTATGGTCAATGGCTTTTGAAAGGAAGAGTTTCATAGCACTTACCCAAATGTTTTGAGCGCTGCGACTTTTGTTGTTTTGAATAAAAGCGTAGTGCTGGTATTGCTCCAGTTGCAGCAGCTTTACGTTTTTAATATCCACTGGCCCTAGCCAGATTAAAAAATTTACCAGACCGTTAACGTATTGCGTAATGGTTTTACGAGCATACCTCCTTTGTTCGAGATATTGTCGAAATGTAAGCAGGAGCTGTTCTTGCTCCTCGCTGAGGTTCTTCTTATCGTGCATAATCCTTTGTATCGTGAAAAAGCCACAAATAACTAAGAAGTTTTATAAAAGTGCGCCTCTATTTAGTAAACGGTCATTTTAATTAGCTAGTGGAACCTTTGGGCCATCCATTACACAGCAAGCCCTCAGTATTTTTCTAAAACCGCAGCCAGGATAGAAGCGGTTATGAGGGGTGGCTAGAAAATAGTGAAGCAAGGAGCGGGGGTGGATGACCGTCTAGGGAATACGCACCCGCGACTATGCTGAACATTTTCTAGACGCGCCGAATTTGAGCGGATAGCCTGTTGCTGCCCAAATCAATCCACATAATCAATCTCAAAGGTCTCCCCTTCCAATGCCAAGGCACTATTCGGAAACACGGCTCGCGACTGCTCTAAAAAAGGATCGAGCTCTTTGTACTTCGCAGAAAAATGTCCGATGATGAGTTTTTTGACTTCCGCTTTTTTAGCAATGGTGGCGGCTTGTTGCGCAGTGGAGTGTCTGGTTAAGTCGGCGCGCTCTTCGCTGCCGTTTACAAAGGTGGCTTCGTGATAAAGTAGATCAACCTGTTTTATAATCGGCACGATGGCTTCGGAATAAGCGGTATCGGAACAGTAGGCAAAACTGCGCGGCGTACGCGCGGGCTTGGTAAGTTCGCTGTGCTTTATGGTTTTGCCATCGCTGCTTATGAAATCGGCGCCGTCTTTTATGAGCGGTCTTTGTTCTATGGGAATATTGTACTGCTCAATTTTTTCCCGCAACAAGTTTGGCTGCTTCTGCTTTTCTGCAAATAAGAAACCAGCGCATTCTATTCGGTGATCGAGGGGAATGGTGGAAACCGCTACATCTTCGTTTTCGAATATAACTTTAGAGACGGTGGTGTCGGTCTCTACGAATTGAAGATCGAAGCTGAGTTCCTTGCGGGTTTCTTTTAATTGTATATCGATGATGGCTTCTAAACCTACCGGCGAAAAAATGGTTAGTGGTTTTAAGCGCCCATTTAATTGTAGACTGGTTATGAGTCCTATGAGTCCGAAATAGTGATCGCCGTGCAGATGGCTTATAAAGATTTGTTCGATGCGGTTGCGCCTTATGTGCAGCCTATCCATACGCATTTGGGTTCCTTCGCCACAATCTATAAGATAAAGGCTGTCCCTAAGGTTGATAACCTGGGCACTGGGATTTCTATTGTATGCGGGAACAGCTGAATTGCTTCCGAGGATAGTAATTCGGAAGGGCATTGTGTGCTAAGCCTCTTTTTTGATTTCCTTTTCCAACTGGTTCATCATAATGTAATCGCGTGATTCTTGAACGGTTGGTATAATGGTAAGCACTTTCTCTAACTGTGATATCTTAATGAGTCTGTGCACGTTATCGGTTATTTCTGCAAGAATTAGTTTACCTCCTGCGTTTTCACAAAGGCGGTTTCCTACAAGAATGGCACTGAGTCCAGATGAGTCTACGAACTCTAATACGGACATATCTACTATGATATTATTGACTCCTTCGTTGTTCAAAATGACCAATTCGGTCTTTAGTTCGGGAGCTACGACGGCATTGAGTTTAGCCTCATCTACCTTCAAAATAGTGTAGTATTCTTGTTTGTCTATCGCGTATTTCATTATCAACGTTTATAAGCGGATGGCTAAGTTAGCCAAAAATTAAGGATTGACAGGATTTAACCTATCAATCTGTGTCCTGTCAAAATGAACGGTTATTGTGCCTAAATAGCACTTCTCAGGTTTTGATTTGGGTATAATATGCCTATTTTTCCTGATAATCGCGCGGGCACGATTTTAGACCCCAAGTATAATATATGGAAGCAAAATTTTCGCAGAAAGTAAAGGAGGTTATATCCTTCAGTCGTGAAGAGGCATTACGTCTTAGCCACGACTATATTGGCATAGAACACCTGTTGTTGGGTTTGTTACGAGAAGGTGACGGCTTGGCAATAAAAGTGATGAAATCGTTGGACGTAAATTTCGACGAATTGCGTCACAGAATAGAAGAGTCTATCAAGGACAAAGTTTCTCCGCCAAACTTTAACAAAAACAATTTGCCGCTTACCAAGCAGGCTGAAAAAGTATTGAAGGTTACGGTACTCGAAGCTAAGGCATTGAAGTGCGACGTAATAGGCACTGAGCATTTAATGCTTTCAATATTGAAAAACAAAGACAACGTAGGCACGCAAATCTTATTACAGTTTGACGTGGACTACGAAATATTTAAATCCGAGCTGGAGTATGTGAAGCAAGATATTGCGGATGACTTTACAGCAGAAACGGAGAGTGAAGATTTTGACGAAGAAATGGAAACACCTAGAAGATCATCTTCCCAAGGAGGAAGCGGCAAGAGAAAAGGCGCATCGAAGTCTCACACGCCTGTACTCGATAATTTTGGTAGAGACATAACCAAGTTGGCGGAAGAAGGCAAGCTCGATCCCATTGTTGGTCGTGAAACGGAGATTGAAAGAGTCTCTCAAATCTTGAGCCGTAGAAAGAAAAACAATCCAATCTTAATTGGCGAACCGGGCGTTGGTAAAACGGCTATCGTTGAGGGATTGGCAAACAGAATTGTAGCACGTAAAGTTTCACGTGTACTTTTCGATAAGCGTTTGGTCATGCTAGATCTCGCTGCTTTGGTGGCGGGTACTAAATATCGTGGTCAATTCGAGGAGCGTATGAAAGCAATAATGAACGAGCTGGAGAAAAACCGCGACGTTATTCTTTTCATAGACGAAATACACACTATAGTTGGTGCGGGTGGAGCAACTGGCTCGCTAGATGCTTCCAATATTTTCAAACCTGCTCTAGCGCGTGGTGAACTGCAATGTATTGGTGCTTCTACTTTAGATGAGTATCGTCAGTACATTGAAAAGGACGGCGCTTTAGATCGTCGTTTCCAAAAAGTACTGGTGGAGCCGCCTACACGCGACGAAGCGGTAGAGATTCTATCGAACATAAAAGAGAAATACGAGGAGTACCACAACGTGGATTACTCTGACGATGCCATAAAAGCTTGTGTGGACTTAAGTAACCGCTACATTACCGATCGTTTCCTTCCAGATAAGGCGATTGACGTTATGGATGAGGTGGGCGCGCGCGTACACTTAAAGAACATACACGTTCCTGAATCTGTGGTCAAGTTAGAAGCAGATATCGAGGAAGTAAAGGTCGAGAAGAACAAGGTGGTAAAAAGCCAGCAGTACGAAGAGGCTGCACGTCTGCGTGATCGTGAAAAGAAATTGCAGGAGCAACTCAAAGCAGCGAAAGTTGCTTGGGAAGAGGATGTGAAAACCAAAAAGCATCCAGTGGGCGAAGAGGACATTGCAGAAGTAGTGGCGATGATGACTGGTATTCCTACCAAGCGTGTGGCTCAGTCGGAAGGAACCAAGTTGCTCACTATGGGCGATGACCTGAAGAAAATGTTGATCGGTCAGGACGATGCGGTTAAGAAAGTGGTGAAAGCTATTCAACGTAATCGCGTTGGTTTGAAAGATCCGAAGAAGCCGATTGGTTCATTTATTTTCTTGGGACCAACGGGAGTTGGTAAAACGGAATTAGCGAAGTCACTCGCGCGTTACTTGTTTGACGCCGAGGATACTTTGATAAGAATAGATATGAGTGAGTACATGGAGAAGTTTTCTATCTCTCGCTTAATTGGTGCGCCTCCTGGATATGTAGGGTATGAGGAAGGTGGACAGTTAACAGAAAAAGTAAGGCGTAAGCCCTACTCTGTTATTCTTTTGGATGAGATTGAAAAAGCGCATCCAGATGTTTACAATATCTTATTACAAGTACTAGACGATGGTCAACTGACCGATGGTCTGGGACGCAAGGTTGACTTTAAGAACACTTTGATCATTATGACCTCCAATATTGGGGTGCGAAAGTTGAAGGATTTTGGTGAAGGCGTAGGTTTTTCTACTGCCAACAAGGAAGCAGAAAAAGACGAGCACGCTAAAAACGTGATTGGCAAAGCGCTGAAGCGTACTTTCTCTCCAGAGTTCTTAAACAGAATTGACGATGTGGTCATCTTCAACTCTCTTTCGAAAGAAGACATCCACAAAATCATTGACATTACTTTAAAGGACGTTTACAAGCGTGTTGAGTTGCTAGGCTACAAGCTTACATTGACCAAGGCGGCAAAAGACTTCCTATCGGAAAAAGGTTACGATCCACAGTTTGGAGCGAGACCTTTGCATCGTGCCATTCAGAAGTATGTCGAAGATCCTTTAGCAGAAGAGATCCTCAATGCTAAATTGAAAGAAGGCGATACCATTGGCGTTGACTTTAACAAAGCTGGTGAGATTAAAATAAAAATCAAAGCGGCCAAAGCTAAAGCCAGCAAAGACGACAAGGATTCGAAAGACAAAGAAAAAGAAGAGCTAAATCCTACGGATAACTAGTAGCTATTTTCTTTAAGGATATAGAAAAAGCCTCTTGTTTATGCAAGGGGCTTTTTTTGTGGGGCAATTCGTAATGTATAGCACGAAGCTCGCAGGCTGTTAACGAAAAGGGAAAATTACTCAGCCTCGCTTCAACCCTCCCCCAGCCCCTCCCTTTAAAGGGAGGGGAGTACATGTTTTTGTTAT
>CAZZIZ010000220.1:0-5439 GCA_964654535.1 uncultured Chitinophagales bacterium
CAATGTTGGAAAACAAAGTAGTAACACTTCCTAAGAAGAAGCACGGAAATATTCCACTGTAAAGCGCTCTTCGATATTTAAGATATGTACTTGGGCGTGCCCCAACAAAAAAGCCCCGCATTTTAATGTGGGGCTTTTTTGTTGGGTCGGGCTTTCGGCCGTCGCTCTGTTCTGCTTCAAACAAAGCGCCCTTCTAGCTCTTAAGGAGCTAAGTGCGCTGCTTGTTTTCATCAACAGGAGCTCCACAAAGGCCTCTATCCCTCACGCAAAAAAAGCGCTTGTCATTTCCGAGCGAAGCCGAGAAATCTGTGCGTTCGTTAGGGTTAATGCAGTTAAACCTTGCAAAATCTCGCTGTGTTGTTGGTCACGAGGAACGAGCTATTTGACTGGTTTCCGGACCAGACAAGTCGAGCTATTAAAAAGAAACTATTTCGAAATAGAAGCTAAAGCCTCATCCACATCCGCTCTTACTCTGTAGTTCTCGTCGTAGTGCACATACTTGATGCGCTTGTCTTGACCGATCAGGTAAGTAGCCGGAACGGGCATATAAGGATCAGTATCACCATTTCTGGTTTGAATGTAATCCCCTTTGAAGGAGAGAATTTTTTCATTGTATTCCGGCGTTACACGGAAAAAGACCTTGTAGTCTTTCATTGCAACGTGATCCTCGTCGTACAAAATCGGGAAGGTATACTTGTTTTCTTCAGAAAGCTTCTTAGAGTACTTCGGCATTTGCGGACTAATGGCTATAACATTTGCCGGGCTGTCCTTCATGCCATTAATCTTGTCTTGAAATTCTGCAAGATGTTTCGTGCAGTATGGACACCAGTCTGCTCTGTAGAAGACCAAAAGTACTGGCCCCTCTTTTAGGCTTTCATCCAATGAAACCTTATTCCCTTTTTCATCCTGAAGGGCAAAGTCAGGGGCGCGGTCACCAACTTTCAGACCACCAAGAACATTTCCAGCGTAATCGGCTATGCCGTTCTTTTTATTTTCTTCTGATTTATTCATAACTGTTTTTTCAACCCTGGATTTTTGCGAGCTGCTTGCTTCTTTACTAGCCTCTTTGCTTTCTTGAGCGCAAGAGAAAAGCAAAAAGATGCTGAGAAATAAAGAGAAGTGTATAGATGTCTTCATTTTTTTTCTTTTAAAGATATTAGTCTGAAGCTAGATTAATGCTGTTTAGAGAGAAAGATTGACTTAGGTAAACAATAGGCTTTTAGCTTGTACTCCTTTCGTTTCTAGCGCAGGGTTGACCTTGTGCCTAAACAGAGTCGAAGCATTTGCTTGACCTTTTTCCTTGCAGCCACGATAGAAGCGGTTATGAGGAGTGGCTAGAAAATAGTGAAGCAAGGAGCGGGGGTGGATGACCGTCTAGGGAATACGCACCCGCGACTATGCTGAACATTTTCTAGACGCGCCGAATTTGAGCGGATAGCGTGTTGCTGCCCATATCATCTTTTACACGATTATTTATTTCTCCCTTATCGGAATCCAAATCTCTTCCTCGGAGTTGGGGTCATTATTCTTGTACTTAGAACCCAAGACCTCAAAATGAGGTCTGCTGTCTAAAGTATATTTTGAATTAGGAATCCATTCTCTGAAAATAAAATCGAATATAGAAGTATCAGAACCCTTGTGATCAAAAACAGCATAAAGCCCTTCTTCTAAAACAAAGAATTCCATTCCTTCTGGAATCTCGTCAAAATTTCTAACCTCAACCGTGGCCCATTTTTCGAATTCACTGTTTGGATTGTATTGCTCGAAAAACTGAGGAGGGTAGACTTGCATCGAGATTTTATCTTCCGACGCCCTATTCTGAATCGCTTTTATCTTCGGAGCAAACTGACCCCAAAGCTGGCCCGTTTTATTATTGGCCAAACTCATTGTAAGGATTTGGCCTATGAGTTTCTTTTCTTTTAGTGTTTCGATTCTTGGGTTCATATATACAGATTGATTTTTTCGATTTGTTTTTCCAAAAAAACTGGACTTAACTGGATTTTAATGAAACTGTAATGAAAATCAAATCCCCAACCCCTTATTAGCTAAATCCCACAAAACAATCCCCACACTTACCGATATATTAAAGGAATGCTTCGTGCCGTGCTGCGGTATTTCGACTGAGGCATTGAGTAGGGGGAGGAGCTCATCGCTGATGCCATCGACCTCGTTGCCAAAAACCAAAACGTATTCCTTGTCGGTCTCTACTTTGTAATCTTGCAGCAAGACCTTTGGCTCCGTTTGTTCTATGCCCAAAATTATTTTACCCGCAGCTTTTTCCTCGCTAAGTCGCGCCAACAAATCGGGGCAATGTTCCCAGTCTACCGAGTCGCTAGCACCCAGAGCAGTCTTGCGTATATCGCGATGCGGCGGCTTGGCGGTTATGCCGCCAAGAAAGATTTTGGCCACTCGAAAAGCGTCCGCGCTTCTGAAGACCGAACCCACATTATGAAAGCTGCGCACATTATCCAAGGCGATAGACATCTTGGACTTGGCGGCAGATTTGAATTGCTCGACCTCCATTCGACCTAACTCGCTCATTGTCAGTTTCCTCATAATTTCTTGCTGTTAAAAACTTGTGCTTTGGAGGGTAAATTTACTTGAACTTAACATTATTTTAGTGGGCGGCTTGTGGGCCGGAAACGTAAAAAGTTATACTTGTCTAAGACTACTTCCAAGAAAAAATCTGCTAAGGCGGGGGCTAGAGAGACCCCACTAATGAAGCAGTATAATGCCATTAAAACTAAATACCCAGATGCGATTTTGCTCTTCAGGGTAGGCGATTTTTATGAGACATTTGGTGAAGATGCCATTAAGGTATCTAAGGCCGTGGGCATAGTGTTGACCGCGCGAAAAAATGGAGCGGCGGGAGCGGTTGAGTTGGCTGGTTTCCCGCATCACAGTTTGGAGAACTATTTACCCAAGTTGGTGCGCGCTGGTTATCGGGTTGCGATTTGCGATCAGTTGGAAGATCCTAAGAAAACCAAAACCATTGTTAAGCGCGGCGTTACCGAATTGGTTACGCCAGGCGTGGCCCTCAACGATAACATACTCGACCATAAGAAAAACAACTTCCTGGCCTCCTTGCATTTTGACAAAGGCATTAGTGGCGTTGCTTTCGTTGATATTTCTACTGGTGAGTTCTATTTATCAGAGGGAAGTTTGGAATACATCGAAAAGCTGATGCAGAGCTTCCAGCCCAGCGAAGTCATTTTTTCTAAGACCGAAAAATCGACCTACGAAGAGAGTTTTGGTCAGCAGTATTATACCTATCCCATCGATGAGTGGATTTACACGCCCGATTATGCCTACGAAAAACTGCACGATCATTTCAAGGTTAAAAACTTAAAAGGTTTTGGTATTGAAGGAATGGAACAGGGTGTTATTGCTGCAGGATCGATACTGCATTATCTAGCGCAAACCGAGCACTCCAAGTTGCAACACATCAGTAACATTTCGCGTATACAATCCGATAAATACGTTTGGATAGATCGCTTTACCATTAGAAACTTAGAGCTGGTTTCTAGCCAACACGAAACCGGTAAAACGCTGCTTGAAGTACTCGACCACACTACTTCGCCCATGGGCGCGCGTTTGCTACAAAAGTGGTTGTTGCTGCCGCTTAAAAATGTAAAGACCATACAAGATCGTCTGGATATTGTGGAGCACTTGCTAGCCGAAGACTATTTCTGCAACGAGCTCAAGCATCAGATAAAAAATATCGGCGATATAGAAAGACTCATTGCCAAAGTGCCTGTAGGGCGCATTAGTCCTCGAGAAGTAGCGCAACTAAAGAAAGCGCTCATCGCTTTGTTCCCTATAAAAGAAGCGCTCTCAAAAAGCAGCAATCCCGGTTTGAAAAAAATAGGCGAGCAACTGAACCCTTGCAAAAGCTTAAAAGATAGACTCGATTTCGAGTTGCACGAAAGCCCACCAGCGGCGCTGGGCAAAGGGCCAGTCATTGCCGATGGTGTTTCCGAAACCCTAGACGAGCTGCGCTCGCTGGCTTATTCGGGCAAAGATTACTTACTCAAAATTCAGGAGCGCGAAATCGAAAAGACGGGTATCACTTCGCTGAAGATCGGCTTCAATAATGTTTTCGGTTACTACCTAGAAGTAACCCATCGTTTCAAAGACAAAGTCCCCGAAGAATGGATACGCAAGCAAACCTTGGTCAGCGCAGAGCGCTACATTACCGAAGAGCTTAAAGAGTACGAAGCAAAAATTCTGGGCGCCGAAGAAAAAATAGCCACGCTAGAATCGGAGCTCTACGCCGAGTTAGTGCTAGCCATCGAGGATTACATCCGACCCATACAACTCAACGGCGCAATGATTGCCCAGTTGGATTGCCTCATCAACTTTGCGCACTTGGCAGAGCACAACAATTACTGTAAGCCAGTGGTGCACGATGGACACGAACTAAACATCAAAAACGGAAGGCACCCGGTTATTGAAAAACAATTACCGCTAGGCGAAGCCTACGTCCCCAACGATACATTCCTAGATAGCAACGATCAGCAGGTCATCATTATCACCGGCCCGAATATGTCTGGTAAGTCGGCTCTGCTCCGACAAACTGCACTTATCACACTAATGGCGCAAATGGGTTCCTACGTTCCCGCCGAAGAAGCGAGCATCGGTTTGGTCGACAAAATATTTACCAGAGTAGGCGCCACCGACAATATCAGTTCCGGCGAGTCGACATTTATGGTCGAGATGAACGAGACTGCCAGCATAATGAACAATCTCTCAGACCGTAGTCTGGTTATCCTAGATGAAATTGGCAGAGGCACCAGTACCTACGATGGTATTTCTATCGCCTGGTCACTCGCCGAGTATTTGCACAACAATGGTCAACACAAACCCAAAGCACTCTTCGCAACGCATTACCACGAGCTCAACGAGTTGGCCAATCAGAACAAGCGTATAAAGAACTACCACGTGGCCACCAAGGAAGTCAACAACAAAATAGTTTTCCTACGTAAGCTCACCGAGGGTGGGAGCGAGCACAGCTTCGGCATCCACGTAGCCGAAATGGCCGGAATGCCCGATGCCATCGTGCGCAGAGCCAAATCGGTGCTGGCTGAGCTGGAAAAAAAGAGCATCAGAGCGGAAATATCGAAGTCCTTGGAGCAGGTCGCGCTGCCGGAGACCCAGCAAATGAACCTCTTCGAGATCAACGATCCGGTACTTATTGAGCTGAAAACCAAGCTATCAGAAACGGACTTAGACCGCCTGACCCCCTTAGAAGCTATGATGCTATTGAGCGAATTAAAGAAGATGCTCGATTATTAAAAGGAAGGCAAAAAGAAAGACGCCAGAAGCGTAAAAATCGATCAATCCTTCTTGCTACAAAACCCCTTTATTGTATATTTGCGACCCCTTGCGAAAGTAGCTCAGCTGGTAGAGCACGACCTTGCCAAGGTCGGGGTCGCGGGT
>CAZZIZ010000221.1:0-5432 GCA_964654535.1 uncultured Chitinophagales bacterium
ATTTCATGTGCAGCGGATAACAAGAAAACTATATCAGTAGAATTTTCCTCAAGCGGTATGGCGTCGGTGTCGATCTGCTTAGTATTTGGGAAAGTAAGGCTTACGTTTCTAGCTCGAACAATTGCCGGTTCGGTGTGCTGCTCCTCATTATAAAAATCAAACACATTAAGTTCCGAGTTAGCGAGCTTATTCTGGATTAGAAAACTGGTCTCGTCAAAGCCCGCGTTGATGTTTACTAAGTTTAGCGCCGTCGATTTATCCTTAACGTACTTATCTAACCATTTGAGTTCGTAATAATGAGAAAAGTCGTACACGTAGGCCGAAACAATCAGCGGCATTAAAAGACCATAGGCAAATCCAAGAATGACGACAAGCGAAAGAATAGATGGAAGTTTAAGAAAATACAAAACAGCCAAAATTACCACCAAAGCCGCCAGGCCGTAGTAATAGAAATGTCTATTGAAATCCAGGATGTTTAGGACTCCTTGGAAGGGTCGTCTTTTTGTATCCATTTTTCTTTCTTTCCTTTTTTCCAGTAATAGGGAATATCATTTATCTCGAAAGCACTCGCGAGTAAAACATCTTTCAATTGCATCTTTTCTAAAAAATCGAGTTTATAACTGAGCACTTTAATCGGCTTGGGTTTCCAGTTCGTTCGAACACCTTCGATAATTAAAATCGATTGGTCGCTTTCGTCATAGGTAAAGGTAAAAGGCAAAGGACCTGCAAAGCGACGCGCGTCTTTCCATTCTGTAAATGGCGAGCCATTTGGAATAGGAGTATTCTCTTCGCCAGATTGAACATGAATTTCAAATTTTGATTTCTCAGAGCGAAAAGCTTTCTCTCCATTTTTGCTCATCAGTGAAATATCCGTTGTGGTGTAATTGTAATGCGTAAAAATGTTACCAAAAACCTGCATCTTCTTCTTATTGGTTTCCGACTTAATAATGTACAAGCCTCTAAGTCGCTTACCCCTCTTGTCTAAGTAGCGGACGAAAATTCGGTAACCTATTAGAAAGAAATCGTTGCCGAGAATGCGCGGGGTTCCTTTTGGTCTTAAACCTTTAGTTTGCACCATAGCGATGGCGATGAAGGCATATTTATCTTGAAAGGTATCTAGTGCTAGGCAATCTGGAATTAAGCGTTTCAGTTGTTCTTTGGGCACCGCAAAAGTCAAAACGGTTGAGCACTCAAAGTGCGCTTCTACTGAAAAAGGATGGTTCTTTAAGAATCCGATCATCGCTTTTGGTTCACTAATTTCTTGCTAAGCATAAATTCATTTACGAATATAAGAACACCAAATAGTACAGCGAACATTGAATTCAAACGGCCCCAGAGAAGCAGATCGGGAACCAGCAGGAATTCCAATAGGTTCATTAATAGGATAACACATATTTGCAAACTTGCGTTCGCTTTAGCGCGGTATTTTGACAGTATCCAAATAGCCATTACGATTTCGGATATGCCGATTAAGATGGTCAGCAATCTGGAATGTTCGGAACCAAGAATTTGCGCTACGATTTGCTCGTGGCGTGGAATAAGGTTTAAGACTTTGCAAAAAAGACCATTAACAAACCAAACGAAGGCAATGAAGATTCTTAGGGCATTATAGATAAAGGATACTTTCATGTGATTCGAAAATCAAATGTTGTTTTAACCTTTCGTGAATTTACCAAGATTCAAGCTGCAACCAAGAATCATCGGTCTTAATCATTAACCGTAAATTTGAACAAAGCAATCGATGAATCAGAAATTTGACACAGCTATCCAACTCATTGATCAAGCAAACAGTCTTGATCCGAATAAGGTTATGCTTGGTGATAAGGAGTATCCTAAAGAGCTCTTGTATTCCCAACGCATGACGGAGGTGCTGTTCTCTACAGTTGAGCTTCCAAGCGAAGCACTGCAGATTGCTATTCGTGCGCAACATATCCGCAGATGGGCAATAGCGAGAAAGGACTATCCTATGGATAGACCTGGATACTATCAGTGGAGAAACGACCTAAAAAAACTACACGCCGAGACTGCCGCGGAAATTCTACAAAAAGCAGGCTACGATGCTGAGTTTATTGAGCGAGTCAGTTTCCTAATCAACAAGAAGAACATTAAACAAGATGCAGAATCTCAGACGCTGGAAGATGTTGCTTGCTTGGTATTTCTACAGTATTACATGGCAGATTTTATAGCTAAGCACACTGATGAAAAGGTGATTGGTATTATTCAAAAAACCTGGAAGAAAATGTCTTCAGAAGGTCACGCGCTCGCCCAGAAAATAAATTTCTCTGATCGTGGCGCCAAACTGATAGCGCAAGCATTGGAAGCAAGCTAAGCGTTTTTGCCCAGAGCTATTTCCAAAACTGATACCACTCCTTCTTATCGACCAGACCTTTGGTTACGCGATTCATTTTGTCCACTTTTTCTTCGAAGTCGCCTTTTATGGTTTTGCGGTAATCGTTTAGGTTTAGCACTAATTGATTAATGTCTTCTGGAATGACGTCTTCCAAAAATTGTCTTATTCGCTTTGCTGTGGTTGGCGATTTTCCATTGGTTGAGATGGCGATTTTCACATGACCCTTGGTTACTATGCCGCCTAAGTAGTACTGGCATAAATCTGGTGTATCGGCTATGTTCACCAGTAAGCGTTTTGCTTTAGCCTCTCGATTAATTTGCAAGTTGACTTCTGGCTTATCTGTACAACCAATAACCAAGTGCCGATTTTCCAAATCACTAATCTCGTAGGCTTTAGTGGTTAGTCTTACTGAAGGGTGTTTGGCTGCGAGCTCTCTCAGCTCTTGTAAGAATTCGATAGAAATGACTTCAACCTGCGCGTTGGGGCTGGACTTTAAGAGAAATGACAATTTCTCTAAGCCAACATTGCCTCCGCCAACAATTAAAAAATTCAGCTCGTGAACTTTTACAAAAATCGGGTACAATTCATTTCTTTCCATTGCCATCCTTGGGGTTCTGGTTTATTTCAAAAAGGAAATTAAGTATTCTGTACTTGAGGTGCAGTTTTACTTTTACATACCGTCTCATTTTATGCCAACAAAAAAAGGCCAGCAATAAATTGCTGACCTTTTTATTTCTTATGCGTCTTATCGCGTGAGGGATAGAGGGGTTTGTTTAAGCTCCTGTTGCTAAGAACAAGAAGTGAGTTTACCGCTTGCGGTAGAAACGAACTTTGTTCTTAGCAGAACAGAGCGAGCCCCGAAAGCCCGACCCTAAAACTTTGCGCGCAGCGCAAGATGTTTCAGGGGCACGCCCAAAACAATCTATGCCATCGGCGGAATACGCAACACTTGCCCAGGATAAATTTTATCTGGGTGATCTAGCATTGGTTTATTCGCCTCGAAAATAACTGGGTACTTCATGACGTCGCCATAATACTCACCAGCAATTTTACTTAAGCTGTCGCCGCTAACCACGGTATGAAACTTTGACTGGCCAGCTGTATCGAGTTTTATCTGGTCGTCAACGACCGCTATTCCTTCAACGTTTCCAACTACCAAAATCGCTTTTTCTTTAGTCGCGATATCTGCAGCGGTTCCGGCTATGGTTGCCTTGTCACCTTCTACAGCTACATACAAACTGTCAATCTTTAAATCGTACTTGTGTACTGCACCTAGTAACTCATCGGCTTTTGCCATATCCATTTCTTCAGCAGACATAGCTGGGTTGCCATCGGCATTGGCCCAAGCAGGATTGGTTCCTTCCTTGCCGAAAAGTTTCGCTCCGGCAGTTTTTATAAAATTAAATAGTCCCATTAAAAAATTTATTTAACCTCGAAGGTGATTTTTACGTTGACTCTGTACTCCGATACTTTGTTACGTGTTACTACGCAGCTCTGTGACTGTACAAATGCCGACTTAATGTTCTTGACGTTTTTTCCTGCTCTCTTTACAGCAGTTGCGGTTGCGTCTTCCCAGCTTTTTTTTGAGCTCGCAAGGACCTCAATGACTTTCATTATTGCCATTCTGTTATTTTTTTTGGTTATAGTGAACTAATAAGGCCAAAATTAGATTTATTTTAGCGGAATCTGGCGTCCCCTAGACCAGAAATCATTTTATACACATTAAACAAAAAAAAAGAATGTCAAATCTATTTGGAATTTTACAGCAAGCTGTAGGTGGACAAGCTGTAAATGCTATTAGCAAGCAGCTAGGTGTCAATAGCGGTGTTGCTCAGACAGCTATTCAAGCGGCTTTACCAATGCTCTTAAAAGCTATGAAGCGTAATGCGGCCGACGAACGCGGTGCGGCTGGTCTACTTGGTGCTTTACAAAAGGACCACGATGGTTCTGTACTCGACAACGTAGAAAATTCTGTTCAAAACTGGCAGCAAGGTCCAGGAGCAGGAATTTTGGGTCACGTATTCGGGAACCGTCAAGGTAACGTTGAGCAGTATGTAGGTCAGAGTGCAGGTCTGGACTCTCAAAAATCTGGTGCTTTATTGAAAATGCTCGCGCCTATGGTTATGGGTGCTATGGGCAGAGAACAACGTCAGCAAGGTTTAGACGCTGGTGGCTTGTTCAAAATGCTACAAGGTGCCAACACTGCCAACAACCAAGCGGCTCCAAAACAAATGGGCGTATTGAGTAAAATTCTTGATCGCGATGGTGACGGCGATATCAAAGACGAAATTGCTCAAGTAGGAATGAACTTCCTCGGAAGCTTGTTCAAAAGATAATCTTTAAGAAAACAGCCGCTTCTGTTTTAAGAAGCGTTAAAGTCCAGCCCTTGTGGCTGGACTTTTTTATTTTTAGCAGGTGAAGTATAGCATCAAATTATTTTTTCTATTCGTGCTCGTGGTTTCGGTTTTCGCTTGCCAGACGCCAGCAGAGAATGCACAAACGGGCGACCTACCCGACCCTCCCGAAAAACTCAATTCCGCTGAAGCACTGAAGCGAAAGGCATTGGGGCAAAGCGGTGAGCGCCAGAAGGTCAATGTCCGCAACTTAAGCGGCCGCTGGCTGACCAACTTGCTCGATGTGCGGATGACATCGGTCAAAGGCATTCCCGATTCTACTTCTTTTATCTCTGCGCGAACGGGTACGTTTTTGGAGCGCTTGGGTATTCAGCAGATGGAGTATTGGTTTCGAGATAACGGCGCCTACAATATTATTTACCGCGACAAGGGCGATGCCATCGTGCGAACGTTTAACGGCAACTGGAGTTTGCAAGGAACGACCTTGGTACTAGACGAGGTCTCGCCTAAGCGAAATACTTTCTACTACGAGTTTACCGCTCCATTTGAAGAAGACTACCAAGCGCGTCTGCGCGGGGTTTTGGATTATGATTACGACGGCGAGGACGACGACAAGGTTATTATGGTCTTGGAGAAAATGAGTGAGTAGTTTCTTTTCCGTTTTTATTTAGCGATTTTATTTTTTGATTATTTGGGCAGCCTTCTGGCTATCCGCTTGTACTCGGCAC
>CAZZIZ010000222.1:0-5412 GCA_964654535.1 uncultured Chitinophagales bacterium
TTGATCATATGGCCCGTTTTCCTGGCTGCGAAGATGAAGACATGAACAACATTGAACTGAAGGAATGTGCCGATGAAGCACTGCGCAAATTTTTCAAGAGGCACGTTCGCTATCCTTCTATTGCAAGAGAAAAAGGAATTGAGGGTCGTGTCGGCGTAACTTTTATAATTACCGAATCTGGTGAGGTCAGCAATGTTGAGGTTGTTAGAGATCCAGGCGCGGCGCTGGGCTATTACGGGCTTGGTAAAGAGGTTTCTAGAGTAACTCATAAAATGCCAGAGTGGGTTCCAGGGAGGCAAGCGGGTAAATCTGTTAAAGTGAAATTTTCGACCAGCGTATTGTTTCAACTGCAATAATATTAATCACTAATTTCATAGTCTGATTTTCAGGCTATGATATTATACAACGTAACGGTAAAGATCGAACACGAAATTCACGACGAGTGGTTGGCGTGGATGCGAGAAGTGCATATTCCAGACGTAATGAAGACTGGGCAGTTTCAAAGCCACAGGCTTTGTAAACTGATGGAGCAGGACGAATCTGATGGTCTTACCTATGCGATTCAATACTTAGCGACTTCTATGAGTCATGTTTTTACTTACCAGGAGAAGTTCGCTCCCAAGCTTCAAGCGGAACACACTGAGAAGTATGCGGGTAAATTTGTTGCTTTCCGCACGCTGCTACGTATTATCGAGTAGTGTTTAGCTTAAGCCTTCCACAACAAACTAAACCGCGTGAGGGATAGAGGCCTTTGTGGAGCTCCTGTTTGAAAAAGCAAGAAAGGGCTTTAGCTCCCAAGAGCTAGAAAGCCCTTTTGCTTTTTCAAGAACAGAGCGACGGCCGAAAACCCGACCCTTTGCACTTTGTGCAAGATGGGGCACGCCCAGAACTAATTTCCAATAGTTGATTCTGCATGTTGGTCGATATTGTTGCTTGCCCTTGAGCAATCGCAAATCTTAAATCTTAATATGGTGCGAGCGTCCCCACTCGTTCCGTACTGAAATTTACATCTCCTTGCCCCTTACCATACAAACTCGACTGTTCCGGTCGGTATGGTATCAAGAATGGAGTACTATGATAATTAACGGAACGAGCCGGGAGGCTCGCACCAATGAAGGGAACGAGCTGGGAGGTTCACAGTAATGAGGGCATGTGACGGATTGAAATTGAGTCCTAATATGGCGCATAAAAAAAGGCGAGAATTTCTTCTCGCCTTTCTTAATATCTATTTGATACGGATTACTCTTTAATGAATTTCGTTGTGTAAACGAAGCTTCCATCGTTTGCAGAGACGAAGTAAACGCCTGCTGCTAAGTAGTCAATATCAACTTGTAGTAATGAGTTAAGACCAGTGCCTTCTATTCTGTCAAGCTCTCTTCCACTAATGTCGTATATAGATACTGTGACCTTCTCGTCAAGGTTAAGGTCGTCTAAGTAAACATTAATGAAGCTCGTCGCTGGAACTGGAGATACGCTGAAGTTGCTTTCTGTACTTCCTCTCTTCACAAAAATTACGTCTGCCGTTGTTGAAAGGCCGTTGTAATCAACTTGCGTTAATCGGTAGTAGTAGATTCCTGAATCTTCAACATCTGTATCTATGAAGCTATAGTCAATATTGACGATTGTATTACCTGCACCATCCACCGTTTGGATAGGCTCAAAGTTCACACCATCTCTTGATCTAGCCAAGATGAAGAAATCGTTGTTGATTTCAGTTGCTGTACTCCAAGTAATGTAGTTATCGTTTTCTCTTGCTATAGCATCGAAAGCAGACAGTTCAATTGGTGTTGGTTTATCGCAATCAAGGATAAGCGTCGCAGTCTCTTCTGAGTTACAGAATGGATCGAAAGCGGAAACGCTTACTGTACCCGTTCCGTTAGGAGCCGAAACTTGTATTGGCATTTCTCCCGCAGTGAACGTTCCGTTAACTCCTGTACCGTTTATAGTGTAAGAAGCAAACTCATCGAAAGATGGAAGACCACCTTGAGCAAAGAAGAGAACAGTGGCATCTCCGGTATCCTCGTTACAAATTACTTCTGTATTAATGAACACTTCACCTAAGAAGGTTACAAATGGACCGAAAGCCACTTGGAAACAAGGATCGTTATTGTCAGGGAAACCGTCTCCATTAAGATCTGGTCCAACTACAACTGATAAGTTGTAAGTAGCACTGAAGGAAGGAGCATTCAAATCAAACGAAGTAAAAACGCCCGTTGTGTTGGTTGCTAAGATATTTCCTAACTGACCGTTGACTCCGTCGTGAACGACATAAACAACTGCTTGTCCAGTCATACCACCACTAATAGCAGCTGTAGCGGAAACAGATTCTCCTGGACAGGCAATTTGAGTGCCCTGCGTTACTGTAACACTAGCACAGCCATCTAAACATATTCCCCAAGACACTGAAGGTCCAGGAACTAGAAGATTACAAAAGCCTCCATCTGCAATACCATCACCATTCAGATCCTCTCCTGTAACACCCGCTACATAGTAAGGAGTATTAATTTGAAGTCCTGGAATAGTCAAAAAGTCGAATTGTCCAGTATTGTTAGAAGCCAATAAGGTTCCTGTTCCATTTGGACCAGTGTATAGGCCATAGTTGATAACGCTTGCATTTGAACCAGCCATAATAACCGTAGCAGGAACATTAATGTTTGATTGAGCAGCAATGTCAGCACAACCAGCAAATGGCCCAGTAGGGAATGCGATTACTTGGCAATCCATTCCGCCACCGCTGGTACCGCCGTCGTCTCCTCCGCCGCCAACGCATTCCTCTTGGAATACGGTGATCGGGTTTGAAAGTGCGAAGCAATCGGCCATAATATTTGCAACTTGATTGTCAGGGAATACTAGATCTCCGTTCCAACAAATTTGCCATATCATACTTGTACCTAAGTCAGCACCAAAGAAATCGAATAGCGGTCCTTCTGATGGTCCTGAAGTAATAATAGTACCAGTTGCATCGGTAATGATGAAAGCACAATTCTCACCAGTACCTGGAGTCGTAACGTCTACTGTTACTTTGTGCCCAAAGATTTCACTATCAGTACAAACAACGATTACTTCAGAGTTTGTAGGTCCATCTTCAATTTTACCACCATCAACATCTGCACGAACTACAGTTATTGGATTTGAGAAAGCGATACACTCTCCAGTAATATCCGCTACTAAGCCAGTAGTTGGGAAAGTGAAATCACAATCGTATGCTACGTGGTATAGCGTGCAGCTTCCTGGAGGGGCATTTTCAAAAGAGAATGTTGGTCCAGGTAGAGGTCCTTCTAATATTTGAGTTCCAGAAGCATCAGCTACAATGAAAAAGCCATTTGGAGCAACCGGAGCAACTGGGATAGTTACTGTTCCAATTGCGCTAGGATCACCTGCACATACTGTTAAGTTTGGCGTTCCATTATCCCAAAGTATTTGTGCTGGAGAAATGTTACAATCACAATCGTCATCGCCTTTAGTACAAGGAACTGGTCCTCCAGAATCGAATGAACCAGGACAGCCAGTAGCATCAGTGAAGTTAAGATTAACAGCAGTCCCATCTGCAAATGAAAGTGAGAACGGTGTGTTAATTGCAACAGAAAGCGCAGCGCCAATACCAGTACCTGATACTGTGTAAAGTTCACTAGGATCTGTAGCTGGTAATCCTCCAGATAATGTAAACGTGTAAGTGAATACTCCTGCGTCTTCGTCACATAAGAAGTCAGCCGTTACGAATATGTCGCCAGGACAATCGTCGTCTTTAGAACAAGCAACTGGTCCACCTGAATCGAAACTTGCATCACATCCAGCGTCATCAATTATGCTAAGAACGACTGCTGTACCATCGTTATAAGAGAGTGAGAATGGAACCCCTGCAAATACTGTAAGTGGAGTGCCGATGTTGGTTCCAGAAACAGTATAGCCTTCTGCTGGGTCTGTACCAGGTAATCCACCTGTAAGCGTGTAAGTGTAAGTAAATACACCCGCATCTTCGTCACAGACAAAGGCTGTTGTTATGGCGATGTCACCAGGACAATCATCGTCTTTAGAACAAGCAACTGGTCCACCTGAATCGAAAGTTGCAGTACAACCGCCATCATCTGTTACATTGATTACAACTGGAGTCCCATCTGAGAATGATAGAGCGAAGTTGCCGTTAGCAAAAACATTCAAGGCAGCACCAATTCCAGAACCCGTCACTGAGTAAGACGCGTTAGGATCAGTTGCTGGAACCCCACCACTAAGTGTAAAGGTGTATGTAAATATTCCTGCGTCTTCATCGCAGAAGAACTGCGGTGAGATAGATATATCTCCCGGGCAATCATCGTCCTTCGAGCATGCTACCGCGCCACCAGAACTAAATGATGAAGAACAGTTCGAATCATCTTCGAAAAGGAAATCAACTACGGCACCATCAGAAAAAGTGAACACTGTTGGTTGACCAATAAATACTTCAAGAGGAGCTCCAATACCAGTACCAGTAATCGTGTACGGTAGGGTAGGGTCAGTTGCCGGCTCTCCGCCAGAAAGTGTTACGGTGTAAGTGAATACTCCGCTGTCCTCATCGCAATCAAATACTACGTTAGAAACAATATCGCCTGGACAAGTCTTCGTACAAGCAACTGGGCCACCAGAAGTAAATGTATCTGAACATCCTTGTGAATCAGTAACAGTTAACATAACCGCTGTTCCATCTGAGTAAGTCACTGTAAGTGGAGTGCCCGCAAATAGTTGTTGGTTCAGAACGTTCGTTCCGTTAACTGTATATACCTCTAGAGGATCTGAACTAGGCTCTCCACCAGAGAAAGCCCAAGTGTAAGTGAACTCACCAGCGTCTTCGTCACAATCAAAGTTAGTTTCGGTAATAGCCACAGTACAAACGGCACCACCGCCGCCTCCGCCTCCGGTGCCACAATCAATTCTATCAACTTGTATTGGGTTAGAAAGCACTGCGCAGAATGAGTTTACAACCGCGGCAGCATCATCACCAAGGTTAATTGTAAAAGCAGGATCAGAAACATTTGCTAACCAAATCAGGCAAGTACCAAGACCAGCTCCGTCAAGATCGAATGGACCAGCAGCGGGTAAGCCAAGAACTGTTCCTACGTCATCAGTGATAATGTAAGTTGCAGTTGCACCAACACCAGCATCGGTAGTTGTGATATTAATTGGATCTGGAACACCATCCACACAAATTGTTGTGTTGTCTGTAGTCGCAATCGTAGCAGCCGCTACGTTGCACATTGGAGTACAATCAATTCTATTTACGGTAATAGGATTAGATAATGCCGCACAGAAGTTAGCTACAACTGTATTCACATTATCACCAGGGCTTATTGCGAAGTTTGGATCAGAAACGTTCACCAAGAAAATTTGGCAAACACCAATTCCGGCACCATCTAAATCGAAAGGACCACTTGGTGGAAG
>CAZZIZ010000223.1:0-5309 GCA_964654535.1 uncultured Chitinophagales bacterium
CTTCCTCGTCTTTTACGATTGGTAAAAATTGTTGTTGTTGGAATTCTTGAACGGCTGCGTTTTTAAACTTACTGTAGCAGACAACTACCTTGTCATATATACCAGCAGAGAAATCTTCAATAATTTTTTCTACTACAGTTGCAGTATCTCCGAAATTGATTTTTTTCAAGAGCTCGATATCTGAAGCATTGTGCTCCACTCCTTCGCGCTTTTTCAAAGCATCGTTTCCTTTCTTACCGATGTATTGAATGGTTACCTTTTTTCCCTTGTACTTATCAGCAGCCAAAACTGCTTGCTTAACTACGTTGGTGTTAAAGGCTCCACACAATCCTTTGTCAGAAGTTATAACGACAATCAATACATTGTTCACCTCGCGCTCCGTAGCCAAACTCAGGTTGAGTTCCCCTTTGGTTGCGTCGGCTATGTTTTTCAGCATTTCAGTAAGCTTCTCCTCGTAAGGACGAATTTGAAGAATCATATCAGTCGCCTTCTTCAATTTTGAAGCGGCAACCAATTTCATCGCTTTGGTAATCTGTTGGGTAGATTTTACCGAAGCGATTCTATTCTTTACTTCTTTTAACTTTCCTGACATTGCTGCTTATGCTTTATGGTTTGCTTATGCAGTTTCAACGTAGCCACGCGCTACTGATTTTGCTAACTCCTCAATGTTCTTCAAAACATCTGCATCCAGTTTTCCTGAACGCAATATTTCTAAGCCCTCCTTGTGTTGCATTTCCATTTGACCCAAGAACTCTTCTTCGAACTCTTTCATTCTAGCAACAGGTACATCAGAAACCAAACCTTTCGTTCCTAAATAGATAATCGCAATTTGCTTTTCAACTGAGTATGGAGAGTATTGGTTTTGTTTTAGGATTTCAACGTTACGCTTTCCTTTTTCCAAAACGGAAACAGTAGCCGCATCCAAATCAGAACCGAACTTTGAGAATGCTTCCAAGTCACGATACTGCGCTTGATCCAGTTTCAAAGTACCGGCAACTTTTTTCATCGACTTAATCTGCGCCGATCCTCCCACACGTGATACCGAAATACCCACGTCAATTGCAGGACGGATACCAGAGTTGAACAAATCGTTGTCCAAGAAAATCTGACCGTCCGTAATCGAGATTACGTTGGTTGGAATATAAGCAGAAACGTCACCCGCTTGGGTTTCGATAATTGGCAGTGCTGTTAATGAACCTCCACCTTTTACTTTAGACTTTAATACGTCTGGAAGATCATTCATTTGACCAGCGATTTCATCACTCTCAATAACCTTCGCTGCACGCTCTAATAATCTTGAGTGCAAGTAGAATACATCTCCCGGATATGCCTCACGACCTGGTGGACGCTTAAGCAGTAATGATACCTCACGGTAAGCAACCGCTTGCTTTGATAGATCATCGTAGATGATCAAAGCTGGACGACCCGTATCACGGAAGAACTCTCCAATTGTCGCGCCCGCAAATGGAGCGTAGAACTGAAGTGCCGCCGGATCAGAAGCTGAGGAGTTTACTATAGTTGTATAAGCCATTGCTCCACCCTTCTCTAAGGTTTGAGCAACACCCGCAACGGTAGAAGCTTTTTGGCCACAGGCTACATATATACAGTAAACTGGCTCGCCTCTATCGTAAAATTCTTTTTGATTCAAAATGGTGTCAATCGCGATAGTGGTTTTACCGGTTTGACGGTCACCAATAATCAACTCACGTTGACCACGACCAATAGGAATCATCGCATCGATTGCTTTGATACCAGTTTGTAATGGCTCGGTTACTGGTTGACGATAGATTACCCCAGGTGCTTTACGCTCTAGTGGCAAATCATAAGTCTCACCTTGGATAGGTCCCTTACCATCAATCGGCACACCTAGTGGATTAACGATACGTCCAACAACTCCTTCACCAACAGGTAAGGAAGCAATCTTTCCAGTACGCTTTACCGAATCTCCTTCTTTAATTCCTTCAACGGAACCCATCAATACAACCCCAACATTGTCTTCCTCAAGGTTCAAGGCAATTGCCTGAACACCATTATCGAACTCAATCAACTCGCCGTACTGCACGTTGGTCAAACCGTAGACACGAGCGATACCATCACCAGCCATTAACACAGTTCCTACTTCTTGTAGTTCTGCGGCCGTGTTCGCGTTAGAAAGTTGTTGCCTTAGGATACTCGATATCTCGTCAGCTTTTACATCAACCATTTCTTAGTTTTTAGAAAATTCTTTTTTCATTCGAACCAGCTTCGTGGCTATACTGGCATCGTATTGTTTGTCCTCAAAGCGCAAAATGAAACCACCAATAAGACTCGGGTCTATCTTGGTTTTCAAATCAACTTTTTGCGCGTTTGTGTTTTCTTTAATCACTCTGTTTACTTCCGCCATTATCTGCTCCGTTGCGGGAACAGCCGTGGTTAAAGTAGCCGCCGCTATGTGATTTTTTTTGTTGTAGAGATCTTGAAAAGCCTCTGCAATTTCCGGGAGAAACATTTCCCGTTTTTTCTTAACGACCAAATTGAAAAAGTCCATTGTACTTCCCTGCACTTTTCCAGAATAGATCTGTTGCATGATCGCCTGCTTCTTTTCAGATGTGATGATTGGGCTCTTCAACATCAATTCGAAGTCACGATTTTCGCTAACCGCTTTTTTAAACCCTTTCAGGTCATCTATTACCTGATCTACTTGGTTTTGCTTTTCAGCAAGTTCCAATAAAGACGCGGCGTATCTAGATGCTATGCGGTCTACTGACATTAGTTAAGATTAATGCTTTTTACTTCTGATTCGATAAACGCGGTTTGCGCTGGATTGTCAGCCAATTCACGCTTAAGCACTTTTTCTGCCAAGGCTATGGTTTCCAAACCAATTACGTTTTTCACTTCGTTCATTGCCGCCATTTTTTCGGTTGCAATTTCCGCTCGTGCAGAAGAAACAATTTTATCAGCTTCTTCTTTTGCTCTATCACGTGCGTCTCCAATCATTTTGTCGCTCGTCTCTTTCGCCTCGCGTAAAATTTTCGATTTCTCCTCGCGCGCTTCATTAACGATACGATCGTTATCCGCTTGTAAAGCCGCCATTTCTTGCTTCGCTCTTTCCGCAGATTGCAATGCATTTTCAATAGAGTCTTCGCGAGCTTTCAAAGCTTCCGCGATAGGTCTAAAGGCATACTTTCCTAGGATAAACCAAAGCATTAAGAAAATTAGCGAGGTCCAAAAAAGGAGTCCCCAGCTTGGTGTGATAAGTGATAAACTACCTCCGTCTAATAGAATCATTCTAAGTTCTTTTGAATAATGAAATAGATTGGCTCCCAGCGATAAGTATCGAAGGAGCAATTCTTTCGATTATCTAGGTTCCTAGAAGTGCAACTACAATCGCGAAGAGTGCCGCTCCCTCAACAAGGGCTGCTGCAATCAACATGTTTGTACGAATGTCTCCCGATGCTTCAGGTTGACGAGCAATACCTTCCATTGCTTTACCACCGATTTGACCGATTCCGAGACCAGCGCCAATTGCAGCTAAACCTGCTCCAATTGCTGCTACGCTACCAACTACTGCCATAATATTATGTTTTAAAAGTTTATGTTTTTAATGATGATCTGATTCTTCCACCGCCATTCCAATATAGAGTGCGGATAATATCGTGAAAATGAATGCCTGTAGAAATGCAACCAGCAACTCTATGGCATTCATAAATAATACAAATGGTACTGCGACCGCCGCGCCTCCTGCAGCGCCAGACATACTAGCTCCTGCTTTTCCAAAGATGAAGATGAGTCCAACCAGACTCAAAATCAAAATGTGTCCCCCGGTAATGTTGGCGAACAATCTAATCATTAAGGCAAATGGCTTAATGAAAACACCCGCAAACTCAACAATAGCCAAAACAGGCTTAATCAAAACTGGAACACCCGGCATCCAAAAAATATGCTGCCAGTAATGTTTGTTTCCGTTTATGGTTGTAACGATGAAAGTCATTAGCGCCAAGCACATCGTAAAAGCAATGTTACCTGACACGTTAGCCGATCCTGGGAAGAAAGGAATCAGACCCATCAAGTTCAATATGAGAATGAAAAAGAACAAGGTCATTAGGAAAGGCAAGAACTTCATCCACTTATGCGGAATGTTTGACTTAACCACCTCGTCTTGTATGAAAACGAAAATCGGCTCCAATAGTGACTGCTTACCCTTCGGTGCTTCACCAGCGTGCGTTTTATAGCGCCTTGCAATTGGTATAAACAACAAGCACAATATCAGAGATGCCAATAGCATCGTGAAAACGTTTTTCGTAATTGAGAAATCATAGAAAGTAGAACCGTCAGCGGTTTTTACTTTTCCGTGATCCATAACGTAGCCATTCACTTCTTTGTGTCCGTGCTCAAAAGCAGATGACATCATAAAGTCCAAACCACGTTCAGGGTGATAGAGAATACAAGGCAGCGGAATAGAAACGTGACCACCGATATGAAACTCATTTGAGTCACCGATGTGATCAAAAATCATCTGCTGGATATCGAAATCGCCTCCCTCAGCAGCGTCATCGGCGGCATGTAGGCTAAAATTCCCAGTAAGCAAGACCAAAACGAGCACTTTTATGCTCAATTTTAGCGACTTAAATATTTGATTTAATTGCACTTGTTCTTATCTCTTCTAAATCGCTGCAAAAGTACTACATCATTGAAGAAATTATCGAGTATTGGAGCCCTAATTTGTCAAGTTTGGCGCTTAAAATGTTCAAATCGTCAGTGCTTCGGGCAATTCGAAAATGCCAAGGCAGATCTGTTGGGACGATTGGTGTTTTTTGAGCTGAAAAATGGTTTGGGCGTGCCCCACTCACATCTGCCTTCGGCAAGTTCGGGGTCGGGCTGTCGGCAGTCGCTCTGTTCTGCAAAAAGCAAAAAGTCCTTCTAGCTCTTAAGGAGCTAAGGACTTTTCTTGCTTTTTCCAACAGGAGCTTCAACAAGACCAGCAGAGATGTTAAGTCGTGCAGATTATTCAGAAGCAAAAATTTCATAGTTCAAGGCAAAAAGCGCAGACATAGCCGTAGCTATGGCGAGCATTTTTTACGCAGAAATATGGGATTTTTGCTTGAAGAATCTGTGCTACTTAATGTCTTTGCTGGTCTAAGCCTCTATCCCTCACGCGTTGGTCAGAATCATGATTCACAGGATTTTAGGATTTACTTGATTTTGCTTGAGTTTTCATTACTGGTTAAGAGGCCAATTCAAGAATTTACCCCACAAAATTTATCAGCCCCAAAGGCGTTTACTAAGTCAACGAATTGTTGTTTTTATCAACCAAATCCGACAGAATCCTT
>CAZZIZ010000224.1:0-5282 GCA_964654535.1 uncultured Chitinophagales bacterium
AACTTCTGCACCTCACTATGCGATGCGTATTGTATGCGCACTAGGTACAAACCTGGAGCAAGGTCGCTTACATCGAAGTAGTAGTTCTTCTCTTGTACTTCTAGCGTTCCTTGGTAGATGTTCTTTACGGTCTGTCCATTTATGTTGAGTAAATCGATGGAGCCTTCTAAAAAGTCGCTGCTTCTAACGGGAATAACTGTTGTACCATTACTCGGGTTGGGATATACCTTTTTAAAATTGTTGGCTAATGCAGGCGGAATGCTGAGTTGCAGATCTGACCAGAAAGAAGCCCAAGGTCGAGCTTGCTTTATGATAAGCTGATCTTGATTGTCAATCTTGTACTCGATTTCCATAGCGAAATTTTGATTGCCGCTGAGTCCGTACAGATTCTTAAAAGAGTTGTGTATGACGGTCAAGTATTCCCGCAGTTTTAGTAACTGTGCATTGGTCATTATTATCCCGTCATCTTCTTGCAAGGAAGAATTACGGATAATCAAATAGTCTATCGGACCTGATAGGTCTTCTGCATCCAAGATCATTTCTTCTGGAATGGACAACTCATTAGGGTTGGTAACTAAATCTTCGCCTACTTGGGTGTTTAGGTAATAGGAATCGTCCGTGTGATAGATCGGGTCAACACTAACGCCCACTCCATTGGCTTTTTCGTTTGCAAAATTTGGATGGCAAAGTACCGCCATAGAAGTACTGAAATGGTCTATGCGATAAAAATCGCGCGCATCGAATGCTCTAAAATTCCAAGTACTGGCGTAAACCTCTTTTATAGATTTAGTAATGTGCCCTTCTGAAGCGTGTTGCGTTTTGGAGTCATAGAGTCCCGCACCGCTGAATCCCGGTAGGTCTTCGTTGTTGGTGCTAGAACGACAGCGTATGGCTGTTCCTGCTGGAAAGGACTGCTGCATATTTCCTAGTTCGGTAAGCATCCAGCTTGGCATTTCTGCTTCTTCTATTTGCCCTCGTAAAGCGGCTAACATATCTATACGTACTTGCAAATCGTTTTGAAAATCTGGATTAGCCAGCATGTTTTCTATGGATTCGAAAAAGCCGTTGTACTGCATAAAGGCTTGGTAGTAATAGAAAGGAACGCCATATCCATCGGGGATGGTACCATCGTCAAATCCAAAAGTGCGCATAGTAGCCACATTCGCACATTTAGCTCCAAAACCGTCGGCCATAGTGAAGGTGATATCGTCCAGCGGTTTTATCTCGGTGTAATTTAAGTTTAGGCCTGGCGTTTGCACTTCATCTGGACGCAATTCATCGAACCATTGGTTGACTTCTTCAGCACTCGCCGCTCTTATATAAAAGTCATCTTCTTCGACTCTGTAATAAATATTTTGATCCAACAAATTGGCAATGCTGTCGACGGACAGCGCGTCGCGAATAAATGAGTTGGGTACATTGTCCTGAATAGCACGGAGGTTCACATGCGAAAGTGGGGTTTGAAAAAAGGTGCTAATTATTCCACCAACACGCGGCAGATTGTTTGGCAAGGATTGGTACAATACTATATCTGTTGCACTGGGTATGGTTTCTAAATCCATTAGGCGCAAGCGACCAAAGCCTTCTGCAATATTTAGGGCTTGGTAATTTACTTCTTGATAAACACTGGACTGCAGAATTGTAGTAACGCGCGAAGAATTGTACAGTTCGCTTTCAGCTTCAAATTCTTCTTCCGATTGTTCGGTTACCATATAGGACAAGTTGTTCTTCAAAAAAGGCATATTGGTCGCCAGCAATTCTTGATGGCTTTGCACCGTATGGAAAGGTTTGCTCAAGTCGAGACTAAAATTGAAAGTAAAGAGGCCTGCCTCACCACTTGCAGCAATGGTGGTCGGATGGTAAATCATTCTACCCGTAACTACATCATTGGCAAACAAATCTATCCCCACCTCATTTATAAAATCTTCGTGGCTCCAGTGAATTTTAGAATTCATGAAGTACACTATCGGCGCGTCTGAATCTGCATTGAGGATGAGATACTTAACGTAAGTTCTGTTTTCAAAAAGGTGGAACCAAGGAACTTCGGCTCCAGTAATAGCGATATCAAAATACTCATCCAGGCTCGCCAGACTTAAAACACTGTCTTCGTAATCATAAGCTTCTCCATTATTAAATGGCCCCAGCGTTGGTGAGTCTGCCAATTCGCTTAGGTCGTCTATGCCGTCTCCGTCAGTATCTGCTGGCTCGGCAACACTGTATTCCAAAACTTGATAATGATCTTCTGGATACGCAGCCAAGGGTTCGCTTATAATGGTTGTTCCTTCTTCGCCCATCGTGAAGGACGCTACTTGCTCAAACGGACCATCTGGCTGATGGCGAACTTTTAGTACATAATAGTGATCTGCGCTAGAAGGAACTTCCAAGCTTACACGTCCTAACTCATCTATGCCATAGTCCAAAACCATTACCTCTTGAGCCTGCGCACAAAAAGCAAGGATCGAAAAAAATATGCAAAAGACAAGTCTCATTTTCTGTAGCGAATTTTTTGCATTAAGTACAAAGGCAATTTCATCAATTGCTCTATCTGAATATAGCCAATCTTGGACCCTAGTGTCAAATACTGAGCACGAAATCCTACTTAACCATCAACTTCTGGACCTCATTGTGCGTAGGATACTGAGTACGGACTAAGTATGCGCCCGGAGCCAGGTCGCTTACATCGAAAAAGTAGTTCTTCTCTCGCGCCTCTAACTTGCCGCTGAAAATGTTCTTTAGTACTTGACCATTTATGTTGAGCAAATCGATAGCACCATCGACATAGTCTGCACTAGTTACAGGAATAACCGTAAAGCCATCACTCGGATTAGGGAAGACAGGTGATGCAAAAGCATCGACGAAATCTTCTATTCCTACGCCAACTACTCCTTCATCGATAATATCGAAAGACCAGTAGCCTTCTGGCGCAGGCATTGGACGGTTCAAAGACTTGCCACTTGTGGCATTCGCTTGCACGTAGTATTCTACAGTGGTTCCACTTTCGTACGCTGGTATTGCACCGGTCCACCAAAGGTCACCAGTACTAATCATATCCAGTTCGTTATAAACATCTTCGCCTTGTGCGCGGTAAAACAACTTCGCATCATTAATTCCTGATCTATGATTCGCGGTAAAAGCAATATCGTGTTGCTCTTTCCACTCGGTATCTTCTAGCGCTTTGTGTACAATATGCAATGGATCGTTTACTCCAATCAATTTGGTAATGCAGTGCAAAGCTCCACTCGCCCAAATCATATCGTTGCAGTTAATCCCTTGAATATTGTAACCAGGCATTTGCTCTCTCCAAATATCCAATGCAGGAATATCGAACTGTTCTTCATACGTTGGAACCAAAATGGTTCTGTTTAGAAATATAGCATTTGCATAGGTGCGGTAATCTCCATAATCATCGGGATAGAACCCACCGTCCGGCGGCATCGGTATACGCACGAACTTATACGGAGTACCAAATGGGCTCATAAAGTTTTCCTTTATGAAAGCGATGTTCGCCTCTATCTGTGGGCCATCGGCCACACCTTCAGGATACTGACCAATCAATATTGTTTCCTCATCAAGCAACTTCATGTGCATGTCGATGTGGTGTATGGCATCGTATGGAAGCACATCCATTGTAATGTACTCCTCAATACCCATAAAGCGATTCAGTATATCTAAAACGCTTTCAAAGTCTTGCGGAACAAAAGTGCTGATCTCACTATTCGGATAGCCAATAATGTTTTGGTTGTAAAAAGACTGAGTGTTTTCATCTAAGATTAACTCAGAAGAAAAAGCAGTACCCAATCCATCAACCATAAAGTTTCCGCCAGTCGCAACTAAGTTGTAAGGTGGATCACTGGTTTCGAAAATTTGCAAACCAAGTTCTTCAGCCGCTTCGTGTGGTATCTTATCATCTTGCGGTCGCGCGCGATTATAAATCCAGTCAACCAACATAAGTGAGTCCACATCGTTTTCATAAATAGTCCAAGGACCAAAGTCTCTTATCCAAACCGTATTCAAATCTTCATTTTGAATAGTTATGTTCGTCATATCTACACCCGACGAGACGAGAACGCTTTCCGTTTGGTTTGGGCTTTCCGAAAAAATAATGACCTGCATTTCCCGACTCGCATGATCGGCAATCTGGCGAACAATATTGGGGAAGCCCTCCCAACTTAAAAGCAATACTTGATGCTCTTCCCATTCTGCGGGCGTACGCACCTCAAATGCCGGTGGATCGGTTACGCCACTACTTTTATAGTTCTGATAATATTCGCGCAGTTCCAATTTTTCGGCAGTACTCATCTCGGTACGCGATTGCGCACTGACGCCTAGCCACAAACAAAAACAAACAATACTGAGTAAAAGTCTTTTCATATTTTATACTGAAGGGAAGAACGCATCTTCTATGTGATGTATTTCTTCGGTTTCTTTATCCAAAATTATTGCCACTATATCGAAGCGGATTTCCGCCTCCGAGTTTTCCTGTCGCAAATAAGCAGTAGCGGCCTTGGCAAGGTTCTCCTGCTTGCTCAAACCCACAGATTCCTCGGGCAAGCCAAAAATAGCATTACGTCTCGTTTTGACCTCCACAAAAACTAAGATATCCTTTTGTTGGGCTATGATGTCGACCTCACAGCGCTCAAATCGCCAGTTTGTCTGAAGTATTTCATAACCCTGGCGCTCTAGGTGCAATTTTGCCACCAATTCGCCCGCTTTTCCCTTATCGTTATGCTCAGCCACTTAGTATTTAAGATTTAGGAATAATTGCACGTCCAAAAGCCGTAATTAAAGAATGCTAAAAGTACTTTTGGCGTGAATTTTACTGCATTAAATGTAGTTATACTTCCATAGACTGGAAGTCCAATTATGCTTGAAATACTCGAATTTCTTAATTCTGTTTTTTGGTTAGCCACTAAGTTCATTATGGGCGTGGGCTTTGTGCTCTATCAAGATTTCAGCTTAGCCCAATCGATAGCCATATCGGTTGGTGGAGGTATGCTCGGGGTGGTCGTTTTCGCTTATGGTTCACAAGCCATCAATAAGCTCTATCGTAAAATTCGCCCCAAGAAAGACACACCCAAGTTTGGTCGTTGGAATCGATTTTTAGTCAGGCTCAGAAGAACCGTCGGCCTAAAGGGCATCGCATTTTTAACGCCGGTTTTACTTACCGTACCCGTGGGCACCGTAGTGGCCCTCACCGTAGAAAAACACAAACCAACCGTTTTTCTCTGGATGTTCGTTAGCCTCAGTATCTGGTCCATCGGACTGAGCGCATTGTACTTTGC
>CAZZIZ010000225.1:0-5263 GCA_964654535.1 uncultured Chitinophagales bacterium
TAGGGCTAGAATTTTTCATCTCGTTTTGAATCTTAAAATTATTTGGGCGTGCCCCACTCACTTCTGCCCTGCGGGCAAGTTCGGGGTCGGGCTATCGGCAGTCGCTCTTATCTGTTGTTACCATCTGTTTGGCTTCTAGCTCTAGGGAGCTAAGCCAAACAAGTCAACAACAAAAGGAGCTTCAACAAGACCAGCAGAGATGTTAAGTCGTGCAGATTATTCAGAAGCAAAAATTTCATAGTTCAAGGCAAAAAGCACAGACATAGCCGTAGCTATGGCGAGCATTTTTAACGCAGAAATATGAGATTTTTGCTTGAAGAATCTGTGCTACTTAATGTCTTTGCTGGTCTAAGCCTCTATCCCTCACGCTGAAAACCCTCTTGTCTGAATCGTTCCGACATTCAGTCAAATGCCGTGGTCGGAGACTTGTAGTCGCCCGCGTTAGTATCAAAAGCGCCCTGCTCCTCGGAGCAAGTATACCTCAAGATTAGCGTACCTTTACACAGCAGACCAAGCCCATGTCAACAGAAAACACCAAAGAAGAACACGAACTCTATCTCCATCACGAGTTCACCGTAGATCCCGGGCAGGAGCAACTACGGATAGATAAGTATTTGGTGAATGCCATTGCCAACATTACCCGCAACCGTATCCAATCCGCCGCTAAAGCAGGAGCTGTCCTCGTCAATGAAAAGCCAGTAAAAAGCAATTACAAAGTCCGTCCCAACGACCACATTAAAATAGTCTTACCCAACCCAATAAGAGACACCACAGTTATCCCTCAAGAAATACCCATAGATATCGTCTATCAAGACGAACACTTAATGGTCTTAAATAAGCAACCAGGTTTAGTCGTCCATCCCGGTATCGCCAATCCCAATGGAACCTTAGTCAATGGACTTATGCATTTGTTCAATGATTTACCCAGTAAAGAAGGCGCACCCATTCGCCCTGGACTCGTGCACCGACTCGATAAAAACACTTCAGGCTTGCTTGTGGTAGCAAAAACCGAAAATGCCATGTCGCACTTGGCAAAACAGTTTTTCGATCGTACAGTTTACCGTCGTTACGTAGCCATCGTTTGGGGCACTTTCGATGAAGACGAAGGAACCATAACTGGACACATAGGCCGTCACGCGCGATTTAGAAAACGCTTCGACGTCTATCCCGATGGCGAGCAAGGCAAGCACGCCATTACGCACTATAAAGTGTTGGAGCGTTTTGGTTATGTCAGTTTAGTTGAGTGCAGATTAGAAACTGGTAGAACCCACCAGATACGCGTTCACTTTGAGCATACCGGTCACCCTTTATTTAACGACGATACTTATGGCGGAGACAAAATTGTAAAGGGCACCGTCTTTTCCAAGTACAAGCAGTTTGTAGACAATTGCTTCAAAATACTTACCCGCCAAGCCCTACACGCAAAAGACTTAGGATTCATACATCCAGAAACGGGCGAAGAAATGATGTTCAAGTCGGAGCTACCTGAGGAGTTCGATTTAGTCATCGAGAAGTGGCGACGCTATTTAATGCGCGGCGATAAGTCGGGAAGAGATCAGGACTAATTAAAGAGCTCGTTTTTGTCTCTTGATATAACTACATTGTACCTAATTGGAATCAATGCACATTAAGAAATACCTATCCCTTTTGATGCTCGTATTGTGCATCTCTTCTTGTGCGCATAAAAACAAAACTTTCAGCAAGTGTCCAGACTTTAAGAAGTCAAAGATTAATCAAGCGAAAATTAAAATTGCTAAAGTCAAAAAGAAGAAGTCTTCTAAAGAGAGTTTTGCAGTTGGAAAGAAAAGAACCAGACCCCAAGTAAATCAGCCTGAAGAGTTAACCAGTATTGATGGGAGAATAGCCAAACGTATGCTCGCTCTGTCTTTGTTAGAATCGAGGGATGAACAAATCGATGAAACCCTTCTAGTCAATTTAGACGATTCAATTCCATTTGTTTCCAGACAAAAAAACAGCTCCGAAGATGAAGGTGAATGCGATGTGCTTGTAACCACAAGTGGAGAAAATATTAATTGCATCGTTCGAGAAGTAACTGAGGAGTCCATCAAGTTTGTTATGTGCAATGAATCAGACGGCCCTGTAATTTCTGTCGAAAAGTCGTCTATCCGTTTAATAAAATATCAGAGCGGCGCAGTACAAATGATTAATTCAAAAAGCGATGAAATTAAAAACAAACGAATTAGCGATTATTCACGTCGGAGAACGCATCGTTTAGCTTTGTTGAGTTTAGTCATCGGTATTTTTGGATTTATTTTTATCACTCCACTTCTTGGCTTAGGTGCAATTGCGTCTGGACTTGTTGCTATTCTTAGAATCAGAAAAGAGCCCGAGCAGTACAAAGGAACAGGTATTTCTTTAGTGGGAATGGTATTAGGTTCCGTTGCTCTAGTTATCGCATTGCTTTTGATTTAGTTTCTTTTAGTGAATGCTTCTTCATACCAAAGCTTATCGGGCTGCAGTATTGGAAGATTTCATAAGTGATATGATTGTGCTATATTAAAGTCCTATGACCTTCAAACAATCGATTTTATTCTTATGCATATTCGCTCTGTGTTCCTCTTGCGCGAATCAAATGTCTCTAACAAAATGCCCTGATTTTCGCGGTCAAGAGCAAAAAGTGAGTTCAATCAAACGTCTCAAGACGAATGCGAAGAGTAAAGAAAGGTTGTTCAATAGAAAAAAGCACAGCGAAGAAGCAATAGCTGAGCGCGTAGAAAAGAAAACACTTAAACGATTAAATCGCATTAAGCTGCTTTCAAGCCGAACTTTTAGAAATTCAGACGAAAAGCCAGATGTTGATTTGATAGTAAGTACCATCGCTTCATTAATAAAGGACCGACCTTCTTCACTTCAAGATAAATTACAGCATACAGATGACGACTGCGACATCTTATACCCCTATGAGCAAAGTGAAATTAGTTGTATCGTCAAAGAGATTACTGATACGCAGGTAAAGTTTGTTATGTGCGACAATCAAGACGGCCCTGTGCTTGCCATAGATCGTTCGGATATTAGATTGTTGAAATATTCCGACGGTAGAATGCGCGTCGTTGATATGGGTACTCGTGATGACAGAGCTTATGATAGCACTGACTCAAAAAAAGAAGATCAGGATGAGCTAGATTCTAACGAGGAATCATCCATACGTTCTGATAATGAAGAATCTCTTTCTAGAAACGAATACCAGAACGAGTTCGAACTTGACAAAAGGTCAACAATATCATTGATAGCAGGAATTCTTGGCTTTGTGCTAACAATTGTCCCTGGGATATTTATGATTCCTTTCGTTGGACTTCTCGGTTTAGCTGGTTTTATTTTGGCCCTCGTTTTTGGCAACCAGGTTAAGAGGCGAGCAACTAAAAAGACTAAGGATGATACTTTATTGAAGGCCAAAATTGGTGCTATTCTAGGCTATGTTGGAATTGGCCTATATGCACTGAGTGTAATAATAGTGTTAGCTGTGCTCATCATATTTTTAGCGTCATTATGACAAGTGCCGTTTGTGCATTTTAAGTGCCACTTAAATTACTTCTCAAACTCGCGAACTGGAAACGAATAAATCTTATAGCTCAACTCAAGTATACCTTCTCTTTTCCACTATCCAAGTCCACGTAAATATGATCTTGGATGAAAGTAGACAGGGTCAATCCTATGTAGTCTGCAGTAATCGGAAAAGCCTTATGATCGCGATCTATTAAAACCGCTACTTCAATCTTCTTAGGAATATAATTGAGCAAAGGCTTAATTGCATAACTCATAGTACGTCCAGTATTGGCAACATCGTCGATTAGTATCACCACTTTCTTATCGAACTCTACCGCTTTTTTGTTGAAGGCAATATCGTCTTCGAGGGGCGCTGCTTTGTTTAGTTCAACACGAACAATTTCAATTTTGAGATCGGAGATTTTACCTATAACGTTAGCCAATTTCTTTGCAATCTTAGTCCCGCGTTCACGAATACCCACGAAGAAAATCTCTTTTTCTTCGTGATTATTTTCGAGTATCTCATACGCAATTCGCTCTAGCTTTCGCTTAATCTGTATGGACGTAAGGATAATGGTTTGTTGTTCAGTCGTTGCCACCTTTTCTAGCCTATTTTACTTAAATTCGACATACGAAGTTAGAACAAAATTAGTAACAGAGCTATGCTCTCATCAATCATATTTATTGCCCTAATAGCACTCGTAGCCTGGTGGTCTTTTACTAAATACGGTGAGATCTATCGAAATATAAAACGCGGTAGGCCCATAGGTGAAATCGATGATAAGCCTCAACGTTTAAAAAACACCTTCTTACTTGCCTTTGGGCAGAAAAAGATGTTTAAGAATCTCCTACCCGGCGTGTTACATTTTTTCATTTATGCTGCATTTCTCCTAACGCAATTAGAACTTATTGAAATCATCATTGATGGAATCTTCGGTACCCATCGAGTATTAAAGGGAGCCTTAGGTGGCCTATATACATTTACAATTGGCTTTATAGAAATACTGAGTCTCTTTGCTTTTTTTGCTACGCTGATATTCTTAGCAAGAAGAAACTTGCTTAAGATTCCGCGCTTTGTAAAAGCAGAAATGAACGGCTGGCCCAAAATTGATGGTAACCTCATTTTGTACGGCGAACTCTTATTATTACTCGGCATCGTTTGTATGAATGGTGCGGATACCGTTTTAGGAAATATGAGTGGCCTGCCTGTTAGTTCTTGGTTAGGTCCCTGGTTGTTTGGTGGACTCAGTGAAAGCGTTTTACATACCATCGAACGATTCGGATGGTGGCTTCATATTCTAGTTGTCTTCGCCTTCATAGCTTACTTGCCGATCAGTAAGCACCTGCACATTTTTCTCGCTTTTCCAAATACGTATTTCGCCAACCTGTCTTCTCGAGGTGAAATGCGCAATATGGAAAACGTAATGAACGAAGTGCAACTAATGATGAACCCACCAGCAAGTGGTGAGGCACCACCGCCGCCTGCTGAAATGAAGTTCGGCGCAAAAGACATTGAAGACTTAAGTCAAGTGCAATTGCTTTCGGCCTACTCCTGTACAGAATGTGGTCGCTGCACAGCGGCCTGTCCCGCTAACCAAACGGGCAAGGCACTATCCCCGAGAAAAATTATGATGGACGTGCGAGATCGCATGGAAGACATCAGCAAGTTTGAAGCAAACGCGGAAGAGGGAGCTAAGGACGGTAAAAAACTAGTTGGCGATTATATCACGAAAGAAGAACTCAATGCTTGTACCACTTG
>CAZZIZ010000226.1:0-5255 GCA_964654535.1 uncultured Chitinophagales bacterium
CTCACTTGGTACTCGGCATTTCCGACATTGAGCATATACACTCCACTACTCAAGGTTTGTAAATCGATTGTTTCTTGCTCCTTGTATTCTGTTGTTAAGTGAAGCTTTCCTTGTAGATCAAAAATTTGGATGGTGGCTTGTTCGAAGGGAACGCCAGTGATGTTTATTTGACGATTGGTCGATGGGTTTGGGAAGATGGCCATTGAGGCGAAAATTTCGTCTTCTATACCACTTAACTCGATCCATTCAATCTCCAAATCTGCTCCATATCGCAGATCATTGGAAGGGCCACCGTTACCATCTGCGGCCATACCAGCAGCATAAAAAGTAATAGGGCCAATATTTTGGTCAGGGGCTTGGTATTGAAAATCGAAAATATTCGAATTGGGATTGGGAATTTGTAAGTGATTTATATAGTCAAATCCCTGGCTATCACTTTGGAGACCCAAATTTTCAGCGTCGTTGGTTACGAAAGATCCAACGCTTTCACCTGCTGTGTTGAAGGCAACCATCTGAAATCCGAAACGTACGGCATTGGGGTCAACAACTGTAACGCGTACATCTATAAGGCTTCCATCGGTATACGCATCGTCATTATCTCCAAATGATGATCGAATCTCGAGGTTTCCTGGTCCAGTATTGAGCTCACCTCCGTGACAAGTATTGGAACCACAAGAGGACATTCCTGGTGCTCCCGCATTGAAAACTGGAGGCTGGGATGATCTTGCTTGTGTCGTATCGGCGTCGAACCACAAGAGGGCACTAACTACGAAAAGTATACTAATTGAACATTTCTTCAACATCTTATCTGGTTTGACATGGTTTTGTAAAAACTGCTATTGATAAAGTTAAAGTCCGACATTGAAATTGCATTGGCATTCCTTAACTTAGGGGGTTCATACGCGATACTAATGTTTTGTTTCGCGTATTTAAAAATACAAATAGAACATCTCAATAATCTCGAAATTTACTCTATGAAAATTAAAACTTTACTTTTTACTAAATCACGACAATGGGCTGCTATACTGGTTGCCTTGTTGATAGGCGGTCAAGTGATCGCGCAAAACGTGATTGAGTCATGGGACTTTGAAGGCGAGGAAGCGATTCCAGCTGGATTTGTCAACATTGACGTGGACCAAACTGCTCCTGTTAATGCTGCTTGGTCTGGTGATCAAGGTGCATCTCAGTGGATTTTGGCTGGACAGCCAAAACCTGATAACGGAGCAAACTTAGCTGTTAGTGCTACTTCTTGGTTAGATCCTTTAGGAATGTCTGACGATTGGTTGATTACACCTGGTATTGATTTATCAACTTCGTCAACAGTATTCCTTTCTCTAAACTTTTCAATCCAACAAAATGATTGGCCTGATGGTTTTAGAGTATTGCTTGGTACTGGAAACGACATCTCTGATTTCCCAGATGCAAATGAAGTATTTTCAGTAGGATCTGGTTGTTTTAACAATCCTGGTTCTGTGGTTTTTGATGATTTCTGGATGTGCAACTGCGACCCTACTTGTCCTGAGGACTTTGCAGTGGATTGGGGAAATGTATTAGTTGACGTTTCTTCTTTTGCTGGACAAGAAGTGTTTGTGGCGATACACCATAATGCCAATGACCAGACTGCAATCTTTATTGATGACATTACTCTTTTTGAGCCTGTTGCAAATGAGGCTTCAATTGTTGCTGCTCCAGTTCCTGCTCCATTTGCGATCGGACCTGCATCTGTTCTTAACGATGCATTGGATTTCAACGTAACTGTAAGTAACAATGGTTCTGCTGCTCTTTCGAATGTGCGTTTGTCAGTACTTGTTGAAGAAATTAGCGACGTTGCTAACCCAGTAACAGTTATGGAATTGGATGGTATGGCAGATGCTGCGGCAAGTATTCCTCCTAGTTCTACAATGGTGATTGAAAACAATGATGCTTTTAGCTTTGTTGATGAAGGATTGTACTTTATTACTTACACAGTAATTGCCGATGAGGGAGATGCTGATGAATCGAACAATACTGCTGGCTTTCCTTATATGGTTAGCGAGACTATTTTGGGACAAGCTGCGGTTTTCCCTGATCCTACTGATCCTGATGGACCACCTATCGCATTCTTCCCTGACGGTGTAGGTCTTGGACTATGGACCGGAAACGATGGAACTACTACTGAAGGTTTATTTGGATCTTACTTTAGTGTTTCAGAAGAACTGTCTATGTCTGGTGCAGCTTTCGATGTTGGATTTGACGATACAAATGGTGTAGGTTACGATCCTGGAACTGAAATACAAATTGTTTTGATTGACACGACTGGTAGCGCTGGAGACAGAACGCTTTGGACTTCTGAGCCTCACTTAGTTTCTACTACTGGTCCTTTAACTGGACTCACTCCGAACGTTTTATCTGAAGCTTTCTGGTCTTGTCCTATTGACTTACAACCTGGAATTAATTATTTACTAGCGTACATGAAAGTTGGTCCTGGAGATGGTGGTTTTGTTGCTTCTCCTCTTTACTTTAACTCTGGTACTGTATTAGCAGATCCTGAGCTTTCTGATGGAGCTGGACTTCTTCCACAGGGACAACCTGTTATACACGCATTGTTTGGCGCATCACAGCCGCTTACAAGTGTTATGGCTGCTGCAGACCCTTCGAGTTTAACGGTAGACTTTAGTGCTGATGTAGTCGGTACTGCTTGTGACTATGCTTGGGATTTTGGTGATGGCAATACTGGCACTGGTCCGTTTCCTTCTAACACTTATGCATCTGAAGGAGACTTTACTGTTTGTGTAACTGCTTCTAATCCTGATGGCGACGAAATGGAAAACTGTATTGACATAACTGTTGCTTGTGCTATCATGGTTGCTGAGGGAGAGGTTACACCAAGCACAATTGAGGTTATAGCTTCTAACGGATCTGGAGACTTCACTTACTTATGGAGTGACGGTCAAACTTCAGCAACGGCTGTAGACTTAGATCCAGGTGCGGAACTTACAGTAACGGTAACTGACGCTGCTGGTTGTTCAACTGACTTTACTGCTTCAACTAGCTCTTGTGCACTTTCATTAAGTGTAACGGTTATTGATGTTGGAAGTGTATTAGCCGCTACAGATGGCAACACTGGAGACATCACATTTACTTATGTAAATACAGATACTGGTGAGACCTTTGATTCTGATCAAGCATTCCAAGACGGTCTTGCTGGTGGAACTTGGGATGTAACAGTTACAGATGCTGCTAATTGTACTGCAAGCACAACTGTATTTTTGGATACTGGCATAGAAGATATAGCAGGAGTTACGGACTTCTCAATGTTACCAAATCCATCAAGTGATTTTGTGAACTTAAGCTTGAACTTAGAGTCAAACGCGGCTGTAAGTATTGCTATCTATACGATTGATGGACAACAGGTTCGTCAAGTTACTAATGGAAATGTTATTCAAGTAAACGAGACTATAGACCTAGGTGGTTTGAGTTCTGGTTTGTACTTGGTTAAGATTGCTGTTGACAATGATGTAGTGGCTGAAAAGCTTATCATAGAGTAATATTGCGCATTGCGTAAATGAACTTATAACTTATCAAAGCCGGTTCAGCAATGAGCCGGCTTTTTTTATTTTAAAAGAACTGACAATGATTAAAAACTTATTTATAACGATCATCTTTTGCGCTGCTGGTCTAAGTATCAGTGCTCAGGAGTTTATCTATTTCGAATCTTTTAATGACGCTGCAGTAGGAGAATTACCCGAAGGCTACTCCACTTTCAATGTAGATGGAAATACGATTGCCCCATTTTTTGCAAACGCAGGAGTTACGTTTAACAATGGCTGGGAAGTAAGAGCCTGGCAGGACTTAGAAGCATTTTCTGGAGTTGCTTCTAGCTCTTCAAACTATGAGCCTGCTGGAACTGCGGACGACTGGTTGATTACGCCAGACATTGATATAGATGGTGTAGGAGCCCTTTTAGTCTGGCAAGGACTATCTGTTGCCGGAGGTGGATATGAAGTTTACGTGAGTACCGAAGGAAACAACTTATCGGACTTTGCGGGTTTGTCTCCTATTATGACTGTTGACGATGAAAACGACTTTTTAAACGGTGACGTTTTTATGGACAGATCATTTGACTTAAGCGACTACGACGGTGAAACAATTTGGGTCGCATTTAGAAACAACAATACTACTGCCGAAAGTAATTTAATACTCATTAATGATATTGGAGTATTGGCTCCGCCATCGCCAATTGAGGCTGGGGTCAGGAGTATACCCACTGTAGAATATGCATGGCTGGCTGTTGACCAGTCGACTCCACTGCAAGGCGTATGGGCCGGTACAGCTGAGAATTTTGGTCTCAACGATATTTCGAATGTACAGGTGGTACTTAACGTTGATACCCTTGACGTTGATAATAACCCTACTCGCATATTTTCTGCTCAAAGTGAAGTTGTACCAACTCTAGCGGCTGGCGAAAGCATCGATGTAACCATTGACGGCACTTTCACTCCGAATGAGCTCCGTCTGTACAAGTTTAGTCACGAAATCATTTTCGATGAGGATAACAGTGACTCTTTTGACGACAACCAAGAAAGTCGAGCGTCGTATATGATTATTACTGAGAATTTCACTTCACGCGCGGGTCCTTATTTGAATCCTACAACAGCTAATGGTAATATTCCAATTGATCCAGAACTTACAGATTTTGTTTTATTCTTCACTTCTCAGTTTGATGGTATAACAGGAAGTGTCGGACAAGTGATTGACATCGTACAACCTGCATCTATCGATAGTATTTTTCTGCAGTTCTTCGAACCAGAAGGAGATGTGTTTGCTACGCTGTATGAATTCAACAATGACAACGTGGGTGACTTAATTGCGACAACTGAAACACGAAACTTTAGTGGCGTTGTAGGTGGCGTTCTTGAAGGCTTTGCTTTTGATTGCCCTATACCACTTGAACCGGGACAGTACTTTATGGCCTATGAAGATCCAGAAGAAACTACTGCTAACTTTACATTCACAAATTTCTACGCAACACCAAACCGTCAATTTATAAGAACTGCAGGTGGTCCTTGGATGCCTTTTAACAATGCGCCTATTATCTATGCGAATTTCTCAATTGGAGATAGCGCAGCTCCACTAACTGCTGTAGAGGTCGACTCTACGCCAAGTAGCCTTGAATTCGAGTTCGATGCAGAGGCAGACGGTGTCGCTTGTGACTATGCCTGGGATTTTGGCGATGGCAATACTGGCTCGGGAGCAAGCACGACTCACATCTACGA
>CAZZIZ010000227.1:0-5248 GCA_964654535.1 uncultured Chitinophagales bacterium
TAGCGGATAGCCCGACCCTGTAGGACTTTACGCAGTAAGAAGTCCGGAAGGGGCACGCCCAAAAATCAAACTAAACCATGCGCCAACACATCTGCAATGTGTATGGTCTTCAAGTCTATTTTTTCCCGATCTAGATAGGATTGCAAATGCAGTAGGGCCGCAGGTTCTGTGGAAATGACATATTCGATTTCACCGATTTTTTCAATGGCTTTCACCAACTCTTCATCCATCGCTCGACTAATTTTGGGATGGTGTTTTGTAAAGCCATAATCGAATGCGTAAGGAACAACTTCCTGCGGTAACTCGAAAAGCTCGAGACCAGCAACATTATTTAGCAATGTTCTTGTTTGCGTCTTCAGATTCAATTTATACAATGCGTCACTATCATCTAGCAGAACAGCGCGACCCGAAAAAGTTGATGCACTTTCTACTTTTTTCAACTGATCCACTAAAAATTCAGTCAGATCGTAGGTGGTTTTTTCAACCTGCTTCACCAGGGCTCGCTTGATGGATTGCTTACTCATATTGCCCATGTAATTGCGCACAAAAGCGACGCAAGCACTTGACGCACAAACTACTGGTCGGACAGTTTTTATATCGTCCAGAAATTTAAGGGTCTGTTGTCGATTGACTTCGCTAAAGCCCATCTCGTAGGCAAAACGGCCGCAACATATTTGATCTTTATTATAGCGCACGGCGCAACCCTTTGACTCGAGAAGGCGCACCATATTCATTCCCGTTTCCGGAAAATACTGGTCAATAATGCAGGGTATAAATATGTTGAGATCCAAAGCAGAAGTCTAGAGCACGAATAATCGATCGCTCTAAAGCTAGCAATTTAAGCGGTAGTCGCAACTTTCTCGTATGCCTTGGCAGACAAGTAACGTTCCGCATCCAATGCAGCCATGCAACCTGTACCTGCTGCAGTTACGGCTTGACGATAGTTTTTATCGGCCACATCGCCCGCTGCAAATACACCTTCTATGTTTGTTTTTGTGGTGCCCGGCTCCGCTAGGATTAGGTAACCCGCCTCGTCTTTGGTAAGTACATCTCCAAAAATATCGGTATTTGGCTTATGTCCTATGGCTACGAAAAATCCAGTAATAGCCAGTTCTCGCGTTTCTCCAGTATTGGTGTCTTTAACGCGCACACCTTCAACCACTTTGTCTCCAAGCACTTCGTCAGTAGTTGTATTCCAATGCACGGTTATATTTTCAGCATCGAAAACGCGTTGCTGCATAATTTTTGAAGCTCGCATCTTGTCACGTCGTATAAACATGTGTACATGCGTGCAAATTTTTGATAAGTACAATGCTTCTTCGGCCGCGGTATCTCCTCCACCCACAACTGCTACGTCTTGCTCTTTATAAAAGAAGCCATCGCATACTGCACAAGCAGAAACACCTCCACCATTGAGTCGTGTTTCAGATTCTAGACCTAACCATTTTGCAGATGCACCGGTTGCAATAATGACAGCATCGCAAGAAATTTGGTCACCCTCGTCTATAGTGAGTATTTTCTTTTCTCCAGAAAAGTCTACTGAAGAAATCCAACCAAAACGAATATCGGTTCCAAAACGTTCTGCTTGATTTTTAAAATCCTCCATCATGTCCGGTCCCATAATACCTTTAGGATAGCCCGGATAATTTTCAACGTCGGTTGTATCCATTAGTTGACCACCCATTTTTATTCCTGTGTATAGTACCGGCTTCATTCCAGCTCTAGCCGCATAGATCGCGGCTGTATATCCTGAAGGTCCCGATCCAATGATGATGAGTTCGTGATGTTCCATACTCTTGTTTCTCTATTTTTTTGAGACCTAAAGATAATCTTATACCAGCAATGTTTCAATTGCTATTAGCGGGAACTATTCAGATAAAATGATGTAGTTATCATTGATTGAATAACCGGCAAAAATTCCGAGTCCTCCTTCGACATTGCCATCGACCACAGTTGGAGAAGCAAAGGGTCCACCCGAATTGCTATTGTTCTCGAGGGTGAGCCAGAAATCATAGGTTTGTTCGTCTATTCCGCAGAGTCTCAGCTGCACTGTATCACCTGGTTCGAAAAGGCCATAAGTAAGGAAATCTATCTGTGATAAACGACTGTAGGCGCGATCTATCGGAAAGTCTAATGCCGTACCATTGATAACTTGATCGTCGAATACGGAAGCTAAGCCAGGATAGAGCGGCTCACTATTTCTCCGAGTGAAATAACGATAAAAATTTCCCAGCGTATCTGGATCAACGACCGTTGAATGAAGTCTTGCCCAAGTGGAATCGTTAATAACATTTGGAGACCACCAGACTGAGTCTATCGGCAACAAAGGCGGAATGCTCGTGTTTGCAAACAAATTTCCTTCATCTGTTTCGATATCTAAACGATAGGATTTGCCCACCTCTCCGAGCATTTCTCTATTAAGATCGACATATATTGTAGCCACTATAGTTGTGACGCTATCTATTTGAATAGGTAAGGGAACCTCCGTGAGCTCTATTGTTTCACCATCGGAAGTTAGACTGACCTTAGCTCCAGTAACATAGACATCCTCGTTACCCTCTAAACCCGATGTCCCGAAAAAAGAGAAATTACGCGTGAGCACCACTATGGCCATACTATCCTCGTAGATGGATCCGTCTACAACAATCAAATTTTCCGGATCTGGTAAATCCAACGTAATCTCCGTTTCGCAAGCGATAAACGCGAAGACAGAAATAATCATCAATAAAAATAATCGAGCAGCTTTCATTAAAAACTAAAATTGAAACTTACTGATGGAATGATTGGAAACAACGTGAGTTCAAAGGCTTTGTTCTCTATTGTTTGATTCTCGAAATCAAAAGTTGACTCCGTGAAAATGTAATAAACGTTTTTACGATTCAACGCATTGTAGACCGAAAAGACCAACTCGCTATCCACTTTACCCTTGAATAATTTTTTCTTGTTCTTGCGCGTAGCCGATAAGTCCAAACGGCTATACGGCTTTATGCGGTAACTGTTGCGGTCGCTAAACTGTTGGCCAATGTGATCTTCGATTAAGAAAAACCCAACAGGAACCGTTAATGCGTTTCCACTTCCATAAACGAGTACGGAACCAAAAGTCCAGGTATCATTAAATGTATAATTGGCCGCCACAGACAAATCATGTCTGCGATCAAACTTTGCTGGAAAGACCCGACCACCATTTAAGTCTGGAAACTTTCGGTCGGTTCTCGAAAGAGTATAGCCTATCCAGCCATTAAAATCTCCTTGTGTCTTTTTCAAAAAGAACTCCGCACCGTAGGCCTCGGCAGTTCCGAATACAAAGGAGTTCTCCAGCGGCGTTCCTAGCTCGGGCACATAACTTTCAGTGTACTCTATCTGATTTTGCAAATCCTTATAATACACTTCCACCGAAGCCTCGTATTCATTGTCCCACAAGTTTTTGAAAAAACCCAAAGAATACTGATCGCCAATTTGCGGACGTACTATCTGAGAACTTGGAACCCACAAATCGGTAGGCAAAGTCGAGCCACTATTGGTAATCAAATGTATGAACTGATTGTTGCGAGAGTAGCCGGCTTTTATCGATGCGGACTCGCTTAACTTAAATCGCACATTTATGCGCGGCTCTAAATTGGTGTAGGTTACAATCTCCTCGCCGGCTGCATAGGTAGTTGTATCGGTCACTAAACCAGTGCCTCTAATACTTTCAAAGGGACCTACCTGTTGGAATAATGCGGCGCGCAAACCAACATTAATTTTTATTGATGGCGATAAATCGAAATCGTCTAGTACATAAATCGATGCTTCGTGTGCAAATTGCGAATCGCCTATTGGCTCAAAGGAAGTATCGCCTGATTGGCCAGAAGCGCTATTCGGCGTAAACTTGTGAAAGGTATAATTTGCACCAGCCTTAACCGAATGCTTTACGTTAGGATACCAATCAAAATCAACCTTGCCATTGTAATCGCGAATACCCGAGTTCAATTTGAAAGAAAAGTCGTCTTGTTTTCCTTCGAATTCAAAATTATAATCGTTGTAAACTGCAGAAACATTCATAAACAACTTGTCCGTAAACAAGTGATTCCAGCGAACCGTTCCTGTACTGTTTCCCCAAGGAATACGCAAGGTAGAATTTCGCGCATCGTTGTTGTAAACCAAAACATCGCGACCAAAGTAACCCGAAACAAACAATCGATCCTTTTCAGAAAAACGATGATTTATTTTAGCATTGAGATCGTAGAAGTAATAGTTGGTCCCCGCAAAATCGGTATCGTCTATCGCTGGCTTTAATAAATCAAACAAGTAAGTGCGACGACCAGAAATAATAAAAGAGGTCTGTTCCTTTTTGATCGGTCCCTGCAAAGTCAAACGAGAAGACACTATACCCAAACCGCCATCCACTTGAAAACGACGATCATTGCCTTCCTTCATGGTTACATCCAACACGGAAGACAAGCGCCCACCATAGTTTGCGGGCATTCCGCCTTTTATAAGCGTGGTGTTTTTTAGTGCATCAGAATTAAAAACAGAGAAGAAGCCAAACATATGACCAGTGTTGTAAACCACGGCCTCGTCAAGTAAAATTAAATTTTGATCGGGGCCACCTCCACGAACATAAAAACCCGAGTTACCCTCACCCGCAGACATCACGCCTGGCAAGAGTTGTATGGTTTTTATTATGTCTACTTCACCTAGAAAGGCCGGAAGCGATTTTATTTTGTCTACCGACATCTCTACCGTTCCCATCGCTGCCGAGTTTACGTTTTCGTCTTTTCGTTCTGCAGTAACCACCACTTCCTGTTCGAGCAAAAATCCAGCAGGCGAAAGTTCTATGTTGAAGGATTGATCGGCGTAAAGACTAAGCGAAAATTTTTGTGCTTGAAAACCCAAGTAGCTGGATTCAATTACATAATCACCAGCTGGTAAGGTCAGACTGTAAAAGCCATAGTTGTTGGAGGAAGTACCCGTAGAGCGATCATCGCTTACAAAAACATTTGCGCCAATAAGCGTCTCGCCATTGGAAGCATCTTTGACATAGCCACTGAGCGTAAATTTTTCTTGAGCGACTAAGGAGCCGCAGAATAAAAACAGGAGGAATAAAACCGATGCACGCATGAAATCACAAAGTTAAGCCTTGTTTCAAAGTGAGTCTTGCAATCTCGAGCTTTGTCACCAATAGTATGTTAAAATTAGATAGTATGTCTCTTTGGCGTGCCCCCAAAATATCTGCGCCCAAGGCGCAGATATTTTGGGGTCGGGCTTA
>CAZZIZ010000228.1:0-5181 GCA_964654535.1 uncultured Chitinophagales bacterium
GGAAGCTCCTGCCAAGGTGTTGTGCGAACACATTTTCCAAGTGCCGAATTTGAGCGGATAGCGTGTTAGCTGCCCAGAAAAGGATGATCAGGTAGAAGGGAATAATGATGTAAAAGTGAGCAATCGAATTGCGCTGAGCAACAAAATCATTGGCCTAATTCAAAATGAGCTGATTAATGATGAGCTCGGCGTTCAGAAAATTCCTGCGGACAAAGTTCTAAAAGCGGTTTATAAGAAGCAATCGCCCAGCTTGGACTTGGACAAGCGTATTGAAGAAATTACTCCCTACACCCGCTTGGTGCAGAGTGAGTTGTTTACCGGCGGAAGGGCGGGTATAGATCTGGGTAGTGAAATTGGCAAGGAGATTTTGTCTGCTGATCGCATAGACTTCTTGGTTTCTTTTATCAAGTGGAAGGGCATCCGCATTTTCGAACAGCAATTGCAGCAATTTGTCGGGCGGGGTGGAAAGATTCGTTTTATTACTACGACTTATATGGGTGCTTCGGAGGCTAAGGCGGTCGAGTTTCTTTCCAATCTTCCGAACTCTGAGGTTAAGGTTTCTTATAACACGGGTAATGAAAGGCTGCACGCCAAGGCTTATCTCTTTTATCGCCGGACTGGTTTTCACACGGCCTATATCGGTTCTTCCAATTTCTCTCGCTCTGCGCTTACCGATGGTCTGGAGTGGAATTTGAAAGTAACCAGCAAAGAGATCAGCCACATCGCACTAATAGCGAAAGTTCTTTTTCATTTCTTCAACGATATAATAAACCGCTGGGCATACCAGGGTGTGTTGACTGTGGCCATAGGTCCGTGTAGCAAATCCTGACTTTTGGGTGTGCGGAAATTCTCGGCAATCTTTTGGTCGGGATTCATAAACAGTGCACTCGTTGTTCTCTTGATTGAGAAAAGGGCAGGGCAAAGAATTGAGTACCCAGTCATTGTCTTCATCTTTTTTGAGATACTCTTCTTTTACCTGTTTGGGTTTTAATTCAAGGTGTTTCCCAATTTTAGAAATGTCTTTTTCACTCCATACCGGTCCCATAGTACGACAACAGTTTCCACATTTCAGACAATCTATTTTTTCAAAGGCTTTTTCGTGTAGGGCTTTGGCTAGTTTATCTACTCGCTTCTCTGATTTGAATTTCATAGACCGGATAAACATAAAATTCTCTTCGTCTTTCGCTTTAGCGTTGGCTTTCCATTCGTCGAATATTTCTTGCATTTCGTTTTTCATAGCTGAGGAATTTTCTTCTTAGCCTTAAGATTCAATTGTCTAGTTTCAAGAATAGTATGCAAACTCAATAATACTAAGAAGTTCTGCCAGTAAGGGCTATCGTTGCTTGTGCGTGATAATTCCTTTTTTTCCAGAATCGAAGTAGAAAATCGATGTTCTCCAAATATGCCTGTCCCATGGTTGTACTGAAAAAGGGTAGATTATTTTTACAATTGTCTAAGCAATAGTGCACCAATTCTACAGAAAAATCCTCGTTGGTTAAAAGTGAAGTTAAAGCCTCTTCGTGTTTGTTACTGTCGAAATAGGGATTGTTCTTTAATGGGAATGCGCTGGTGATTCCCTGGGCGATTTCCATACCCCTGTTCTTGTTAAAGTAAACTAATCCAGTATCGTCCGTTTCTGCAAAATCTACTTTCTTTTTGTCGCCACCAAAAAAGCCATCATTTTTGGCTCGCTGCAATGCCTCTTGTTTTTCTTCTGTGCTCAAACCCAAAGAGTTATTGTAGAAGTTCCTGTAATCGTTCATAAAAGCGTTTATCTCCTCGGCGGATAAAAATGCTATTGGAAGGCCCTTATTGAATTCTATAAATGCCTTCATTTGAAGTTCAATGGTCTCTTTTGTTTTGTCCTGATCTAAAAAGCTAACCGCTAATCTACTTTCAAAAGAGTTTTTTTCGTCCAGAACTACATTGGCATTGAAGGGAGTTTGAAAAAATACACCGGAAAACCACCACTCTTTCATCCACTTGGCTATTCCCATAAATACCAAGGTGTCCACTTCCCTTAACTCGTGGGAGTGGTCAAAAGACTTTTTGGTGACTTCAAACTTTTTACTTGAAGCAATATGTTCTATAAATAAATTATGCTCGTCTTGTCCTTTATAAAAGAACAACCCATTTATCTTTTGGGAAAGATTGAGATAGGCTTTATGCAAGGGGTGTTCCTTCCCAAGAATATTTGCGGCCCACTCTTTTCCTGATAAACTTAGGAGGCGGGTGCGAGCGTTTTGAACGAAGTCGTCCCTGTTGTCATTTAAAAGGGTGATTAGTTGGTCATCTACAGGATTCGTTGATAACAACTCCTCGACCTTATGATTCAGTTTTAAGGCAGTATCCGGATAAAACAAATAGGTCTGAAATAAGAGGGTGTCAATTAGTTTTCGGGCTACATAATAGTCGGTTTCATTTTCGTCAAGTTTATAAAATGTTTTGAGATGCTCGTTTTCAGGAGCAAATTCCCAGGCCTCCACAAAAATTTCGATCACGAGAAAGGCAGTAGAGAGTATATAGTCGTTATAAGGAGATAGAAAACGGGATTCTTGAACCGTGTTCAGGAAGTACCAGATTAACAGCGCTAAATCTTGAGGGTTTATGTCATTCTCATAATATTCAGCCAGATCGTAAAACGGGAGTTGTTTTTGGATTAGGGTTTGATTTGCCTCTATAAAAGAGGCCCAAATGTTGGTTTCGGAAATTATATCTTCGAAATACGAAGTCAAGAAACAGGAAAATTTCTTGAAGTCCTCGGTAGTCAAGAAGGTCTGTAAATCCGTATAGTGCTCACTTCTATTTATTTCATCAATTACTTTATTGCAAATTTTTAGGTAGAAACCATCAGAAGGGTACTGTCGGTCATAGGGTTTTAGTTCTAACCAATCCTTTAAGTAAATTTTATTCTTCTTCATTTATGTAAAGTCAAAATACTCACTTTTTTGTTTATTGAAAATCGAAGTATGGCACTGCCGCAAGCATTTCAAAATCACCCCCTTTCAAAAGCGCTCCTCATTTCCTCTTGTTCATTCCGTTTAATACCCAATGTCTTTGATTTTTCCTGCCAGCTATCTCTAAGCGCTTTAACTTTTTTAATCTCTTCTTCCGCCTCTTCTTTATTCCAACGAAAGTATTGGTGTACTTCCATACAAAGGTCGAAGCTAAGGCTGTTGTCGTTTTCGTTGATGTTTAAACTGAGTCCCATTCCATCTGGTTCGGGATTTATATCGTACGCGGGACTCAATTTCCAGCCGGAATTAGGAACGAGTATAAAACCGTGATTCCTCAAGTGGTCATCGGTGTTGGATATGGCGACGGAGAATACTATTCTTTTCCAAAGCACTCGAATATCGACCGTAGGGTCAGCGCCGTATTGTTCTAGGAGTTCGACTAATTCTAAATAGGAAACGCCATCTCCAGCATCTTGTCCGTCTTTGTATCCTAAAAGAGTCATTGCAGAAGCAAAGTGTATGCGCGCTGATCCTTTGCGGTCAAATCTTTTGGATAAGAAGGTGTGACGCTTTTGGGAAAAAATGTTTGCTTGGGCATCTGCCATAGTTAGACCAAACTCAAGGCCTAATTGATGGGCAACATATTCCCAAGCACCGGCATCTTTTATATCACTTTTACTGGGAAATTTTGCTAGGTATAAATTTCCATCTGGATCAATTACGTTGGCTTTCGGTCTTGCTCCACCTAATGAAGAACCGGGCGCGACTAAGAGTCCCAGCCAATGTTTCGCTTTAGGATCATCTATAAAATCGTCTTCTTCATATCGCAAACTAGCTTGTTCCAATTCTCTTATTGAAGAAATAGGAGGTGTACAGAATTGCTCATTGTTATTCAAGAAAGGTCCTTGCTGAGCTAACTTAAAACGTAGGGCTCCCATTCTGGTACTGTCATTTACACCGAGTAAGTAGTCCGACTCCAACAAGGTGCGAGCGGTTATCTTTTCTTCTCTGGCTGAAATTGCTTCTCTACGTTTCATGAGTGTGCGACCCCATCTATCGGGTGATGAGTCTAAGAAGATTCCAAAATTCGGTTTTTCGTCGGTCGAATATTGTGGACCGGTAAATAGTTTTAGTTCAGGATCTAAGTGCTGCGCATTTCCCGATGCAAGCCAATTTGGATCGTAGGAAAAAGAAAAGACTTCTTTGCCTTTTATGGATTCGGCGAGAAGCGAACCCATAAAAACGGGTTCCATTAGCTCATTCCAATTTGCATATACGAAGATCTCCGGCATATTACTTTTTAATGCGCTTCTTGGTAATCAACTTAGCGTCTTGAAGTTTCCGTCCAAGGACATCATCGGCTGCAATTTTTTGAAACGAATTCGTAAGTCCAAGTACCGACAGGACTTGCAGATATACACCAATGGCAATATGCTCGCTTCCTCTTTCGACGTGCCATAGGGTAGAACGACTGATGTTCGCCCGCTCCGAAACTTGAGCAGTACTCAGTCTTCGCCTTCTACGAGCCATTTTTATGTTCAGGCCTATTTCAGCGAGCATCTTTTGCTCTTTCGGTAGTAAATTGGCTTTCCTGGACTTCATAATGTTTCTAAATGCGTACAATAATAAGCTATTTGATTGTAAATACAAACATTAAGCCTAAAAGGTTCCTTCAGAGAAGAAGTGATCGATGTATCAATCTTCTATCACAAATAGGAGCGCTAAAGTGGCTCTAAGTATCCCAGCTAGCACAGGCATTTAGCACCAAGCCTCTGCAGCGTCTGCGCCACTTGCGCCTCAAGATGGTATTGCTACAATAAACTAGACAGCTAGTTAAGCGCAGTTTAAATAATAATCTTCATTGTATTGCATCGGAGTCTTGTAGTTAAGGCTGCGATGAATTCTTTTGCGATGATACCATATTTCTATAAACTGGAAGAGTGCTAACTTCAAATGGTTGATATCATCGAACTTTTGGTGATAAATTAGTTCTGACTTGAGTATTTTGAAAAAGCTCTCTGCCACCGCGTTGTCCCAACAGTTGCCCTTCCTACTCATACTTAGTATAACCTCCCTACTTTTCAATTCCTTAGTGAATTCTAAAGCAGCATATTGGATTCCTCTATCGGAATGAAAGAGCAAGCCTTGTTTAATTGTTTCATTTTTAGTTGCTTTTTTCCAAGCAGCTAATGTTGTATCACGCGTTGCCATTGTCCGGCTTACA
>CAZZIZ010000229.1:0-5154 GCA_964654535.1 uncultured Chitinophagales bacterium
CAGAACGTATCTTGCTTTTGATAAAAAGGAATTATAATGATGTCACTCGGCGTGATTCAGATATCAGTCATGATCTTGACCATGATGCAATAAACTGGAACTCGCCGATTGAGAACGTTATTACAACTCCCCCCCCCCAAGGTTTGCAGGAGGTTGGCTTCCATAAAAGGGAAGCCTTTGCTTAAGTCAATGTGATTACGGGGAATGCAAAGTGCTAAAATGATCCATGGGTTAATAGATATCTTAAATCCCAAAAACCCACAGATGTTGAATTCCTGAGATGTTGCATCTGCGTTACCCAGCCTGTGAGACATTCCTTGTAAAAGCGTCAGCTTCTCAGCAGCATGATTTTCTATCAGGCGACTAATTAACTAGACGGATGAAAGGGGAAATGAAATGTGTAGTCAAGGAGTTGAGGATTTTCCTCTGGATTCAACATCTTAAGTATATAAGTTGTTAAATTTAGCTTTCTGACTCATTTCTTGAGTTTCGCCTCTTACATTTTACTATCGTGGAACTTGTGTCTACTTGGATAAGTAACTCCGCGAGCATCTTTTGCCTTTCAACTTTCAGTTGCGAATTTGATTATGCCAATTTTGCGTATTGATTGCGGGGATACATATAAATAACATATTATTAGGCGATCAATACTTAAAATTTTGCTGGGGTTTTTGCTCATGAAAAATGTATAAAGTAATTTAAGAAAAGGTTACCAAGAGATATGTACAATGAATTACATTTTAATAACATTTATCAAACTGGTTACACACATGAATTTTCTTTCTTCTTATATACACTATTTACATGAACTTCTCCGTCTTTCTTCTTTCTGTGCTACATCGCCTTCCTCTTTCTTAGTACATATGCGTCCTTTTGGCACTCAATGTCAATTTTGACATTGCATTGTTCACCGCCTCCGTAGCAGCGTCTAGCGAGGAGTTCGAGGATGGTGGCGATGGAGTGTATAGTGGCGGAGGTGACGATGGAAGTCCCTGTGTGTTTAAAGGATTCATTAGGGGTGCCGTCGGTAGTTGGTGTGCTTGTTCAAGCTGAGCTGAGACCTTTTGTAGTCGGTGCAAAACTTCGTCTATTTTAGGCGGGTTTGGTGCCAAACGTTTCTTTTTTAATTTAGGGGAATCAAGTTCTCCAAATTGGTCACTCAGTGTCTTGATGGCTTTTTCTTCTTTCTCAGCTTCTCTGGGGTTCTCTCTGGGACTTATACATCTATTGTTGTTTTGGGCTAACATTTTGTCTACCAATGATGGTCTGACTCCTGAAAAGTTCCTGACCATTACAGAGTTGTCAATTTTATGCCCTATGTGTAGAGTGCCTCCAGTTTGTGTTATGAAATTACCCGACTGATTAATTACTACCGAAGGCTCCTTATTCTTTCAAACACAGCCCTGGGTCATCGGAATAGAGACTGGGGAGATGATGTGTTTTGGTGCCCCAATCCCTCCTGTTTCAATGTTGAGGAGCTTGGCCGCCCTCTGCGGGGCTGACTCGTTTCTTGCATGGGAGTACTTCGAGAACAGCCATACCACGAACGCAATGATTAGGATTGCGATTATAACTAGTAGTACTAGGAATAACGTGTCCGTATGGAATGGGAGGTCTGCAATTAGTTCATCTTCCACGTGTTCTTTCTTCTGAATGTCAATGATGTTGTTAATGTTCTGGGACATTGCATTGAACTGATCCTTCGAGACCACTGGTACAGATGCTTTACCTCCCATCTTGCCCAAATAATGTACCAACTCGTCTGTGAACTTCTTTGCTTGTAGGGCTACGCCAAGTCTCTCGAAGAGCTTCGTAAGGTCTTGTGGGGAGAATTTGGCTGCTGATGCTGCTATTGATGAAAAAAGTCTGGCAATCAGAGCAACAGGGGCTCCCATGAGCTTGTTTCACTGGTAGTGTTGTTGAATTTGTCTGATCACCCAGCTCCTTATCTGGATTAGCTGTCCGGTGATGTATAATACCAAAACCACGAGTATTATTGTTATGGTACAGTATTGGGAACTGTTCGCATCTGCCATTCCTCAATGTTGCCAGAGAGTTGCAATTTTCTTCTTGTTTTATTTCTCGGAAGTCTTCAGCATGTATTTCTCATGGATCCGAAATCCTCCAACGTAGATGACTGTGAGGATTGAGCTGAACACCACTAGGATACCAATAGCTTGCATAATTAGAACACCGAACTCTTTATTGTCGTGGTCCACACATGCCATGTTATTCTTGAAGTTCCTAGTTATCGGCTTTCTTCTTTTTGAAGTTTTTGCTTTTGAAAAATTCTGTTTGCTTTTTCTCTCTGGAGGAACGTCTAGGATCGACTGGATGATTATCTTTGATGTCCTTTGCTTTTACGTGATCGATTACACCATCATTAATACTCATCGATTTCGTGGGAAGTTTCGCGGTAGACTTTTGAATCGTTGTCCAGTCGTCAGTTGCCTCACCGGCCGAGCGAGCTGACTTTCTTTGTAAACGTTCTGAATTTGTGTTGCTGGCTCCTGCAGCTTGTTGTACCGGCCCGGGTGGCTGTTCTTTTTCTTCAGCATCTAGTCCGTCTTCGTTGCCTGGGTTTGGCCTGCCCAGGGAGCGCAAAAAGCGCAAGCTTCTTCTCATCTGTCTTCCATCGTCTAGGCGAAGTAGGCATGACGTGCCACCCACATGTGTTTGAATTACAGTAGCCCGTTCTCGCCACTGCTTGGTCAGTTGATTTTGTATGATTACTCGTTCCCCGACAAAGAATCTAGGTAATTTAACTGCACCCTTATTAAAATTTGATTCATTCACATGCTTTGCTTGCATTTTCTGTAATTCTGCGCTATGCCGGTCTACTAGGTGATGCTGGAATTTTAATGTAGGTAATTTAGTTACCTGCCTTCTCCCGAACATAATCTCGGATGGGGAAAATCCGTCGGATCTCGGAGTATTTCTCCATGCAGTCAGCGCCGTGCTAAAATCTTGATCTGATTCTAGGCATTTTAGCGCTAAATGTTTTGCATTTTTTACGGCTGCTTCAGCTAAGCCGTTTGACTGCGGATTATATGGGGAGGATGTTTGATGCAAGATCCCTTTTGATTGGCAATAATTTGTGAAATCTGTTCTATACTGAGGGCCATTATCACTTCTGATAATTTTTGGCCATCCTAAACAAGTAAACCAGGCTTCTAATTGTTTAATTATAGCTTTGGTGTCCAACTGTTTCAACGGTTCAGCAATGATGTATCCTGAAAAGCTGTCAACTAATACTAGCCAGTCCTTTCCATTAACATTGCATAAATCCGTTGCTACTGCGTACATTGGGGGTCCTAATTTTTCTGCTTTTGCTAGCTCGATTTTATCTTTTGCGTTTGATTTTCTAAAACGTTGGCAAGGCATGCAACTATCTGTTAACATTCTTATGTCATTGTCCATGCCGTGCCAAAAATATAATTGCTTGGCTAGCATAGTAGTTTTTGTTCTCCCTTGATGCGGCTCATGTAGTAGTTTTAGCACCGGCTTAATTGCCAGTTTAGGTAAAACGATTCGTGAGCCATCTAGAATGACTAATTTGTCGCCATATGGTGAAATACTCAAACGATGCCACAACTTGGCGTATCGTCGGAAATCGTTTTTCGGTGGAATTTGCGAGTTCTCATGTATAGCTAGCTGCAAATCCTTGTATTCATCATCGATTGAGTCTACAAGATTTACTAGCTGCTCCGGATCCGACATAGCTAAGATGGCTGATCCGTTATGATATTTGACACTCTCTTCCTCTTCTCCTTTGAATACAGGTGCTCGACTTAGAGCGTCTGCAATCTGATGGGTCTTACCTGCTGCCCATGAGATTTCAAAGGAATAATCTATCAATTTCTCACGAAATCGTCTGAGTCTTTCATTTTCTAGATCTTGCAATTGTTTGTTGAAAACTCCTACTAACGGCTTATGATCAGTTATGACCTTAAACCTCGGAATTCCTCGTAAATAGTACTTGCACTTTTTTATCGCATATACAATTGCAAGGCATTCTAACTCTATTGTAGCATATCTATTTTGTGTTGGTGTTAGGGAACATGATCCACATAGGATGAGTCTAACTTCTTTGTCTGAAATTCTTTGTAATAGTGCAAATCCTAATCCATGTAATCTGCTAGCATCGGTGACTAATTCTGTTGGTAGATTTGGGTCAAATGGCTTTAAAATGAGTGGTGACGTCAGCAACTTTTTCACACTTTGAAATTGAGTTTCATGTATTGAAAGCCAATTAAATGCTACTTTAGGGCTTGTTAGCTTTGATAATTCACTACTGCATTGCGATAAATCCGGTAGGAAATTAGCTAGTTGATTCGCTAAACCCAAAAAGCCTCTGAGTTCTTTTTGACTCTGGGGTGTGGGGAAATCCGTTATTGATTTCACCATTTGGGGATCGGGTCTTATACCTGATGAGGAGATAATATGTCCTGCGAATTTCACCGTCTCACCAATTGTAAATTTGCTTCTTGAAATGGTCAAATTTATATCTACACAACTATCTAGAATTTGTTCTACTCTTTCTACTAGCTCCTTTAATGAGGTAGCCCAGACCAAAATGTCATCGACTAATTTTTTAGCCCAGGGTCTGCCCTCAATTACATAATCCGATTTTCTGCACCACTCATCCGAACTTGCTGAACAACCTTGTGGTGCTCTTAAAAATCGATAACGTCCGGTGGGTAACAGGAAAGTGGTGTAATATGATGATTTTTCATCTAGTTCTACCTGGAAATATCCATTTACAGCATCCATTGTACAGAAAATGTTAGCATCGCTTGGGATTGCTTGTAAGATTTCGTTCGTGCTAGGAAATGGGTGAACAGCCCTTTTTATATGCTTGTTCAGTTCCGAGTAATCTACTACCATTCTGACCTTACCTGACGCCCCTGGCTTTGGCACAAACATTGCGGGGGCACACCAGTCCGAGGGTTCTTCGACTTTTACAATTACGTTCTTCGCTAGTAGCATTTCCACCGTTTTGTCCGCTTCTTCTTGCAAGTGCCTTGGGATGTTTCTTGCTGTTTTGACGTGGTAAGGAACCGTATTTGGGTCCTCTTCTAAGTGGATCGTCATTTGTGACGTATCCATTGGTTTATCACTTAGTTCGTCACTTATATTTGTCGGGTACTTTTT
>CAZZIZ010000230.1:0-1412 GCA_964654535.1 uncultured Chitinophagales bacterium
TTTCTTACATGAAAAAGTTATTGTTTACTCTGTCCTTCTTGTTTTTACTCAGCGCAACTGTTAGCGCACAAGGACTTTTTGGCCAATGGAAACTTTCCAAAATTGGCGTTTCTAATGGTTCCGAACAGGATATGGTTCGTGGTATGGACTATAGTTATTTCGCAGATCAAATTCCAGATAGCGAAGACTTTGCGCTACGCGATGAGTCTTTCGATGATTCCGATTTTTACGATATGGCCTGTGAAAATCCAGAGTTCGCCGTAAGCTTAGGTTTAAGTAATCCTCGCTTTCCATACTGGGAATGGACCAATTCCATTCGCTACAAATTTAACCGACGTGACAACGTTAGTTACCATTCTGTTAATGGAGTAAATTCTGGCGGAACAGGGCGATACGTATCATTTAACGGCAGCCATAACGAATTGGCATTTGACACTAAGCTCGGTAGGACAATTACAATCGTAAATGGCTTGAATATTACACCCGCTATAGGTTCGAACTTGGGCATAGGCCATAACAGTAGAGTTTGTGTAAGAGAAGTGGTGGGCGTCGATAGAAACGAGTTGGGACAAAGATCCAATGGACTCGTTGAAATTCCTGAGAACTATGAACCTATAAACGAGTGCTTTTATACTGGAGCGAGTGTAAATCATCGTTTGTATCTAGAATTAAAGGGAAGCCTCGTAGTAAAGAAAAGAGTAGAGTTGTTTATGGCGGTTCGTAAAGGCGTTGGCTACAGAGTGGCTGGTGGCAATTTCTCTGGCACACAAGGCAATATGTTCAACCTTGGAATCAATGTTCTCTTCAACAACTTTTACCCAGCTGGCGCTTAATTGAGCAATTAGATATTAGTACAGTGAATGCCCGAATTTATTCGGGCATTCCTTGTTTATAGTCCTAACTTGCGCCGGCAAAATGATTGAATCTTTCGACCTCAAGGTGACGCCTGCGGTGGCGGCAAATCCGGACTTTCTTAAAGCGCTTATCCAAGACGCGTTGGATGTGGAGTACAGCGACATCAAAGGAATACGCATTTTGAAACGCTCTATCGACGCGCGAAAGCAAGAAGTGAAGGTTAACCTGAGACTTGAGGCTTACATCAACGAACTGCCTCCAAAAACGTTTTATGGCTTGCCTAAAAGCAAAAAACTAACCAAGCACAAAGTAGCTATAGTCGGAGCAGGCCCTGCGGGTTTGTTTGCAGCATTGAAGCTTTTAGAAGTCGGAGTACAGCCCGTAATTTTTGAACGAGGTAAGAACATCAAGGAGCGTCGAAGGGATTTGGTGGCGATAAATCGAGAGCATACTGTTAATCCTGATTCCAACTATTGTTTTGGAGAGGGAGGAGCGGGAACCTACTCCGATGGTAAGCTCTACACCAGATCAAAAAAGAGAGGAGACGTTAAGGAAGT
>CAZZIZ010000230.1:1512-5140 GCA_964654535.1 uncultured Chitinophagales bacterium
AAGCAGATTGAGGGCAGGGGAGTGTATTCATTTTGTATGTGCCCAGGCGGTATCATAGCACCTTGCGCTACAGAGCAAAATGAAGTGGTTACCAACGGCTGGTCGCCATCGAAACGAAATATGAAAACCGCCAACTCCGGAATGGTAGTGGAGCTGCGCACATCTGACTTTAAGGATTTTGAAAGCGAAGGCGTATTAGCGGGAATGGCTTTCCAAGCCTCAGTAGAAAAAGCTTGTTGGGAAGCGGCGGGTAAAACCCAGGCGGTACCAGCGCAGCGCTTACTGGATTTTATCGACGGAAAGTTATCTGGCGATTTGCCAAAAACGAGCTATGTTCCGGGTATTGTTTCGGTCAATTTAAAAGAGGTATTGCCTAAATTTATTTATCGCAGTTTGCGTAGCGGCTTCAAGGAAATAGGACACTCAATGAAGGGTTTCTTGACCAATGAAGCTGTGGTGCACGCTCCCGAGTCTCGCAGTAGCAGCCCGCTGCGTATACCAAGAGATAAGGAGTCTATGGAACACATACAAGTGGCTGGTCTGTTTCCTTGTGCAGAGGGTGCTGGTTATGCGGGAGGAATTGTTTCTGCCGCCATAGACGGGCAACGATGCGCTTTGAAAGCAGCCGCGAAACTTGTAACAATTGAATAACAAAATGATTATGAAAAATATTTTAACGCTGGCTGTTTTGCTTTTTGCTTACAGCCATATTAATGCTCAGGAAATGGCTTTACCCTATGAACAAATTCCGGAAGCTCCGCAAAATTTCGAGGCGCAAAACATTCTCTCTAGAATGATTGATGGTCTTGGCTTTCGCTATTACTGGGCTACGGAAGATTTACGTCCGGAGGACTTATTGTTTACGCCAGGAAACGATGGTCGCAATTGCGGAGAAACGCTAGACCATATTTTGGGTCTGTCCAATACTATTTTAAATGCAGCCAAAAATGTTCCCAATGTCAGAAACGATTTTAGTGATCTCAGTTGGGAAGAAAAGCGTGCTCGGACTTTGAAAAATTTGAAAGAGGCAAGCGATCTCTTTCGTGACATGAAGCCAAAGCAGTTGGAAAAGCATATGGTCATTTTCGAGCGCGATGGAAAGAGAAGTGAATTTCCGCTGTGGAACTTAATGAACGGGCCATTGGCAGACGCCATAAATCACGTTGGTCAGATTGTTTCTTTTCGCAGAAGTGCGGGGAATCCGCTTCCCAAAGGTGTAAATGTGTTTCGCGGAACGCATACGCATCCGCATTAAAAAGTACGTCGCGTGAGGGATGGAGGGGTTTGTCTGAGCTCCTGTTGTAAAAAACAAGAAAAGCGCTTAGCTCCTTAGAGCTAGAAGCGCTTTTTGTTTTTTACAGAACAGAGCGAGCCCCGAGAGCCCGACCTTTTCTTTGTCGCGTAGCCATTTGCTTTCCGAAGGAAGAAGCAAATTGCTGCGGGGCAGAAAGAAAAGGGCACGCCCAAAGTTTTAGAGCTCGCCCCTTTTATTCATTGGCAAACCCTATCCAGCCCTCCTTTAAATAGGAGGGTTAATTATTTATTTTTCCCTTAGCTTATCACAACTAGATCTTCTCCGCGTATCACTTAGTTGTAAGATTTTCCAACCTTCTTTCGTGCGTATAAGATGAAAGGCATTGACGCCGCAGTGTTGGAACTTGTCGTCAAGGTAAAACTCGTAAGGCGTCCAAACTTGCGCTAGGTTGCCATCTATCCGAATCTCAACCGACAGCAATTTTTCGTCCCAAACTCCTTCGTGAGGTGTACCGACTGCTTCCGCAAATGCAGCGGGTTCTTCTGAACGGACAATGTGCTCTCCCTTGTTGTTGGTGTAGACACTATTCATTTTTGCGTTTTCTGCGAAGAGGGCGCCTAGTTTTTCTCCATCGCTTTCGCGCATGGCATCGAACAAGTCTGTAATGACTTGGTGTACCGAGGTGGAATCGCTCTGTGCGCTTGTCGCTTGCGTATTGAAGAGAAGTGCACTTGAGATGAATGCTAAAAGTAGAATGGTCTGCTTCATTATTCTTATTTATCGTCCTGTAGGAATTGAATGTTTCGTTTCAATCCTTGGAATTTAGTTCTTTTTACTGGAGAGTCTTTAAATACCTTTTTAAAAACCGCTTCACTTATTTCTTCCCATTCGGATTTACGCATATCGAGTAGGGCTTGACTGGGTTCGAAGAGCGGTTCATTGTGTTGTTTAGAAAATCGATTCCAGGGGCAGACGTCTTGACAGATATCGCAGCCAAACATCCAGTTTTCAAATTTACCCTTTACATCATTGGGGATTTCGTCTTTGAGCTCTATGGTGAAATAGGAAATACACTTGCTTCCGTCTACGACGTAAGGCGTAGGGATGGCGTCGGTAGGGCAGGCGTCTATACAAGCGGTGCAATCTCCGCAGTGATCGGTTACTGGCGAGTCTACCTCTAGTTCTAAGTCGATAATGAGTTCCGCTAGAAAGAAGAAGCTGCCAGCACCTTTATTGAGTAGGAGACTGTGTTTACCGATCCAGCCTAATCCGCTTTTGGCGGCCCAAGCCCTTTCCATTACGGGCGCTGAGTCTACAAAGGCGCGTCCGCCAACTTCGCCAATTTCGTCTCGGATAAAATGCATCAACGATTTCAGTCTATCCTTTAAGACCCAATGGTAGTCTTGTCCATAGGCGTACTTTGAGATTTTGGGTGCTTCAGGGTCGATTTGTTTTTTGTCGCTGTAATAGTTAAAGAGTAGACTTACTACTGATTTGGAATCGGGAACCAGAAGTCGTGGATCAAGACGTTTGTCGAAATGATTCTCCATGTACGACATCTCGCCGTGGTTTTTTTCGTTCAGCCATTTTTCCAAACGGCTTGCTTCCTTTTCAAGAAAATCGGCTTTAGAAACTCCGCAAAAAGAAAAGCCAAGACGCTTGGCTTCTTCTTTTATTTTCTTGGTGCGTTTGGCAATATTCACGATGGCAATTTACACGAAAAGGAATTGGCGATGCCTAGTGAATTGTGTTTTAATTCTCGTGTTTTGATCTCTCTTGGACTTTTTATTTCAAAATAGATTACTAAATTGTGAGAACAAATTCCCACTCTATGAAAAAAATATTTACAATTATTGTTGCTTGCTTGCTGTCCTTTGGTACTGAAATAAACGCACAGGAGGCTTATCCTCAAGAAGGCAATCTTCTTATCCACGCTGGTGTTGGTGTAGGAGGTTTTGGTCTCGTCGGTTTTGGTTCTTGGCCAATGCTGGGTATTACTGGTGAGTATATTGTTTTAAACGATCTCGCTGACGCTGGTATTGGTTCTCTGGGAATTGGAGCGACAGTTGCTTTCAAGCGCTATGATAATAATTTATTCGAAGGCTTCAATTTTACGCGTTACTTCATAGCGCCGCGGGCTGTAGTTCACTTCGATGTGGGTAGCGATGAGTATGATTTATATGCTGGGGTTCAGATAGGCTTTGGTGTTTGGGTTGACGCGACTAGCGATGGCTTGTTCGATGCACCTAGTGGTTTGAGCATTGTACCAGGTCTCGTTGCCGGGGGTAACTACTATTTCAATGATCGATTTGGTGCGTTTGGCGAAATTAGTTTTAGTTTGAGTAGGGTGAATGCTGGCTTTGCGTTTAAGTT
>CAZZIZ010000231.1:0-2500 GCA_964654535.1 uncultured Chitinophagales bacterium
ATGAAGGACTTTGTGATGAAACAAATGCAGTAACATTTGAGTAGTCACTATCTCCAAGATTGAGCGAATAGAAAATCTCAGACATGGTCGAAAATATAATGTCAACTGTGCCATCATTGTTTAGGTCATAAACCTCGATTTTTTGAATTTCCACATTCGACTCAAATAAGATATCAGGCTCACCAAAACTTCCATCCGAATTCTGAAAACAAGCAAGTACCTTTTGTTCATCGAGGCAATAGGTTAGAACATCTTCAAACCCATCTCCATTGAGATCGAGCACCTTCGTATGGATTGGGCTAACGCATTTGAATGAAATAATTTCTCTATTGTCAAAGACGTGCCCTGGCGTATTTTCAAACCAACTGATTTCATTAGAAAATTCATAGGCAGCAACTAGGTCAACATTGCCATCGTTGTTTAGGTCTCCGGGAACTATATAAAATCTACTTATATCGGTCCAGGCGCTTCCAGAAACATCAATTAGTCCAAATGATAGGCTGTTGTCTCCCTTATTTTCAATCCATAAAACTTCGTTGTTCTCATAATTGGTTAAAAACCCAGTAAATATATCTAGATCACCATCATTGTCTATATCCGCTGTGGCGGCGTTCAGAAATCTTGCGCTTTGGAAGAAGACCCCAGGCAAATATCCGTCTTCACTACTTTCGTAATATTGGAAACCTCGATGGGCTTCGGTACCCCCATCGGAAGTGGTACTATAGAAAATATCGAGCTTTCCATCACCAGAAAAGTCAGCAGCACTTATTGAGCTGTAGTTGTATCCAAGAAATAAGATGCTTTCGGAAAAATTGCTTAGGCTTTCCTGCGAGTATACTCTGGTATTCTGAATAACATCTTGTAAACCATTTCCATCAAAATCGCCGACTAGTAAGTTTCTGCCTGGGCCTGATGCAGGTACGTCTTGTGCAGTAAAAACGAAATCTCCTTGGTTATAGAGAATGCGAAAATCACTTGAGCGACCTAGAACTATGTCTGGGAATCCATTGTTATCCATATCTCCTAAAGAAGCTTCGAAGGTCTGACCGTTAGAACCAATGTTAATGCTTTCTGTAAAGTTTGCAGATCCATCGTTGAGTGCTATTATTAAACTTCCAGCACCGTCGCTGCTTAAAATGTCTTGATCCCCGTCGTTATCGAAATCGGCAATTCCTCTAATCCCATTAGCGATATGGGATAGGCTTACCACTTTACCAAAGTTTCCGTCACCTAGATTTGGCAAGTAACCTTCGGCGTTGTTGCTGAAGCCGTCGAAGACGATTTCGTTTAATCCGTCGCCATTGAGGTCAGCGATGTAAGGCTCCCGAGGTGCTGGACTATCTGTTTTTATTAGGACTTGCTTTTCAACAAACTGATCTTGACCCTGAACAGTGTCAAGCAGCAAAAACGGAATAAGTAAAAAGAAAAATCTACTCACGGCCAAAATTTACATCAAAATGAAGATATAAATTATATAGGCAGTCTGAATTATTATAGAGTATTTCTAAGCGGCTTGCTCGTTATTACGAAGAAAGCCAATGGAGGTGTTATTAAAAGACAAAGTGCCAACGCATAGATAAAACTGATTTCACGCTGCTGACTCTCTTGTCTGCACATCATTACAGTTAAGAAGATGCCAAGTAAAACGAGAATGCCAATCAAAAAACTCTGCATTAGGACTCCACTTTCCGCAAACCACCAATCAAACACTGAATCATAGTCTGCTCCAGTTCTATTTGGTTAACACGTTTGTTTTTGTTCGACCAGGCGTAAAGACCACGTAGGGTAGAGAGGATTGAGAATGTTACGAGATCTATGTTTACGTCTAGTAGGTAACCGTCCTCAACACAGGCGCGAACTATTTTCTTAAAGTTCTTATCGTAAGCATCGCGGGAGTCGACGAACTTATCTTTTGATTCGCCTTCCAAATGAACCCACTCGCTATTGATTAATGCAATGGCATCGGGATGCTCAACGGTTAGCTTTACGTGCAATGCAACCAGACGTTCAAGCTTATCGATGTCGCGCAGTTTGGACTCGGTTATATCTTCCATGCCTTTGGTAAACGCCTCCACAACTTCTAGCAATAGTTCATCAAGAATTTGTTGCTTGGAAGAAATGTGGTTGTACAGACTTGGCGCCTCCATATTCATTTCGCGAGCTATGTCGCGCACCGAAGTAGCGGCGTAACCCTTCTCGCGAAAGAGTTTTGACGAGACGGAGAGTATTTGAGCCTTTTTGGTCTGCGTAAGCATAAGCATCAATATTAGTGAGAAATGTTGAATAATTGGTAAAAGTGTGGACCCTAGCAAGGCGATGGACTGTCGGATTTACGCGTGAGGGATGGAGGCCTTTGTGGAGCTCCTGTTGGCAAAAGCAAGAAAAGCACTTAGCTCCCTAGAGCTAGATGTGCTTTTTGCTTTTGCCAGAACAGAGCGACGGCCGAGAGCCCGACCCTTTGCGCAGCAAGAAGGGGCACGCCCAAACAAAAAAGCCAACC
>CAZZIZ010000231.1:2600-5118 GCA_964654535.1 uncultured Chitinophagales bacterium
AAAAAAGCCAACCCAAAAAATGAGTCGGCTTTTGTAAAACGGAGTGGAGCTGGCGGGAATTGAACCCGCGTCCATATATTGGCTCAATGAGCTTTCTACACGTTTAGTATCCTCTTAATTTTCGAGAAAGTTCGGGTTGGGAAACCCACCTTAAACAATCCTTAGTTCCTTAATTTCGCGCGACGGTCGGAACAACTCCGCCACGCTATCCCAGCGTGTTATGCCCACATTTCCCCGGCTAGGAGGAGGGGAAAGGGACAAAAGCTAACAAGTACCTGGTACTAGGCAGCTAAAGACAAGTTAGACTCGCCATATAAAAAAGTGTTTCACCTTAATTTTTACGCGCCAAATGTGACATGCGCGACGTGCTTACTTAAAAAGAACAATACTGTCGAAGCCGGTCAGCCCCGTCTAGCAAAGGTACAATACTTATTTCGTGCCAATAGTTCCCGTGTTTTGAAAATAATGTTGATTTGATTTTGGGCGTGCCCCAAAACTATCTGAGCTGCGCTCAAAGTTTTGGGTCGGGCTGTTCCGGTGCTCCGCTTCGCTCCGGTCGCTTTCTTGCTTTCGTAAAGTATGTCCTTCTACCGCTAGGGCGGTAAGTCCAAACTACTCCAGCAAAAGCGACTGCTCCCATTCGGTCGCACACCTCCCATCCCTCACGCGTCAATGCTCAGGGCTTAATTAAATAACCTCTCTAGTACGGAGGGTCACATGAAAGATGTCTGATCCACGTTGAATTAGCAGATTAAGTTTCTTGCCGTTCTTAGCTTTTTCCAAAGTAGCTAGGGCTTCTCTTAATGTCATGGATTTTGAATCTAAACCCTGAATGGCCAGTATGATATCGCCTGCCTGCAGTCCAATTTCGTGGGCGGGTGTTCCCTTGACTACACGATCTACTTCTACGGTGCTTAGTAGGTTATCTGTATTTCTAAGTTGCAAGCCTGTATTGCTAAATCGAAACGCTTTTCTTACTCTTGGAGTTTTCCTTAGCAAGAGGGTAGCGTTTTGATAATCGTATATGCAAACAAATCGATTCAATATTTCTCCACCAATACTTCCCGATTGTTCTTTCTTATCTTCTAAAAATCGCACAGAAGCTTCTGCCGGAAAGGAGCCAATTAAATTTTTGAAGGTGGTATCTCCAATATCCAGCGAACTGACTCTGCTCATTTTGCCAGACAAATCGCCAGCTAGGCCACTGCCTAAAGAAACATTAACGCTTGGCTGATCTGCATTTAATTTTCTATCGGCAAAAGAATTAAAAGTCAAGCCCAGCGCCGAGCCAGAATCTATCAGGACTTCGCATTGCTCGCAGCTTTCGTCTTGGTCTTTTGCGTTTACGCTTATATATGGTTTGCCGTCCCTGATGTTCAAAGGGATTTTTTCGAATCTGCGTTTTCGGCCTTTCCAGAACTTTGGATTGTACAGCGTTAAGCGCTCTTTTGCATAATCTATCCTTATAGGTATGTCTTTAAACAAGTCGAAACCAATAAGTCCATGAACTTCCACGCCCAAATATTTTTCAATCTCGTGCTCGGCCCCTTCGGGTAATATGAGTAAGCCTTTGTTTTCCGCCTTGAGACCTCCTATTTGCATTTCTATTAAAGTCGCTATGGAAGCTTCTATTTCGTCGCCGTCTCCTAGTCCCAATATGGTTACTGTTCTATGCGGGTCGATGAAAAAGAGGTTGCCCAGCTCGTGGTCGAAGAGTATGGTGTTGCGGACGCCCGTATCTAGGATGAGCTTGAGATTCAGGATTTTATTCAGCACCACAGGCACGATAACCAGGTTGTTGACCACTTCTATATCGAAGCTCTCAGAACGTTGGTTCTTCTTGAATTGAAAGCCAATAAGCTCATTAGCCATAGAGAATGAGCAACTTAGGAGCAGTCCTACTAGAGAAATTGTAATATGACGGAGCATCATTGTTCTAGAAATTACGTATAAAAGCTGATTTTGAATGTCTTCGGGATTTCATTGGTATAGTATGCCTAAATCGCAATTCTACTAGGCGAAAATGACTTGTTTTAGCTATTTTTGCCGCTTCGAAAAAACCCGCGCTGGTTTACCAATGACGGGAATCGTTTAACTATTAATAATTTTGACTTATGCCTGTTAAACTCAGACTATCAAGGCACGGTAGAAAAAAGAGACCGTACTATCACATTGTAGTAGCCGATGCGCGTGCTCCGCGTGACGGAAAGTTCATTGACCAAATTGGACACTACAACCCAACCACTGTTCCAGCCGACATCGATATTAACGTCGACAAGGCTTACGACTGGTTAATGAAAGGAGCGCAACCTACGCACACCGTGCGTGCAATACTTCGCTTTAAAGGTGTGCTTTACAAAAAGCACTTGCAGAGAGGAGTTGTTAAAGGTGCATTTACTCAAGAGGTTGCTGATCAGAAATTGGAGGAATGGCTTTCTGCTAAGTCCGACAAAGTTCAAGCGCGTAAAGATGCCTTGGCAAAAGACTTGGCTTCTGCTCGTTCGGATCAGGACAAGCG
>CAZZIZ010000232.1:0-5072 GCA_964654535.1 uncultured Chitinophagales bacterium
CTACTCCCTACGGTCGTATACTTCCTATCCCTCACGCGAGGTTAATTTAAGACCTTGCAATTCTTCAGTCGTATATTCAAGAAATGGAAGGTTATAATATATTTTACTCTTAGCAATCCGACTTAGATCCAGCAACCAACAACTACTTTATCAGAGAATGTTTGAAAACAGCCGCTAAAAAAGTTCAGAGCGATTTAGCTGTTAAAGTAAAGGTTGACCACGATACAAAACGCGAACCTGGAAGTCCAGGTATAGTGGATACGATTTTTCGAAAAATCGAAATTTCTCAAATTTTCGTTTGTGATATTACGATTGTAAACAAGGTGCAAAGCCGGTTTTGGAGTTTCTTATTCGAGAAGAGAAAAGTAAGGAATACTCCTAACCCCAATGTGCTCATTGAATTAGGTTATGCGATTAGAGTTCTTGGTTGGGAGCGAATTATCTGTATTAATCATTCTGGGTATTCCAGCCCGGAGGAACTACCGTTCGATATTCGGAAAAATAGAATTTCTCCGTATGGCAAAAAGTCCAAAGGAAAGCTTCAATCGAAAGAAGCCTTAACGGCTTCGCTTAGAAATGCGATCAAAACTATTTTGAAAGATTATTCGAATATTTCAGAGAGACATGAATCTAACAGACTGGTTGGGATGGACTATGTTCTTTACAAAAGCTTCTTAAAAATATGCGATGAAGAGCATTTAAAAAACAGCTTAGAGTTTGCGGCGAATCATTTGCGTAACGAGTTATGATTACCGCATTTGGGATGAGATATTACATTTCGGTAAATCGGCGAAGCATCGATTCGTTAATGAACAGTTGCAGGTAAACTTTGAAAGCTTTCTACTTCATCTAAAAACTTTTAGGAAGAGGTGTGCTGGATTATTGGAACCGGAATTTAGAAGTATGAATCAAGATCTTTTGCGAAAAGAACGAGCTAAGACCATTTCGGTTGAAGAAAAGGAAGAGCTAGATAGGTCACAACTATATAAATTGATTCCCATTAGAGGAGCTTCTCATAATGAGAGGGGGAAGCGTTACTCAAGCGTTGAATCAGAGTTGTGTCAAATATATAATCTGGCAATGGAGTCCTATCGTGAGTTTATTCATTCAGCAAAGGTTTTGCTTGTTCCTGGCTAGCCGATTGTCTAATCTGGGTTAGATTCTTTCGAATGAATTACTAAACCTGCAGCTGCGTTAGGGATAGAGGCATTGTCTAAGCTCCTGTTGCAAAAAGCAAGAAAGGCTCTTAGCTCCTTAAGAGCTAGAAGTGCCTTTTGTTTTTTGCAGAACAGAGCGAGTGCCGAAAGCCCGACCCTTGCCAATCTAGCAATCGTTTTTCGCTTTGCGAAAGAAGCGGTTTGCTAGATTGGCAGAAGGGTAACGCCCAGAGTATGAAAGCAATCTTGTAAAATTATGCTTCGCGAACCGTCGCTTCTTTGCGCCCGTTGCTCATGTACTGATTGAATTCCTTTGCCGATGTATTGATACTGCTGCGGTAGTTGGCAGTTTGTTTCCATATCAAAATCGGGATGTTTTCGTTTTCCTGGACAATATTCTCAGCGAAACTTCCAAGAAACAATCTCTTTAAACCAGTTTTGCCCTGCGACCCTAGAACTATTAGGTCGGCATTGTTTTGCTCTGCAAACTCGACTACGTGTATGCCTCCGACGGACTCGTAATTGACGTGAAACTTCGGATTGACATCAACTCCCTTGAAGTCCAAATCGGTAATGAAGTTGTTGTAAGACTTAATAGCTGCGCTTTTTATTAGCGGTTCTGGCGCATCAAATCCTACTGGTTCGCCGGTTAAGTGCAATGGTAAACTGTAGAGGTGATATGGAAACAAAGTACTTTGGTGCTCGCTTTGTGCTAGCTGAAGTGCCATTTGAAAGGCGCTTTTGGAATATTGGCTAAAGTCAATAGGAACGACAATGGTTTCGCATTTGAACGAAGACTTTTCTGGAACCATTAATACCGAGCTAGGCGAATTGCGTACAATCTGCTGGGGTATGATGCCCCGACCACGGTGATATGGTTTTTTTCCAACGATTACTAAATCCACTTGCTTCAACTCCGCCCAATGGATTAGTTGCTTTGAAGGTGAGCCTTCTTTAATCTGATAGTCTATATCGAACTGCTCATAATTGATAAAGTACTTCCTTACTTGATTTTGTACTTTTCTTAAAAGGGTTTCGTCTATGGGCAATGCGCTGGTTAATTGTTGCTCCTTCAGTGCGTTTAGGTCTTTCGCCACATGCAGAAAGTAAATTTTCTTTGTCTGGATTTTCTTCGCTAGATTTTCTGTGTATTGAATAACCTTCTTATCCAGTTCTGAAAAATCTAGTCCTACTAGCAGTCTTTTATATTGGTTCATTGTTGGTGTTTTTTGGTTATAGCAGACTCAAATCTCAGGTATTCGCACTATTTATCGAATGAGTAAGGTCATAGTTTAAGGTGATACCTATCAAAAAACGTTTGAAACGGACTATTTACTTTTCAAGATCAATATCTTAGGACGAGAAATGAGTATGGATACAAATGAACTTCAAGAATTCCTAGGCGGTTTCTATGACCAGGTAAAGATTGCGATTGTAGCGCTTGATAGTAAGCGACAGTTCGTATATCAAAACAAGTCGGCGGAACTGTTGTCAGAATCTGTTTGGGGGCACACTGATAGTGGCAATAATCTGGTTTCGTTTATACAAGGGGATTCTACTTTGTATGCCGAACTATCGAAGCAAGAAAGTGTGGTGTATGAGGTTCCTGGAAAGAGTGCAAAATCTGAAATGGTGTTCTCTCGTTTTGAGTTGGAAGCCAAAGGCGAGCCCGTGCAAATTGTTTCCATCAGTAGAAAGACCAACGAGCTCGGTGACGATTATTCTAATAGACTAAGGAAAATTATTGATTCGGCGGTAGATGGTATTATAACGATTAGTAGTCGTGGTCTGATAGAAAGCATTAATCCAGCGGCTTTAAAGCTCTTTCAATTTGATGAAGAAGAAGTGTTGGGTCAAAATGTAAAGATGCTGATGCCTAATCCGCACCGAGATCAACATGATCAGTACTTAAGGAATTACAAAAAGACTGGGGTGAAAAAAGTAATTGGTCTAGGTCGAGAGGTGGAAGGACGAAGAAAGGACGGTACTCAGTTTCCTTTTCTGTTGAGTATTAGTGAATCGGTTGTGAATGGTATACTTAACTACACGGGCATAATTCATGACATAAGCGACCGGCATAGAGCAGAGGAATTTGCGCGTGTCATTTCTAAGGAGAAACACCTGAACGAATTGAAGTCTAGATTTATATCTATGGCGTCGCACGAGTTTAGAACTCCGCTTAGCACTATTGCTTCATCTGCATCTTTGGTGAAACGATACGATACCGAGGATACAGCTGATAAAAAAGAAAAGCACCTTGACCGCATTCAAAATATGGTGGACCACTTAACCACTATGCTCAACGACTTTTTATCAATAAGTAAGATTGAAGAGGACAAGATGAAGTGCGTGCGTACACATCTCAACGCGAAGGAGCTTTTTGAGGAGGTAATTACAGAGTTTCGGGATCAAAACACAGAGGGACAAAAGTTGTTTTTGGAATATGAAGGTGACGCTCAAGCAAGTCTAGACAAGCAGATGGTTACTAATATCCTGCACAATTTGATTTCGAATGCTGTAAAGTATTCGGAAGCGGGTAAACGTATTTGGGTGAACGTTAACGCTGAAAAAGAATATTTGAAGTTTACTGTAAAGGACGAAGGTATAGGCATTCCAGTTGACGAGCAGGCTCAGGTTTTCTCGAGATTTTTTAGAGCGAATAATGTGCGAGACATTCAAGGAACTGGTTTGGGGCTCAATATTGTCAGTAAATACGTTGACCTAATGGATGGGAGCATTGATTTTGAAAGTGCTTCTGGCGAAGGCAGTGCTTTTACAATTACCATACCGCAGTAAGTAACGAGCGAAAAAATGATGCAATGAAAAAGATTTTAGTAATTGAAGACAATGCCAATGTGCGCGAGAATATTTGTGAAATTCTTGAATTAGCAGGTTACGAAGTATGTAATGCGGCTAATGGAAAATTGGGAGTTGCTGAAGCTAAGGAGCAGAAGCCCGATTTAATTCTCTGCGATATTATGATGCCGGAGTTAGATGGTTACGGTGTGCTCCATATTCTTAGTAAGAACCCCCAAACCGCTGCTGTGCCTTTTATTTTCTTAACCGCCAAGGCAGAGAAGGAAGATTTTAGAATGGGGATGAACTTAGGTGCAGATGACTACATTACCAAACCATTTAAGGAGTTGGATCTGCTTGATACCATAGAGAAGCGATTAAAGAAAGTGGAGCGACTCAGGGCTTCTTCTGCTCCAAGCGAATCCAATAGTTTTAGCTCTTTTTTCAGCGAAGCTAAAGCGAATAAAATTTTTGATAAGCTTGCCGACGAGTACGAAACCAGGAGCATTCCTGCTAAGCAGATTTTGTTTTCCGAAGGAACCTACGCGCACCATGTGTACTATATGCTTTCTGGAAAGGTAAAGTTGTTTCGTTCCAATGAATCGGGGAAGGAGTACATTACTGATATGTTGACCACGGGCAATTTTGTTGGTCATTTTGCCATCTTGGAAAACAAACCTTACACCAACTCTGCCTTAGCGGTTGAAGATTGTTCTTGTATTCTAATTCCTAAAGAAGACTTCTTGCAATTACTTTATAAAGATCGTGACGTTGCGAATCAATTTATCCGTATGCTATCAAATGAAGTAGATGATAAGGCGGAGAAACTGATTAATCTTGCTTACAACTCAGTTCGAAAAAGAGTCGCCGACGCTATTATGGAGATTTACACAAGAGATGGAACTAGTGAGTTTCATATTTCAAGGGAGGACCTGGCGAACCTGACCGGGACGTCTAAAGAAACGGTTATTCGCACTTTGAGTGATTTCAAAGAAGAAGAGTACATAAGAATCGAAAAAAACCAGATTCACGTTCTAGCCCCTCAGGCGCTAAGCGATATCATCGGTTGAGCTGACCGCTGTCATAGGGGATAGGCGTACCTGAGCCTAGATTTGCTTA
>CAZZIZ010000233.1:0-5046 GCA_964654535.1 uncultured Chitinophagales bacterium
TCAATTCTAGAATCCGCTTCGGTGGGTTTTTTCCAGCTATATGCAAGGTCGCATTCGGAATCGCAGATTTCACTTTCGACCAAGCATTTTCCAGAAACCAGTCTATCGATTGCAAATTGGGCATCCACTGCAGGTTTCCAATCATAAATAAGCTATCTGGCATCGCAGTTCCGTTGGATTGAAAATTATCTAAATCTACACCCGCTGGGATTACTTTTAACGGCACACGAGATGCTTCGGTTTCGAAAAAGCCTGCATCTACGGAAGTGATAGGAATAATTCCATCGAAGTTTTTGGCAATACCTTTTTCAAATTTTTCAATTCCACTTTTCAGATACTTCACATAAGTCGATTTCAAAAAATCTGTCTCGGCCTTGCTTATTCGATCCCATATTCTGTACTCAATATTATGTGCGCGCAATACCACTTTTGCATCTGAAGCTTCACGAATCTGCTTCAAATAAATACCCATATAGCTGCCTTCAATTTGAATGATATCATATTCCTTTTGCTTAAGCATATAATCCAATACTTTGGAGAAGTGCTCATTTTTAAAGCGGCTAACATTATAAGGCAAACTAGAAAGGAGGTTCATTGCGGCGCCTTTCAAGGTCACTTGCGTATCGATCTCCACCGCGTGGACGTTTACAATTTCCGCTAATGGTGCAGTATCTACAAAGTGCTTTTTGGTATTAAAAGAAAGCAAGTCTACCTGATGTCCCTTTTTCTTTAGGTGCAGTATGTTGTAATAGGTCGCAATATTCCCTCCGTCATTCAAAGGGTATGGCAAGCGATTGGTGATGAATAATATACGCACGTACTAAGCTAAAGTTTTCATCATAGAATTCCAGAGTTCTTCGGCAGTCTTGTCCCAACTAAATTTGGCGGCCCGTTTATGTCCTTTTTCAATAAGGCCTTGCCTGTAGTTCTGGTCACCTATAATTTGCCCTATTCCCTGCGCAATAGCTTCAGCTTGATATGGATCAACCAAGCAAGCCGCATCAGCGGCTATTTCTTTGGTGGCCGTTAAATTCGAACTTAATACGGGAACACCGCATTTCATTGCTTCTAAAATTGGTATGCCGAATCCTTCAAAATAGGACACGAAACCAAGCAGCGTGGCACTTGCAGTAATGTTACGTAGCTCTTCAGGCATTTTGTAACCTAAAAAGACCACGTCTTCTTTATGCGTCAAGGACAGATAGGCTTTTTCTAATTCCGCAGTCCAGTACTTCTTTGATCCAACTACCAAAAGTTTAAAGCCATCTTGATCGCCTTTTTTAAACTGGTCGAAACCGAGCATTAAATTCTTGAGGTTTTTTCTGGGAACAATGGTGCCTAGAAAAAGTACGAATGGGCAGCCATCTGTGAATTTGTCTCGAGTTTCTTGCTTTTTTTCTTCGCTAATTGGTTTATAGTTTTCGTTTACGCCATTGTAGACCACATCAATTTTATCGGGACTCAGCTCATAGGCAGTGGCAATGTCGTCCTTACAAAAATTAGAAACGGTGGCCAAGCGGTCAGCTGCTTTAGCAAAACGCGGTACAAATCTGTTATAGTAGTTGCGCACCATCCATCCAAAGTCCTCAGGATTGTGGTAGAAGTTAATGTCGTGCAATACGTTCAGTACTTTGCAATCAAGATTTAGAGGAATAAAACCGTCGGGAGAAACGAACAAGTCCGGTTTTATATCTGCGATTAGTTTTGGCAAACTCTGTTCAAACCAGAGATAAAACAAGATGGGGTGTCGAGCTTGAGGGCCAACTTTATGCGGAACAACATTCTCAGCAAAAATGAACTCCTGAGACCAATCTCGATCAAAAATAAAATGAAACTCGTGTTCGGGATGAGCCTTCACCATACGAGAAAAGACCTCATAGGTAAACCAGCCAATTCCATCCATGCCGGTTGGCAAAAAGACCCTGGTGTTTACGGCTATTTTCAACAAGAGAAATATCCTTATAGATGCCTGTTACTCGGCCCGGCGTTGTATCTCAATATAGAATTGTCTGTCGTTGAAGGTAATATCACTCGCCTTGGTTTTCTGCAGCTTAACCGTACTCCATAAATTGGTGGCCGTTATTGTATTCCAAAGACCCTTCTCACCAACCTTCCATTGTACAGGCATCGCAAAATTCTCGACATCGGTAACCCAGCGGTAAGAAACCAAAGTATGTTTGCGTTTCTTTTTGGTTTTAACTTCTAAAATAGGAATCGCAGGGTGTTGCAAATACTGATGCCAAACTGCCGTTAAATTGCCGCCAGCTTTTTCATTGAAATATTCAATTACGTCATTAGCATCTATTTCTTGCAATTTGAAATCATTGGCAAGTCCATAAATTATTTCCCACCACAGCTCGTCGTCAGCGATAATATGACGGAAAGTGTTTAAGAACAAAGATCCTTTAGCATACATATCTCCAGCTCCTTCCATATTGACACCATACTGTCCTTGGACCGGTGCTTCATTACGGACGCCACGTTTACCTTTATTGACATAATCCATAGCAGCTTCATATCCGTGCAAGCACTCTACATATATAGCTTCACTGTAGGTACAGAAAGATTCGTGTATCCAGAGGTCAGCCATATCTGCGGCGGAAACACTATTACCCCACCATTCGTGTCCAGCTTCATGAATAATTATGTAATCGAACTGCAAACCATTGGTAAATGAAGTGTTCCCTGCATAACCAGGTTTGTACTCATTACCGTAAGCAATTCCACTTTGGTGTTCCATTCCCAAGTATGGTGTTTCGATCAAAGCGAAACCATCTTCGTAAAACGGATAAGGGCCTAAGTACTTTTCGTAGCAAGCCATCATTGGTTTGGTTTGCTCAAAATGTTTTTTGGCTATTTCCACGTTGTCCGATAAAACATAGTAATCCAGATCTAGCTCCTCACCAGATTCATTGGTGAAAGTATCGTGTATATGTGCGTAGTCACCTACGTTCATACTTACGTTGTAGTTGTTAATGGGATAATCAACCTCCCAGAAAAATCTCGTGTAGTCCCCTTCTTCTTGTGTATCTACTAAATCTCCATTAGCGACGAACATAAGTCCAGTTGGTACGGAGCAAGAAAAACGAATTCCATTATCTGGTTCGTCCGACAAGTGATCTTTATTCGGCCACCAAAGACTCGCACCAATACCTTCACAAGCTACGCCTACCCAATCCTTGTCGTTGGCGTCTTTCTTAAACACGAAGCCACCATCCCAGGGAGCCATTTTCGCCACTATGGGATTTCCAGAATAGAAAACCGAAATTTTGTATTCCTTATCAATTACGAATGTGCTAGGCACGTCGATGAAAACAGCCTTACCTTCTCTTTTAAACTTCAACTCCTCGCCCATATGGACAATCCGTCCAATCTCCAACTCTTCAAAAAGATCCAACTGCATCACCGGGTACTTTTCTAAAACTTTGAAGGTCACTTCGTTGTATCCTTCTATGTAACGTTTTTCTGGAACAAGTTTTAAGTTCAGGTCGTAGTAGGTTACGTCGAACCAAGCGCGCTCTGGTCCTATACTACCACGCAGCGTATCCTGACGCGTAAATTCTCGCGCTTCAGTAAGAACCTGCGCCGACGCGCCAATAGAAACAAACAAAAGCACTATTAAGACTATTTTTCTCATTATCAAGATTTGCTGCAAATGTACAAAGCCACTCAGCAAATTATTTAGCTGGACCTTTTACGTATTTCAAAATGTTTTCGACCACCGTTTTGTCAATGGGCAGAGAAACGTCGTCTGTCGTAAGTTTCTCCAAGTCTTTCCAATGAAACACTTGTTTCGCTGCAGCCTCCATGGGGTTCGGGTGTATGTTCAATGACTCATATTGAGCTTCATCCTTTGCTTCAATAAAATAATAGATGGCCATAACTTGCATTGGATCAGCATGAAACTCAGATGGAACGAAGTAATCCGTTGTATAGAAGTGCTGGATGACATTAATGTCAATTCCGGTTTCTTCCTTCATTTCCCTTACTAGTGTAGCCACCGTACTCTCTCCATATTCTAGGCCTCCACCTGGAAACTTGTTGTAGCGCTTATCTCTAATCCGCTCATTACTAATGAGTAACTCCCCGTTTTCACTCAGTAACAAGCCGTATACTCTTATAGTGATATTATCCATTGTTCAAGGTTTGTAGCCATTTATTAACACACTCTTTTAGACAACACATTGATAATCAGGGTTTAATACTCAGCCACTTAAATGCCTGTTTATTTATAACAAGTCGTATAGCGGTCAATTACAAGATATTGCTTCTAACTTATCCCGATAACAAAAGAAATCTTAATCAAACTTACGTAAAATGAAAAAGTACATTGTTGAATTTATTGGCACATTTTTCTTGGTCCTCACTATTGTTTGTGTGGTCAATAGTGCAACTGATGCTAACCAGTTAGGCTTGGTAGCACCACTTGCGATTGGATCAGCACTAATGGTCATGGTCTTTGCAGGCGGACACATCTCTGGAGCGCACTACAACCCTGCGGTTACGCTAGGTGTTTTAATGAGAGGCAAAGTTGGCGCAGGCGACGCACCTATGTACATGATCGCTCAAATTCTTGGAGGTATTGCAGCGGCCGTTCTTGGTGCAGCAGTAATGGGTAAAGGAACCATGATGGGCGGTAGTGGTATGCCTGATAATATGGCAGCAGCCTTTTGTGCTGAGATGCTCGGTACATTCGCACTGGTTTGGGTAGTACTTCAAACTGCCACTGCTAAAGGAACAGCTGGCAATTCTTTCTATGGTTTAGCTATCGGTTTTACCGTTTTAGCTATGGCTTATGCACTTGGCGGTTTCGGAACTGGCGGATGTTTCAATCCAGCAGTAGCAATCGGAGCGGCGTTCAATGGTCTGGCTAGCTGGGGAACAGCAGGATTGGCTATTGGAGCAGACTTAGTTGGAGCAGCTTTAGCGGCAATTGTATACAAAGTATGTGACACCTACGATGGCGAGTAATCGCTTGAACTATAAATAACATTTTATAGGAGCCGCTCTTTCTTAGAGCGGCTTTTTTATTGTTCAATTTTGATT
>CAZZIZ010000234.1:0-2301 GCA_964654535.1 uncultured Chitinophagales bacterium
CAAAAACTCGCCATAGAAACTTACGAGTTCTATTTGCACTACATCATCGAGCAGCAAAGAAAAGCAGGCTATCCCTATGCCTTTCATACCGTGGGTAGTTCAATGGCGGTGCGATGTCGAGACTATATGTCGCAAGGAGGAATGAACCGTCGCAAGGCGGGCGAAGATTTTTACTTCATTCATAAGTTTACGCATCATCCCAACTTCGGGGAGATAAAAAACACCACCGTTTTCCCTTCTGCACGCAATTCTGACCGTGTACCCTTCGGTACTGGCAAAGCCGTTGGAGACTATATGTCTGATACCAAAGGCATAGACTTCTACGCCCCTGAGACTTTCGATGAGCTAAAGGTGCTTATCGAAACTTTCCCAGCATTGTATGTTGAGCAAGCAATGAGCTACGATGCTTTCCTAGAAAAACAAAGCCCAATGATTCGCGCTTTTTTAGCAGATCGCGATTTCAAAGCGCTGCTGCCCGATATGATTGGCAACGCTTCCAGCGATGCAACTTTCAAGCGTCGCTTTTTCCAATGGTTGAATCCTTTTTTGGTTATGAAGCTGATGCACTTTTCGCGGGATGGGTTCTATCCGAATATTTCCTACGACGCCGCCCAAAGTCATTTCGAGCTTGTCGAGAAATCTTGAGTGTTTGGCGAGCGCAGCGATGCGACGGAAAAGTTAAAGAAAAAGACTTACATCTAATCTATTTGCGAAAAGAGTCCATTGCGTTAATGCAAACGAGTCCACAGATTTCTCGGCTTCGCTCGAAATGACCCTAGTACATAATCCCTTCTTGGGTGGGGCGCCCGTAGGGAGGGATCGCGTGAGGGATAGAGGCATTGTTGAAGCTCCTGTTGCTTTTTGCAAGAAGTGTTTTTAGCTCCTCAAGAGCTAGAGAAACGCTTTGCAAAAAGCAGAACAGAGCGACTGCCGAAAGCCCGACCCCATAAAAAAAGCCCCACGCGAAGCGTGAGGCTTTTTTTATGGGGGCACGCCCAATTCCATTAAAATTGGACTCGCCCAAATTATTTATCATCTCATGAATGCACCTTAACGCATATCCTCAATATCAAAATCGATCTCCATTGTCTGACCACCCTCGTCCTCTTCAGAACCTTCATTCTCGTCGTCAAAGTTTTCCTCGTCGCCCAAAATAATAAGCGCCTCAGGCCATTCCTTTTTATTCAACTCTGGGCTGTCGAGCTCTTCTAGTTTTTTCAGCTTATGCGTCGATAGACGATTACCCGCCGCTTTCCAACCTTTGATATCGATGAGGTCGTTTAAGAAAGTCTCTTCGACCTCAACCTTTTTCGCCTTGCCTTTTACAAAGTGCAAATCGGCGGCTGGATCGGTGTGATTGCTAAGAAACAAAACCTTGGTGCCTTTGGCTTCGGGCACAAAAGGATAGCGCGTATTGAGGCTCGTGGTCTCAATAAGGAAACGCTTTATGTATTCCGCTTTCTTGGCGGGGTTGTAATAAATGCAGGTTATCGGCTTTCGTGGATCAAAGCGCACCAACGTATGTATGTCGTCGTAGGCATATCGATTGCTCATAGAAAAATCGGTAAGCTCGTAGGCGCCGTTTTTATAAATGACCAAAATAAGATCGCCGGTGTTGAACTCGCCAAGGGCTTGTCCAATCTCGGTTCCGCTCAACTTACCTGTGTTTTCGTCGTACCAAATAGCTTTGCCGCCAATGGTCGATTTACCCTGAGCAAGTTGTGTGACCTTACGAATGGGCCACTTGCTAAGAATATTTCCTTTAGACGCGCGGCCCTTAACCGCTATTTCTGAAAAGTCAAATTCGAAAGTCTTTTTCTTGGCGCGGCAACTTGGCGATAATTTTATCTGCACGACTTCCGACTCGCCGTTAGGATTGGCGGTTAAGTAATGCACCTTAGCTTTCTTATCGCTTTTAGTCAGACTGTATTCCTTGTCACGCGTAACACCCTTTACCGAAAATCGCTTTACGTAGTTCTTTTTGTTTTCAGGATCAGCGTATATCATATGGTAAACCATACGGTCGTCGCCCTTTTTCCAAACCGCGGCGTAGATTATGTCCTTACCCATAAAGACTTTCTGCTTCACCTTGCTGACCTGCATTTTGCCGTCCTTGCGTATGGCAATCATATCGTCCATTATGGAACATTCGCCAACGAACTCATCGCGCTTCATACCCAGACCCATAAAACCATCTTTGTAGTTCACATAGAGCCTCTCGTTGGAGACCACCACTTGTTTGGTGTCTATGTTTTCGAAGTCTTCGATTTTGGTTTTGCGTTCGCGACCCTTGCCGTATTT
>CAZZIZ010000234.1:2401-5002 GCA_964654535.1 uncultured Chitinophagales bacterium
GAAATGCCTGACGCTAGGTTTATGAGGATCTCAACTTCCTTAGCCGTGTTGTCGGTTATCTTTTTGATTTTAATCTTGCCTTTGTCGTTGGCTTTCAAAATCGAATCGATAAGCGAATGCGTTGTCGTACCATAAGGCACATCGCGAATCGCCAGCGTTTTCTTATCGACTATTTCTATTGTGGCGCGCACCTTAATTTTGCCACCACGTTTACCGCGATTGTATTCACGCACATCTATAGAACCGCCCGTAGGAAAGTCAGGAACAATTTTGGTTTTCTTGCCTTCCAATATGCGAATAGAACCTTTGATGAGTTCGCAGAAATTGTGCGGCATTATTTTAGTCGACAGGCCAACGGCAATTCCTTCCACCCCTTGGAAAAGGAGTAGTGGAAATTTCATCGGTAGTGCAATCGGTTCTTTTTTACGACCATCGTAAGAAACTTGCCAATCTGTAGTCTTGGGATTGAAAGCAACTTCGGTAGCAAACTTAGAAGGACGTGCCTCGATATATCTAGCAGCTGCAGCACGGTCGCCGGTGCGTACATCGCCCCAGTTACCCTGACAATCGACTAGCAGATCTTTTTGACCAATCTTCACCAAGGCATCTTCTATCGAAGCGTCGCCGTGCGGGTGATATTGCATAGTCTGACCTATGATATTGGCTACTTTATTGAAGCGCCCATCATCCATTTGCTTCATCGCATATAAAATGCGCCTTTGGACCGGTTTTAGCCCATCTTCTATATAAGGAACAGCACGTTCTAGGATAACGTAAGAGGCGTAGTCTAGAAACCAGTCCTGATACATTCCAGACAAATGGGCCTTGCCATTTTGGTTGACTTTTGGGGTCTTGAGTTTTTTCTTGGATTTCTTAGCCATAAGAGAGCTCGAAAATACGGGCAATCATTAGATTACGCGCTATTTTAAGACAAAGACTACTGTGGATAAGGATTTGTCGAGACTTAGGGCAATAAATAATGTCTAAAATCAGGAAATCGGGCATTCTGAGCAGCCATAATGCACTGTTAAATAATTTTTTGCCTGAAATTTGTACAATAGAAATAGCTTACTACTTTAGTCAGAGAAATAAAGATCATAGATGTCTCAGCCTTTTAAGAAATACGAAGAAGAATCGGAAGTCCTCGTCGCCGAACGCGACCAAGGGCAAAGCTTGGTTTTGCACAACGATGACCACAATACATTTGATTGGGTTATCGATTCATTGGTGGAAATCTGTTCACACAATAATGTTCAAGCTGAGCAATGCGCGTACATCGTGCATTATAAAGGGAAGTGCGCGGTACGTCAAGGGCCTGAAGAAGTAGTTAGACCTATGCGTAACGCACTCATCGATCGCGGGTTAAACGCGACCTTAGAATAAACAAATCTTTATGCCGGTTCTACTGAGCCCAGAAATTCAATTCCCCGAAATACTCCCCAGTACAGATGATGTCATAGCCATAGGCGGTGACCTATCTGAGGAGCGACTGCTATTGGCATATCGCGAGGGTATTTTCCCCTGGTTCAACGAAGACGAGCCCATCTTGTGGTGGTCGCCCGATCCGCGTTGTATTATTTATCCCGAAGATTTGAAGGTGTCCAAGTCCATGCGACCCTACCTCAACCAATCCAAGTATCGCGTTAGCTACGATACTGCGTTCGAGGATGTCATTCAATGTTGCGCCTTACCGCGTAAAGGTCAAGACGGTACCTGGATAACCGAAGATATTATCGGTGCCTACTGCGCGCTTCATCGCCGAGGCTTAGCGCATAGCGTTGAGGTTTGGGATGGCGACAAGCTGGCTGGAGGGCTGTACGGCGTCTCATTAGGCAAATGCTTTTTTGGTGAATCTATGTTTTGCAAAGCCAACAACGCAAGTAAGCTTGCCTTTATAACCTTGATGCAAGAACTCAGTCGACGCGATTTTCAGTTCATCGACTGCCAAATATTCAACGACCATCTCGGCTCATTGGGAGCCATCGAAATTCCCCGTAAGCGTTTCCTAAAAGAGCTCAATGTTGCTTTACAAGGAGAAACTTTGCAAGGCGACTGGGGGGAGATTCTTGGGTAGGTTTTAGGAGTTCATCACGTCCTCATCCTGTCTTTATTTTATTCAGATCTTCGGATACGCGATTGCCGAAGGCAATCGGCGAGATTCCCCTCTTGAGAGGGGTTAAGGGAGTGTCCACGTCTGTAAATTACGAGTCCTAAAACTTATTTTATTTGGGCGTGCCCCACTCACATCTGCCGCTGCGCGGCAAGTTCGGGTCGGGCTCTCGGGAGTCGCTCTGTTCTGCTTCAGGCAAAGTGTTTCTCTAGCTCCAAGGAGCTAAAAACACTTCTTGCCTTCAGCAACAGGAGCTCCAACAATCCCTCCATCCCTCACGCAACACATCGAAACAATCCTGAAAATCCTATAATCCTGAAAATCCTGATTCAGACAAACAAAAATTGTTCTTCCGTCTGTAGTACTCCTTGCAACTTGAGCGCGTCTCTGACGCGTTCTTAATTTTCCCTGCCATTTCAAATGGCAATACGTGTGGGCATTTGAAATGCCCTTATAAATGAAGCACTCGTCTGGAGACGAGCGCAAGATGA
>CAZZIZ010000235.1:0-5000 GCA_964654535.1 uncultured Chitinophagales bacterium
CTAAGGAATTTGATCGTTAACCGGAAAGGTCAATTCAAAAGCCTGATTTAATGGATATGAAAATACAGACTGAGTTATTGATATAATGTCTGAGTTTGATCCTTGGTATATGACTTGTCCGTCCATATTGTAGTCTCCTGAGAAATAGCCTTGAACCGGTAAGGTCAACTGGAAGTTAGGATTCGAAGGATCTGAGAATACTGTTGTAGTTATAGGTAAAATATCCGATCCACTACCTTGATAAACCACCTTTTTATCTTGATTCCCGTCTCCTGGCCAGAGCGTTTGTACGGAGATGGTATTGAACATTTGAGACTGCATAGAATAAGGTGCGACATCGGCTGACATACTCCTGAAGTCGACAAAGGTCACTTGCGTATCAGACATGGTCACCGGGTTTTGTGTTATTACGCCTAGATGGTTTCTATGCTTGACAGCTAAATAATAGTCAGCATTTGGTGGGGCGTTGAAATAGAGATTGACATCTCCATCCCTCCCAACTATCTGCCCATTTGATAGGAGAAGAGCCGATTGCGTTTCGATAACTGCGTTGCTTGCATCTCTTAACTCCAGAAAAACCCAATCTACGATACCAGATGTGTCACACATAATTATAGTCTCGCCACCACCTCCGCCAGCATGCGTAAATCCTGGTAAGGCAGTATAAGGTTCAACAAAGGGAATTAAACCTGCATTAGATAAGTCTGTATGCATTCCTTGATTGGGCTGGAAACACCCGCCCAGAAACACCCAAGAGCGGAGCTTTATCACCCCTGTAGGTGGATTTGTGCTCGGCATGTTAGCGCATTCTGTAAGCGTATACGTCTGATTTACGGATACGTTGTTAAGCACGTCAGTATTCCCCGATGGCCAGAATATTTCAACAAGTGGAAGAACAGTATCACTGTCTGTGCCGAAGTGCTGTTGCAAGCTATTCATAATACCATAGCCTTCACCTGATCTGATTTCTCTAGTCTGGGTTCCCCAAGAGCCTGTTATTTTAATACGAGCGCCAATGGCATTGCGATTGGATTGCGTTCCAACTAAATTGAATTTTATCCAATTCTTTCCAGAGCTAGCATTGTGCAACATGATATCTGGACCTCCAGCACCTCCACTCCAGCTTTCGAAAGTGGCATAGATATCTAGGTAACCATCATTATTTAAATCTCCTACAGCTGCATTTTGAACGTCAGTTGTGAAGGGATAGAAATTGGACAAAAGTGTGAAGGTATTGTCTCCATTATTTCTGTACAAGCGACTATTCAATCCGGTAATTAGAAGATCTACGAATCCGTCATTATCGAAGTCATCGAAAATACTCTGCCAATCTTGATTGCTTACTGAGAAAGTTAATCCAGCACTGCTGCTAATATCTACAAAAGTTCCGTTAACATTTTCGTACATCCTTTGACTGTCGGTATGGTTTAAAATATATAAATCCATATCGCCATCATTGTCAATGTCTGCGAAATCGGCACTCCAAGACTGCGCACCATCATCAAGGCCCAGGCTACCGGCCACTTCTGTAAAATTGCCGCCACCGTCGTTTCGCCACAGTATATTTATTCTACGGGGATCGCTGGGGTTTGTAATACCTAGTCGACACTTAGTTACGTAGCAATCTAAATCGCCATCACCATCATAATCGGACCAAATACTTCCGTAGTTTCCAGAGTGCGGACTGGAAGGCATCATTGTGTTGTCTAATACAAGGCTTCCGCTCCCAGTATTACGCAAGGTGATATTCGCAGCATTATCGTGACAAACATAAGAATCAATGTGTCCATCTTCATCGATATCTACAAAGTTGATTCCTTGCACGAAAACAGAAGCACTAATGGGCGTTGAGTTTTGCGGAATGCCATTACTGTCCATAAGTGACAATTGGATATCCGAACTTCCTTGATTGAATCCGCCATAAAGAATATCGTTGAACCCATCTCCATTTACATCTGCTACGCACATGCCCCAAGGAGTATAAGGAACAGGAATACTGCTAGTGGTATAGGTGCCGTCGCTCTGCTGATAGCAAACTTGTAGTGTACTTCCGTTCAAACGGATAATATCATCTAAAAAGTCGCCATTAATATCTGCAACGCCTACAGGTTGATAACTAGTAAAGCTACTAGGGATTAGTGCATTTTCGTTGGTGAAGGTTTGAGCAACTATTGACTGCGAAAGCATCACAAGTGCAAGAGGGAAGTAGAAGAATCTGCGCACGCTTTTTTATTTTAAGTTACGGACAAATATTAAAAATGGAGTGCATTTCGCTTCTAAGCCGTGTGTTTGGACATTAATATGTGATTATTCGGCCTTTTTATATTATTCAAAGGCCCTGCTGGTGCGAGTAGAATTGCTGGTAATCTGAAGTCTAGTGGTTCGTAGATAGGCAAAAAAAAGACGACCCTCAAAAAAGGGTCGTCTCATAAGTTTGTAAGTTATCGTGTTTAGAAGTCAAACGATACGCCTAGCTTAAGGTACATACCGTTGAAACCGAATTGAGAAACCCTCCAAGGGTACTGTAGTCTCCAACCAAATGGATCCAAATCTCCATCTACCTGATCTGGGTAAATGTTTAGCAAGTTGTTTACGGTTAGGTTAGCGTTCCATTTCTTAGCGAATCCAATTCCCAAAATAAGATCGGTTATTACTTTACTACCAAATTCTTGTTCGGAAACTGGTGAGTTTACCTTACCAAACAAAGTATTATTTAGCGTAGCTGAGAAAGCTCCGATGTCGAAGTTCAGTCCTAAAACAACTTTTGAGTTTGGTCGAGCGCTGGTTAACAGATTTTGCGGAAGATCACCGAATATGCTGACATCTCCAAATATAGCTGGAGCATTTACATTTCCATCCAGTTCCGTTCTGTTGAAATTGGCAGCAACAATCACGTCTAAATTGTTCTTACCAGATCCAAGACCAATATTATCGGCACTTAACACAATGTCTACCCCAGTGGTACGAGTATCAGCAGCATTAATAAAGAACTTAAAGGCATCTACTCCAGCATCGGCCAGAGAAGCACCAAGTTCCGTTCCTTCAAAATTGCTCGCACCAATTTGATCCGAGAAAAGAACACGGTCAGCCACATTAATGTTGTAATAGTCTGCAGATAATGAAATCATATCAGAAAGCTTGATCGTAGCACCTGCGGTAATGTTGAAAGAGGTTTCAGCATCCAATTGTGGTATGCCCAAGATATTTCGGGTAATGTCATCGACATTGCTAAAGGTTCCTTCTTGAATCAAACCAGATGCACCAGCAGTGGTTTGAATATTACTCAAGAAAATTTGGTGCAAAGAAGGTGCGCGGAAACCGGTACTAACCGATGCTCTGATGGCTCCAATGTCTTCACCAAGTAAATAGCGCGAATTTGCTTTCCAAGAGAAGTTACTTCCAAAGTCAGAGTAGTTTTCAAATCTAACTGCTCCTCCGATCAAAAATGCATCACTAACATCGTAGTCGGCATTGATATAGACCCCTATATTGTTTCGATCTTCATCTACAGCGTTCTCCGGAGTCAGGCCTGGAAAAGAATCGGTACCTGGAGCAGGGTTATAAGAGGCTTCATCGCCAGCACGAGCTTCAAAGAATTCTAAGCGGTATTCCGTACCCAATGCCAAAGACAGTTTTTCAAAGGAACGAGTGAAGTCTAGGTTTACTAAAGCGTTCTCAAAAGAATATCCGCCTGGGTTAAAAGAAATCGGGCTATTCTCTCCTAAACTCCGATTTAATGAATTGTTGACTGTATAGTCAATATCATTACCACCATAGGTAAAACTCAAATCGGAATTCCATGCGCCCAAGCTATTGCGCGTACCAGCGGTAAAGGTTATGTCTTGGATATCGGATTCAAAAGTTGGCTGATATCCAACGTAAGGTTCGTCGCCTGTATTGATTAAACCATAATCCGTATCTCTCCAATAGGAAGTTCGATAGAATGCAAAAGACAATCCTTGGCGGTCCGTTATGCCGAAATTTCCATACAATTCACCTTTACCGTTTTTATAACCTAGACCAAAGTTTATCATTCCGGAAAGCTTTTCAATTTCAGGTTGACCGTATGTGACTCCTAAATCTGGAAACTGTTGGAAGTAGGCATCTAAATCCGGATCGTCTCCGAGTGCAATACCAAAAAGTGGATCGCCGACTTCATCAGCAAATTCACCGGCACGATCGGTAACGTCTTGGTAAAGGTATTCGCCAGTAAGGTTTATGAAGCCTCTCTCGCCAAGTTTGAAACCTTTGTTAACGTCAAAGCCGTAAGTTACACCGTCCCCTTCTAAAGTAACTCCCGCAAAGGCATTTGCTTGACCGGTGGTGCGTTCTTTTAAAATGATATTTACGACTCCGGCAATGGCATCTGAACCATATTGCGCTGCAGCACCATCTCTCAAAATTTCAACACGCTCTATAGAAGCAACGGGGATGCTTTTCATATCCGTTCCGACCTCACCACGTCCCGGCGTATCGTTGAGATAGACTTGAGCACTTTGATTCTTTCGCTTCCCATTTACTAAGACCAATGTTCTGGATGGTCCTAAGTTTCTTAGTTCAGATGGATCCAAATGAGCAGTTCCATCAGAAATAGATTGGGTCTGCGAGTTATAGGACGGGACCCGGTAGTTAATTATTTGATCGATACTCACTTGGCCACTTTGGCGAAGTTCAGCCGCATTGATATTGTCAATCGGTACAGGACTTGAAAGCACGGTTCGAGGCTTTCCTCTTGTTCCGGTTACGACCACCTCATCTAGGTTTCCAGCTTCGGCTAAAGTGACGGTAATTTGCCCTCCATTCGGGCGCACTTCTTGAGCCGCATAGCCAATGTAAGATGCTACCAAAACAGGGTCATCCGTAATTGTATTAAGGCTGAAGTTTCCGTCGATATCGGTGACGGTTCCGTTGTAAGTTCCTTTCTCAACAATATTAGCTCCAATCAGTGGTAATCCATCGGATCCCAAGATAGTACCAGTGACTTGCGCACTTAGTTGAAA
>CAZZIZ010000236.1:0-4988 GCA_964654535.1 uncultured Chitinophagales bacterium
CTATACTTCTTCCGATAATACTTAGCAATATCATTGTACTGCTTCAGCGCTTTCTTAACCGCTGGTGTATTAACGTAAACTCCGCGTTTGACTTTGTTGAACCACCCGTAGAAGTTGTTGTTCATAATCGGGCCGCAGTTTTCTGGGCCGCCGAGTTTTCGAATTTGGGCAGGGGAGCAGTTTCCTTTTTTCTCTAGTATAACTGCACAGTGTATGGCCGCTTCACGATAGGCCGTAGCAATCTCACCTTTCGTTCCTCCGATGTTGTAAGAGCCAGAGCGATTGTTGAATTCGCGCAGCACTACCTTTTTAAGTCGACCGTTTTTCTTTATTGGAATATTGTTGGGTTGTAAAATTACTTGCACCCGCGCACCACTTTCGTAGAGGTAAACTAATATCAGGCCTATACCAATTCTCTTGAGTAAATTTTTGCAATCTTTTACGGACTTATTGAGTTGGCCTTCTTTTGGTGCGGCGATAACTGCATAAACGGCATCAGCATACTTTAGGCGTTCCAAACATTGATAGACCAGCTTGAGGTTGAAAGATTTTTTCAACTCCAAAGCCACGACTTCATCTTCTTTTGTGGCCACCACATCACAGGACTTCACTTCTGCTTTTACTACATAGCCCTGAGACTCAAGGTGCTCCTTGAGTGGATCGTATAAATCGCTTTCCGTGAAAGTTTTCTTGCGTCTTACAGCCATTAAGGCCAAAATAGTGTAGAAAGAAAAATCCCCGAAATGGATTTATGAACCAAAGATTGTATTAGTTTGGGGGCAATAATTAAATCTAAAAGAATGAAAAATCTACTATTAATCTTCGGAGCGGTCTTAATGTTCGCTGCTACTAGCTGCAATACAGCTATAGAATGGAATGACGATATGGTCGCGCAGTTCAAGAAGAAGTGTCTAGATGATATGGCTGGTCAATTCAAAGCCGAAAACCCAGATGAATTCTGTACTTGCTTCGTTGACAAAATGAAGGAAAAAGAAATGGGGATGATGGATATGATCAAAGAATCAGTAGGAATCGCTGAAGAGTGCGGCGCTAAAATGCCACAAAAGAATTAAGTAAGATTTGCTTAGCGAAGGTCTATTGCCCTCGCTCTATGTAGGCTGCTAAGTTTTCGTTTATGAAATACTTCCAGCCGCCTTCGCCGCTTTCTCTTTTAAACTCGGGAATATCTGTCGGGAATGCCTCGACTACAGTTGCGGTGAGGGTCAATTCAGTTTGTCCATTTACTTCCGCCAAAGCAAATGCAACATCGCTTATGCCGGGGTAACCGGTAAAGGTCCAACGGACCACTAGTTTTTCCAAAGGAACTACTTCGGTGACTTCCCAAACGTGCGGGAAAGTTCGTTCAGTAGACTGGACATCAAATGAAGTTGTAAAACCAACCTCGGCCTTAAAGTCAGGCATGTTGTCGAAATACCACTGTTGCATTTCTTTCGTCTCAGTTATGGCTGACCAGAGACGTTGGATCCTGCAATCGAAGACTTGTTTGACTACGATTGGAGCGTCAGTGCTTTTCATATTGTATAGTGAATGCTCTTTGTAAAGAGCATCAAAATGCTTAGGCTTTCTTAACGCGAACGGCGTTCATACCTTTCATTCCTCGCTCGATTTCGAATTTTACGTTATCGCCTTCAGTAATTTCCTCTTGGCATCCGTTGATGTGTACGAAGAATTTTTCCTGAGTAACAATGTCTCTAATGAATCCGAATCCTTTGGAGTGATCGAAGAAATCTACTTTACCCGTTTTGAAAGGGTCAACAGTAATTTTCTCTCTTTTAGCCGCACCTAATTCGATATTAGCTACGCTTACTTTCTTTTTCTTGGTTGGATCTGGTGGAGTATCAACGATGTTTCCATTTTCATCGATGTAGGCCATCATGTTTTCTAATGAGCCTGAGCCAGCTACAGCGTTCGCTCTACGCTCCGCCATTTTTTCCGCCTTTTCTTTACGTTTCTTGAGGCGTTTTTTTTCTTTTTGTTTCTTGTTAAAGGTTTCTTGCGATTTAGCCATATTTCTTTTTAGTTACTAATAAGGGCACAAAAGTAAGAAATTCCACTTGTTTGACTGTAAACTACTACCTATCAGATTGTTAGGAAACCCACCTTTGTGTGTAATATGTAACAAGAAGCTTACCGTAAAGTTCCTCGATTCTTAGAAAATGCCCAAACAGGCCGTTTTTATTAGCTTTTTGGCGATTTCATTTCCTTCTTGTCTTCGATTCGGCATTTTATGCGTGAGGGATGGAGGGGTTTGTCTGAGCTCCTGTTGCTGACAAACGCCTAGCCCTCAGCACCCCAGTGCTGGAAGGGCGATGCGTGTAGTCAGCAGAACAGAGCGAGCCCCGAGAGCCCGACCCCGAGTTTGTGCGTAGCACAGTTACGAGCGGGACACGCCCAAATAAATTCGGTACACCCTGTTTATACATCGTCAGAAAAACACCCTAAAAATAATCCCCTCCTTGAAGGGGCGCTCGCAGGGCGGGGTGGGCTAACGATCTCAAAACAAAAATATACCGCAAGGATTACACGATAAACTGTTTGGAGTGGGGACTAGTTTTACAATGGAAATTAGAAATGAAAGTTTGGGCGTGCCCCACTCACCTCTTGCTTCGCAAAGTTCGGGGTCGGGCTTATCCAGGACTGCGCTTCGCTCCGGTCTCTATCTTGTTTCGCCAAAGTAAATTCCTCTACCGCTAAGGCGGTAAGAATTTACTGTCTCAACAAAAGAGACTACTCCCGACGGTCGCATCCTTCCTATCCCTCACGCAAGAATGCTAATGATAAATGAACTAACAAAAACTACTCAAACCTTAAACTCAAAAGTCCGCTTATTCCACTTTTGCGTTTCCTCAAGCAGTTTAGCAACTTTCTTATCCCAAACCGCTTGCGCTTCACGATTGCGACTGTGGTTGGTTTCGTGGTCGTAGGCTTCTTGCATTTTTTTGAGCTCGCGAAAAGTTTTGTTAAACACTCGCTCTAGCTTTTTACTAAAATCACCATCGTCGAAGGCGCCTTCTTGATGTGCATACATCATAAATTTCCGCGCGTAGATTTCGTGAATGTCAAAGTGCAATTGTTCGTGCGCTAGTAGTCTGGCGTTTTTATGATCGCTTTTGACCCAAGACTTATTTCGCTCAAAGGTCATATTGAGTTTGAAAACGAAATGATTAAAACCGAGGGTTTCAAATTCATAACCCATCACTACGTGGGTTAGCGCATCGGGGCCGTGATTTTTTTTGGCCTTGCCATTGAAATCGGACCAATGCAGTTTATCTGTTTCAGACCATTCGACCTGGGTTTGAGTCCTTTGCGCATCTAGTGTGAGGCAAGAAAGCAACAAAACAAGGGCAAGTAATTTCTCCATAAAAGATTAAACGATTGGGCTTTGGATTTATTGGAGGGCTTTTAGTTTAAACGCCGAACTGCTCCAAATGGTGCTCAAGGTGTTTTGAAAACATATTGCTCCACTCTTGGGTAGTGATAACACCAAAAGACGCGCTTTCTCTACCTTGAAAAAAAGAAGCTCCATTCGCTTGCGTTTTTCTAATATTCTCGATGAGGCATGCCTTTTCTTTCTCGAAATCACGCTCGTCAGAAATTAAAAACACAGGAGCGGTGCGGCTGTTTTTTTTGTAGGGTTTGGGCCCTACCACGGCTGGTTTTACGAAAGTTCTGAGCATAAGTTTTTTAAACCATCCGGCTTTGTTTCTTTGCTTATCGTCAAAAGCCAGATCATAGGCTACGGAACAATGCGCCAGCATTTTCGCAACATCCATTTTGCCCCAAGCAGGTTGGGTATTCGGATTTAGTTGCTCAATGCGCTTGACGTAGTTCTCCGTACTGGCTTTATCGAAGGCATTTGGAAAAGACATAGGATTTATTTTATTCTAAGTTAGAAATTTCTTCAAAAGACCAGAAATGTTCAAGTCAGATGTCGATAGGTTTATTGGCAGTGTTCGATAATGACCTTTAAAGTGGACCTTGTTCGGCTTGGATATTCTCCTTGAGAAATATACAATACCCAGCTTTCATACTTGTGTCATTGCTCGTGCTGACCCTTCCATTACTACTAGTTCTCACGTCCCTACGACAATTGGTTGTGGCGTCTAAGTTTGAGCTTCAGTTTATTGCTTACTTTCAAGTGTGAATTCAAGCGATATTTTGCACTATCAAATAATGCCGGCTCTGTTTAAGTCAAATAGCGCCGAATGGGTTGTGCTGATTCATGGCGCTGGTGGAAGCATCCATACTTGGAAAAAACAGATAGACGATTTACAAGCTCACTTCAATTTGCTTTTAGTCGACTTGCCCGGTCACGGAATGTCCGCGCTTAAAAATATCAAGGAGAAAGTTTACACCTTCGATTTTATAGGCCGTAAAGTCTGGGAAGTGATAGATCATTTAAAATTGGAGCGTGTTCATTTGACTTCTATTTCAATTGGTACTATTGTAGCACAGCAAATGCTGATCCTACAACCACAGCGAGTTATTTCTATGGTTATGGGTGGAGCCATTACGCGCTTGAACATTCCTGTGAAGCTCATTACAAGTATGGGATTGTTTTTATCCAAGTTTATCGGCTATCCAAACTTTTATCGATTAATGGCGCGCTTGGTTTTACCTAAAGGCAATCATAAAAAGTCGCGCGACATATTTATCAGAGAGTCGAAAAAGTTAAGCGACGAAGAATTTGCAAAGTGGACTGCCATGTATGGTGACTACTTAGACAAAACCCTTAAGGTTTTTCAAAAATATGTAGCTGAAATTCCGCTTTACTTGGTAATGGGAGAGCAAGATCATTTCTTTCTACGAGAAGCGCGTAAGTTCGTAGCAAAAAAGACCAATGCGCAACTCGAAATAATAAAACAATGCGGACACGTAGTAAGCCTAGAGCGTGCTAAGGAATTCAATAAGGCCAGTATAGATTTTATGTTGAACGTGACTGAACATACTCGATCAAAGTTGAGCAA
>CAZZIZ010000237.1:0-4987 GCA_964654535.1 uncultured Chitinophagales bacterium
AGGGAATACGCACCCGCGACTATGCTGAACCAAAGATAGACGCGCCGAGTACAAGTGGATAGCCTGTTGCTGCCCAAATTATTTTTAAAGAAATCTATTGTCAGACGAATTGCCCTTTTCTCGATGGTATAATGCCATGTTCTCACTATCTTTAGTTCAAGCAAAACCGGGGTGTCCGCACGGACTGAGATCATACCCATTGAACCTGATACGGCTGAAACCGACGAAGGGAAGATGTTTGCGAACCGTTCGAGGTGCGCCCCTATTTTTTTATGAAATTAACATTGAACGACCGCGAATTGCGCGCTGAAGAAAACACTTTTCTACTCGCGTTTATCGAAAAAGAACTGCAACTGCGTTCTTTAGACGGCCTTGCTGTGTCGGTCAATTACGAAGTAATACCTAAAAAAAACTGGGCGGCCTACCGATTGAAAGCGGGAGACGCCATACTTGTTATACACGCCACTGCTGGTGGTTAATTCTGGAGATAAAGAGAAAAACTAAACTATGCCTGTACAAAACGCATTGCCCAAAAACAACGTAATAACCCGCGACCCTTTTCCGGCGAGTAAAAAGGTTTACGTAAAAGGAGATCTACACGATATCGAAGTTGCGATGAGAGAAATCTCTTTGGAAGACTCAAACAAAATGTTCGTTCGCGATGGCAAACCTGGAAACAGTTCCGTTACTGTTTACGACACCAGCGGACCTTATACCGATCCCGACAAATACATCGATGTACATAAAGGCATTGATCGCATTCGTGAGCAGTGGATTTTAGATCGCGAAGACGTGGAGCAATTAGAAGATTTTTCTTCGGCTTACACTATGACGCGTATGAGCGATCCTGAATTGGCTGACATACATTTTCAGAACATACCAAAACCTTTGCGCGCCAAAGAAGGCGCCAACGTTTCGCAAATGTACTATGCTAAGCGAGGTATGATCACACCCGAAATGGAATACATCGCGATACGCGAAAATCAGCGCTTGCAGGAAATGCGTGCGCAGTACGAAGCAGAAAATATTGGAAAAGTGCATCCTGGTCAGGGTTTTGGCGCGAACATTCCTTCGGTTATTACACCTGAGTTTGTACGTCAGGAAGTCGCGGCGGGTCGCGCAATTATTCCGAACAATATCAATCACCCAGAATCGGAGCCTATGATTATTGGGCGCAACTTCTTGGTGAAGATTAATGCCAACATTGGCAACTCTGCGGTTTCGTCTTCTATCGAAGAGGAAGTTGAAAAAGCAGTATGGGCTTGCCGCTGGGGAGCAGACACCATTATGGATTTGTCTACCGGCAAAAACATACACGAAACTCGCGAGTGGATTATTCGCAACTCACCAGTACCGATTGGTACGGTTCCGATTTACCAAGCACTAGAAAAAGTAAACGGCGTAGCCGAAGACTTGACTTGGGATATCTTCCGCGACACATTAATAGAACAAGCTGAACAAGGCGTGGACTACTTTACCATTCACGCAGGTGTGCTTTTGCGCTACGTACCTATGACTGCCAACCGCGTAACGGGTATCGTTTCTCGTGGTGGAAGCATAATGGCTAAGTGGTGCCTGTCACATCACAAAGAAAATTTCTTGTACACGCACTTCGAAGACATCTGCGAAATTATGAAAGCATACGATGTAGCCTTCTCTTTAGGCGATGGTCTGCGTCCTGGTTCAATTGCGGATGCAAACGACGAAGCTCAGTTTGCGGAACTAGAAACTTTAGGAGAGCTCACCAAGATTGCTTGGAAGCATGACATACAAGTGATGATAGAAGGTCCTGGCCACGTGCCGATGCAGCTCATTAAGGAGAACATGGAAAAAGAGTTGGAAGACTGTATGGAAGCACCATTCTACACTTTAGGGCCATTGACTACGGATATTGCTCCGGGTTATGATCACATTACTTCTGGTATTGGTGCGGCAATGATTGGCTGGTACGGTTGCGCAATGCTTTGCTACGTGACACCAAAAGAACACTTGGGTCTTCCAAACCGCGACGACGTAAAGGAAGGAGTGATTACGTATAAGATTGCTGCGCACGCGGCTGACTTGGCCAAAGGTCATCCCGCAGCTTATTTCCGCGACAATGCTTTGAGTAAAGCACGCTTCGAGTTCCGTTGGAATGATCAATTCAATTTATCTCTCGACCCAGATACTGCTCGCGAGTACCACGACGAAACCTTACCTGCAGAAAACGCTAAGGTGGCGCACTTCTGTTCTATGTGCGGACCGAAGTTTTGTTCTATGAAAATAACGCAAGACGTGCGCGACTATGCGGATGCTTTAGAGGCTTCGGAAAAAGAGGCTTTGAAAATTGGTATGGACGCCAAGGCGAAAGAGTTTCAAGAAAGTGGCGGGGAAATTTACGTGAAACAATAAGCGATGAAACTGGTAGTAGTCGGCCCTCCCTTTCCTTTTGAAAAAGAAACAAACATAATTAATGAGTTGTTTGAGCTGGGCATGGAATACCACCACATTCGCAGTCCATTTATAGAAGAAGATGTGCAGCGCAAGTTTATCAAGCGCATTAAAAAGAAACACCGCAGTAAGTTGGTCATACACCAGCATCACGACATGGCTGAGGATTTTGAAATAAAAGGCGTTCACCTGAAAGAAACTCATCGTAAGCTTATGCACGAAGGGGAAGAAAAGTATGTCAAGTGGTTAGATCACAAAAAGGCCAATCCCGATTTCCATTTAAGCGCTTCTTTTCATGATTTGGCTGATTTGGTAGAAAGTCAATGTCCTTATAACTACGCTTTTATTGGGCCTGTGTTTTCCAGTATTTCCAAAACCAATTACTCGGCTAGTTGGAGTATGGCCGCTTTAGAGCGGGCTATTGGTAATTCGACAGTTCCCATTGTTACTATTGGTGGTATTCGTCCCGAACATATTGACCAAGTAAAAGAATGGGGCGCTTCAGGTGTAGCCACGCTGGGCTATATCTGGAATAGTAAAGATCCTGTTAAAGCTTTCCTAGACCTAAAAGAAAAATGCGACCAGATCAGTACGTCTTAAGCATAGCGGGCTTTGATCCGAGTAGCGGCGCAGGAGTAACCTCGGACGTCAAGACTTTCGAGTCGCTGGGCGTTTATGGTTTGTCTATTTGCACGGCTATAACAGTGCAAGATGAATCGCATTTTGAAAAGTGCTACTGGCTAGAAGAAGAAAAAATATTTGAGCAGCTCAATTTGATTCTAGCTAAATACGAACCCGCCTTCATTAAGATTGGCATTATTGAGTCTTTTACATTGCTCGAAAAAATTGTTGATCGCATTTTAGAATTAAACCCCAAATCAAAAATAGTTTGGGACCCGGTTTTAAAAAGCAGCAGCGGATTTGTCTTTCACCGGGACTGGTCTGAAACGCGCTTGCGCTTTCTGCTAAACAAAATTCACTTGATTACACCTAACTACAGCGAGTGGCTGACCATTGCGGGCGATGAGAACTGGAAAGAGGCGGCGGAGCAATGGGTGCTGCATTGTAGCTTGTTTATCAAGTCAGTAGACAATGAAGACGGCAGCATTTCGGATTACCTGATAACAGAAACCGAAACCAAGCAATATAGCAGTAAAAAGATTCACAGTCCGAAGCACGGATCGGGCTGCGTACTTTCTTCGGCTATCTGTTCCAAACTTGCTATTGGGCACACGCTTGAGGAAGCCTGTGCATTTGCTCGCTCCTACTGTCTCACTTTTTTAAAGAGCGATTCGGGTTTATTGGGAAAACACAATACGCTCTAATGAAAAAGATAGCGCAACTTCATTTCATTACTCAGGACTTTCTTGCTCAAAGTCATTTGGAGCAGGCTGTTCAAGCTATTAATGCTGGAGTGAATTGGGTTCAGTTTCGAACGAAAATTTTAACTGGGGTTACTTTAATTGAACAAGCGTTACAAATCAAAAATGCCTGCACACAGAACAATGTTGTTTTTATCATAAACGATGATCCTATGCTGGCCAAACAGATGAACGCTACAGGTGTACATCTCGGGAAAGAGGATATGCCGATTGCTACAGCGCGCACACTTTTGGGTGAGGATTTTATAATTGGTGGAACAGCCAATACGGCCGAGGACATTGAAGCGCATATCGCTGCTGGCGCCGATTACATAGGTCTCGGCCCATTTAAAAGCACAAAAACGAAACAAAACTTAAGTCCCGTTCTAGGAATGGAAGGGATTAAAGCCATCGCTGATAATTACGCTTCGCAAATTCCTATTATCGCTATTGGCGGAATAGAAATTGACGACGTACAAACTATCAAAGCAAGCGGAGTGCACGGTATAGCCGTGGCTTCCGGAATCAACCAAGCTGCTGACCCCAAAACAGCGGCTCAACATTATCTAAAAAACCTTGACTATGTCAACGCTTAATATTGCTGATAAAACTTTCAACTCACGCCTCTTCCTCGGTACAGGAAAGTTTGCCTCTAATGAACTGATGGAAAAAGCCATCGTAGCCAGCGGTACCGAATTGGTGACCGTAGCGCTAAGGCGCGTTGACATAAAGAATCAAGACGACTTGTTGATGGATCACATCAAGCGAACGGGCGTTACTTTAATGCCGAATACTTCGGGCGTGCGGACAGCTAAGGAAGCGGTGTTCATCTCGAAAATGGCGCGCGAGGCTTTGGAAACCAATTGGTTGAAACTAGAGATTCACCCTGACCCGCGCTACCTACTCCCCGACCCGATTGAGACTTTGAAGGCTGCAGAAGAATTGGTTAAAGATGGTTTTATCGTAATGCCTTACATCAACGCTGATCCCGTTTTGTGCAAGAGATTAGAAGATGTGGGTGTCGCTTCGGTAATGCCACTAGGTGCGCCCATTGGTTCCAATCAAGGTTTACAAACCCGTGCAATGCTGGAAATCATCATTCGGGAATCGAATGTACCTGTAGTGGTTGATGCAGGTATCGGTTTACCTAGCCATGCGGCTGATGCGCTGGAAATGGGTGCTGATGCGGTTTTGGT
>CAZZIZ010000238.1:0-4974 GCA_964654535.1 uncultured Chitinophagales bacterium
GTTCGGGGTCGGGCTTTCGGCCGTCGCTCTGTTCTGCTAGCTGCACGCATCGCCCCTCCAGCACTTAGGTGCTGAGGGCTCGGCGCTTGCTAGCAACAGGAGCTCCACAAAGGCCTCTATCCCTCACGCGGTTTTACTCTGACCACGAGTCGAAAAACTGTCTAAGTACATTGAATCAGGCTCAAAATGTGAGGTCTTTATAAAAATCAGCTGGCTAATACTTACTTCAATTCGAATTTAGCATTGACCCTCAATAATTGGTATCTTTCTAGTGATGTCGAAACTACTTGTACCACTGACAAGAGCAATCGCGCTCATTTTATTATTCTCCGTTGGCTTTTTAAACGCTCAAAACAAGAGTGATTTTTTCAGATCAGTTCCTTCTGACTATGAAATTGAATTAGCGCCACAATGGGCACAAGAAATGTACTCGGCAAATCCAGATGTCTTTGCTGTAGTCAGTGCCTATGAGGCCTACTATAAAAGTGAGCCATTTGAAAAAACTATTCATACGCAGAATTTTAAAGCCTGGGTTCGTTCGGTAGAATCACTACTGAATAAAGATGGTTTCATTGTTCAAAAATCAAAAGAGGAAAAAGACGCCGAAATTTTACAAAAGCAAATCAAAAAAATTGATTCTCAGTTAAAAACCTCGAGTAACGCTTGGACTTCAATTGGTCCATTTCAAACTTATGAGTCAGGCTCGCTTACCAAGTCACATAATCACGCTAACGTATATAGCCTCGACCAGTCCTTGGTTAATCCCAACATACTTATCTGTGGTACCGAGAGTGGCGGCGTATTCATAAGTTCTGACAAAGGCCTTACTTGGAACCATACCGGACGCGACGCTCCATTTACGAGTCGCAATAGCGCTGTAGCCTGTCACCCCACCTCTACAAGTACATTTATCATTGCTTCATACGAAGAACTTTATCGGACCATAGATGGCGGTGCTACCTGGAATGCAATTTACTTTCTAGACGGAACGGCAAATGAAATTAAGTTTGACCCCACAGATGCCAATCACATATTCGTTACCAGTTCTTCGGGCCTGTTCGAATCATTCGATGGTGGTAACAATTGGACACAAAAATTCACAGAAGATTGTTGGGATTTAGATTATCACCCTACTACGCCTGGCTTGATCTACTTATTGAAATCCAATAGTTCTGCGAAAAAAACAGAGTTCTATCGTTCGAGTAATAATGGAGTTAGCTGGAACCTTGTTTCAAATGGATGGTATACTCCCGAAGTTTTGACAGAAGCCGGCGAAGCCGGCGGAAAAATTGCCGTTTCTGCAGATGACCCCAATCGCGTTTATGCCTGTCTCATTGGAGATAGCAAAGCTGGCGATAATGGATGGATAGGAATCTACCGCAGTGATGATGCAGGATTAAACTGGTACTTACCTGCTGGACAAATAGGTGGACCTTATCAAGCAATAAATACTATGCCCTGGACAGCAGCATCTTATAGCAGCGGTTACCATCAAGGATTTTACAACTTTGATTTCGAAGCCTCTCCTAACGATGCCGATCTTTTGTGGGCTGGAACCATACGTTTAATTGAATCAGCAGATGGAGGCTTTACATATAGCAGTATTGGCGGAGCAAATAGTACTAGATTAAGTAGAATTCACAGCGACATTCAATCGATACACTGTATGGGGAATGACGTTTGGGTAACAACCGACGGTGGTATTTCTTATTCTAACGACGATTTACAAAGTCACGACTTAAGAAATTATGGTATAGTCGCTCAAACATTTTGGGGCTTTGGTGCTGGTTGGAATGAAGATGTTTTAGTAGGTGGAAAGTACCACAATGGTAATACTGCTTATCACGAAAGTTATGGTTTAGGAAATTCAAAAAATGTTGGCGGTGTTGAAGAGGCAACAGGTTATGTCAACCCGCAAAAAAACAGGACGACCTACTTTGGTTATAATAACAACACAACCGTCCGTGATATACCAATTGCTTTGGCCGACCCAACAATTACTGGAACAAGCCTGCCATTCAGACCCAACGAACACTATTTTTCCTCTTGGTCTTCTGGACTCTACCATCACCCGTGGTACAGCGATAAAATCTACGCAGGTCGAGAAGGTGAAATTGGCCTTTCAGAAGACGGTGGAAGTACTTGGTCCACCCTTCACGATTTCGGAACAGGGCGTGTATTGGAAATGGAAATCAATCGCAACAAGCCCGATTTCATTTACGCATTGTTTCAACCTGGAACTTATTCAGGCGGTGATGTCTTTTTACAAAGAAGTGAAAATGGCGGTCAGACTTGGGTACAGACCTCAAACATACCTAGTAATGACCTTAATAAGTTTCAACTGTGCACCAACCCTCAAGACGAAAATGAAGTTTGGGTCGCTTCCCTTAATGGTGACAACAACAACAAAGTTTTCCGTAGCCTTGATGGAGGTCAAAGCTGGACGAATTTTACTACGAGTTCGCTATCAGGCGAAGACATAAGGGATATTCACTATCACGCTGGCTCTAATGGCCTTGTATATTTATTGACTACTAACAACTTTTTCTATTACGATCCATCATCCAGTACTTGGGTTCTATACGATACCGATATGCCGGCTGCTGCGCGCAACTTGGCTATGGATCTATTTTACCGCGATCAAAAAATAAGGGTCGCTGGTGGTCGTGGTTTTTGGGAAGTAGATATGCCCCAGAGTTTTTCTCCCATCGCCCAAATGATTACCGAAACCGACATTGTACCCTGCTTAAATGATACGGTACACTTCGATAGTTTTTCATTCGTTGATCAAGCAGCTACTTCGTGGTCTTGGAGTTTCTCTCCCACCCCAGCCTATGTCAGTAACGCTAACACACGCAATCCAGATGTGGTTTTCGGCAGCGGAGGCTATTACTCCGTTACCTTATCTCTTACTGACTCACAAGGTCAAACCAGCCAACAGGTAAAGAATGATTTTGTTTTTGTAGCTGACGCTTGTACTGTTGATCCTGTTCCTGGCAATTCCATGGAAACGATTTTAGTTAATGACCACGCTATTACAGAACCATTTAACATTTCATCTGGAACAAACTACACGTTAACGGCTTGGTTGAAACCAGCGGATATACAAGATATTTACACTGGCATAATCTTTAATGATGGCGATGACAAATTTGGAATAAACTTCCGTAACAACAATATGCTCGGTTACCATTGGCCTGGTGGTTCTTGGTTTTGGGATTCGGGACATATACTTCCTATTGGGAAGTGGTCGCATGTTGCATTGGTATCGGACCCTACAGGAATTACCATTTATTTAGACGGTATTGCTTCAAAACACGACGTTTCGATATCAGCGGTTACATTGAATGAATTTAGAATGGGAAGTTATCGAGGTTGGGATTCTCGAAACTATAGAGGAGAAATTGATGAAGTTTGTGTTTGGAATAGATCGCTGAGCGAAACAGAAATTAGAAACCATCGTCACCTAACAAAAGAAAACCTGGTAAACGATCCTAACTTTTTAGCCTACTACCAATTCAATGAAAGTGGTGGTGACATTCTAAACAAAGTTGGACTTGAAAAAGCAAATCTAACAGGAAACGCAGCCAGAATAATAAGCTCAGGACCATTTGGAGGAGGCACTTCAGCCGTGCAAAATGTAAACAACTACGGTAACTATTCTTTCGGAACAACGGGGGTATCGATCGATTTTCTGGCTGGAGGTACTTTACCCAATGGCGATGTTTATGTTAGTCGAATTGACAACCTACCTTATCCACAGCCTTCTAATCCGGAGTTATTAGATAGCTACTTCGTTGTCAACAACTATGGTAATGGTAACGTTAGCGCACCGCTACAAATCTCATTCGATGATCCTGGAAGTAGTCCTACAGCAAATGGATTAACTAACCCTTTTTACCTTTCACCTTTCAATAGAACGGCAAACGGACATGAAGATACTTGGACAGCTCCTTGCTCGGTATTAGAAGTAAATGGCGAAGAGTACCTTTCGGATCCTTTAGCGGCTTGTAACTATCCCGATTTGGGTCAATTTTTCTTTAGCGAATGTTTGTCACCCGATTGTATTCCTACCAGAGGAAACCTGGGATTCATTGGACAAACTCTCCTCGCAGGACCTTACGAAACTTCGAATGGGCTCATGCGCGCGGATCTAAATACACTAGGACTAATTCCAAATCAAGAACCCTATACGGCCTTAGGCTTCAACTTCCTTAACAATTCGGGTGGAGCAAGCTTAGGTTCAAATGCTTTGCTCTTTACAGGAAACGACGCTATAGTGGATTGGGTCTTCCTTGAGTTACGCGACGAGAATAATCCCTCAATTGTTGTAGCTACTACGACTGCACTTATTCAGCGAGACGGCGGGTTAGTATCAGAAGAAGGAATTGGCGTTCCTACATTTAAGAATCTAGCATTCGGTAACTATCACCTTGGTGTTCACCATAGAAACCATTTGAGTGTTTACACTGGAATTCCGTATAACTTCGCACACGACAATTTGCCGGTAATTGATTTTATCAATCCAAACACACCTTTGCATAACCCAGGAAGCATGCATACCATTGGTGCCAGTCGAGTTATGTGGGCTGGAGACGGCAACCAAGATGGAAAAATTATTTACCAAGGATCGGGATCCGATATTTTACCGATAACACAAACCGTTTTTAGCGACCCATTAAACAGTAACTTTCAAACTTCTTTTCCTAGTCTTGGCTATGGTGTAGGCGATTACAATTTAGACGGGTCAACAATTTATCAAGGTGCAGGGTCGGACATTTTAAAAGTTACCCAAAGCGTTTTCCTTAACCCTTTGAACACTTCTTTTCAATTGACCTTTCCAGTACTAAGCGTTCAACCCTAGTGGTTTTATGACTTAGGTGAACTGCGTTACGTATCAATCATATTCTGACTATAAAACGAGCCATTTAGAATATGGTCAAATCGCTAGGCCGCTTGATACCAATGCTGCGC
>CAZZIZ010000239.1:0-4941 GCA_964654535.1 uncultured Chitinophagales bacterium
AAGGGTGGCGAAGTCCACAACTCATATGGATCAGCAGGTTGAACGTCGTAGTGACCATATACCAAAACCGTAGGCAAAGAAGGATCAACGATTTTCTGCCCAAATACTATAGGGTGACCTGGAGTAGGACAGATTTCCACTGTGTCGGCACCAGCCAATTCGAGTTTTTCCTTGATATAGTTCGCTGCTCGACTGACATCATCCTTGAATTTTGGGTCGGCACTAACCGATGGAATCTTAAGCCAATCCACCAATTCATTAAGAAAACGCTCTTTGTTTTGCTCTAAATATGACTGCATCCTTCTAGTTTAACAATTTGGTACAAATTTAATGAAATGGGTTTGTTTGGGCAGAATATAAACAAGACATTAGCTCTATGCATCGCGTCCTGTTCGGCCTACTAATTTTGCTCTTGCCCGTTTCCCTTTGTATGGGCAATACGAGAAATACTGTAGGTGCTCAATCTGCTGCTCTCGGCTTCTCATCCGTCTCTTTGGTTAGCCCTTGGTCAGCAATGAACAACCAAGCCGGTCTCGGATTTACCGACAACTATCAATTGGGGGTTTATGCCGAAAATCGATTTCTATTAGAAGAACTGAACTTTTTGAGTCTATCCGCTGCTATTCCTACGAAGAGCGGAACCTTTGGTATTGGACTCTCCTACTTCGGTGACGAGTTCTTGAGCGAAACATTTGTAAAACTTGGCTATGGTCGCCGACTAAGCGATCAGCTTAGTATCGGAATTGAACTAGACTACTTTGCGCTAGACGCAGGTTTCTATGGCTCAAAATCGGCAGTAACTTTTGGCGTAGGATTTTTATATCGCGTTGACGAAAAGCTACAAGTAGGAGCGCACTTTTTCAATCCCTTCAATATCACCTTGACCGCTCAAGAAGATGACGATATAATTAATAATTCACTACGCGTTGGAGCTACTTATCGCCCTAGTAATAAAGTATTCATAATCTTCGAAGCAGAAAAAAATATCGACGATCCACTCGTCGGTAAAATTGGTGTTGACTACAGCTTAAATGAAATTGTAGCCTTGAGAATTGGTTACGCCAGTCAGCCAGATTTACTAACCTTAGGAACCGGTTTTGCTTTCAGTCAGTTTCGTATAGACCTAGCGGCTAGCGTGCACTTGGAACTTGGCGTTTCGCCGCACTTTTCGCTTTCATACAACATCCCGCGTTAGAACAAATGAAACGACTTCTCTTCTTACTACTGCTTATCAGCCCAGCGGCATTCGGTCAAGAGAACGATATCGTAGATGATGTACTAGAGTTTTTCTTGGAAGAACTGGAAGGCGAATTCAACTTCGATACTTTCATGGAAAGTCTGGGAGACTATCAAAACAAGCCTTTAAATCTGAACAAGGCTAGCCGAGAGGAACTAGAAGAGTTCGGTTTATTGTCGGCACTGCAGATTGAAGATTTTCTTAACTACAGAAATGAAATTGGAGAACTTGTCAATCAGTACGAGCTCCAATGCATTAACACTTTCGACTTAAAAACCATACATCGCATCCTGCCTTTTGTGAAGGTAGGTTCCGACCTCGACGATTTCGATTTTCGTGGCTTGTTTACTAAGGGTAAGCACGAATGGTTTGGGCGTTATACCACTGTGCTGCAGGAACAAGAAGGATACATTGAAAACGACACCTTAGAAAATGGCTCGGTTCGATCCGCCTACCCAGGAAATCGAGCAAAATTCTATTCACGCTACCGCTACAAGTACGAGCGCAACTTTAGTATGGGCGTTACGGCAGAAAAGGATTCTGGCGAACAGTTCTTCCGAGGAGCTCAAAACAGAGGATTTGACTTTTATTCTGCACACGTGGCTTTGAATAATTTCAAAAACTTCAAGCACTTAGTTGTTGGCGATTACGAAGTAAGACTAGGACAAGGACTAGTCGCTTGGACTGGCTTGGCTTTTTCAAAGTCCAGCGACGTCATGAACATAAAGCGCAAGGCCAATCCTATAAAGGCTTACACCTCCGTCAATGAATTTGCCTTTTTCCGTGGAGCAGCGGCGACTTACGAGTTAAAGGATTTTGAGATTACCCTTTTCGGTTCCTCTAAAAAAACCGATTCTAACATTGAAAAGGTTGCCAACGCCTTTGACGAGGAAGCAGATTCGCTAGAAATAGCCACTTCTTTCGCCAATTCTGGATTTCACCGCAGCGATAACGAAATAAACAACAGAAGGCAACTCAGACAAACAAATGCCGGTACGAGTGTTAAGTACAAAGGCGGCAATTGGGGTGTGGGACTCAATGCAATTTATACGCATTTTGATAAACCCGTTGAAACCGTAGATCAACTCTTTGAGAACTTTTTTTTCCAAGGAAACGAGCAATGGAATATTGGTGTTGAGTATTTCAAGACCATTAGAAACATTCACCTCTTTGGGGAAACAGCCATTAGCAATACGGGAGGGCTGGCCTCTGTAAACGGAGCTTTAGTAAGCCTGCACCCTACGCTGGACGTTTCTTTACTGTACAGAAATATAGAAGTAGACTACAATGCACTCTTCGCCAATGCCTTTACCGAGAACTCCAGAACCAACAACGAACAAGGCTTCTACTTCGGTTGGAAACTCCAACCACAGAGAGCTTGGACTTTAAAGGGCTACGTCGATTTGTACACCTTCCCTTGGCTGCGATTCAGCATAGATGCTCCTTCCTCAGGAAGAGAAAGCCTAGTGCAGTTAAATTACAAACCAAGCCGCAGCCTAGAAATATACGCGCGCTTTCGAAACGAAACTAAGGGCAGAAACTTAAGTGATAATGAAACGGTTACCGATCAAGTAGTTCCAAATTCCCGTAGCAACTATCGCTTACAACTGAGGTATAAGTTAAACAAGTCCATAACCTTCAAAAGCAGGATTGAGCAAGTACGCTTTAGCGAAGGCGATCGCCCGACTGAAAGAGGAGTCATCTTGTTTCAAGACGTGCAGTACAAACCTCTCAGCTCGCCTATAACGCTAACCGGACGAATAGCATTATTCGATACCGATTCCTTCAACAGCCGCGTGTTTGCTTACGAAAACGATGTGCTTTATTCATTTTCTATTCCAGGATTCCAAGGTCGAGGTACTCGTTACTATTTGGTTACCAAATATCGCATTAACCGAAATCTCGATTTCTGGTTTCGCTACGCCCAAACGAATTTTCGTGATCGCGACTTCGTCGGTAGTGGCAACGAAGAGAGTCAAGGAAGCCTGCGAAGTGATATCAGAGTTCAGCTCAGATTAAAGTTTTGATTCGTACTATTGCAGTATGAATTTAAACGAGCTAGAAAAGCGTATCAACGAACTCTGGGAAGACCGCGACTTACTAAAAGACGAGGCTAATCAAAAGACAATACACGAAGTAGTTTCACTTGTAGATAAAGGAGAACTACGCGTGGCTTCGCCAACGGGAGATGCTTGGCAGGTAAACGAATGGGTAAAAAAAGCCATCGTAATGCTCTTTCCAATCAGCAAGATGGAAACCATTCAATCTGGTGCATTTGAATTCCACGATAAAATTCCATTGAAAAAAGACTTTGCAGCTAGAGGCATACGCGTAGTGCCGCAAGCAATGGCCCGCTACGGAGCCTATATTTCCAAGGGGGTCATCCTCATGCCAAGCTACGTGAACGTTGGCGCTTATGTAGACGAAGGAACAATGGTAGATACTTGGGCAACCGTAGGAAGCTGCGCTCAAATCGGTAAAAACGTTCACCTCAGTGGCGGTGTAGGAATCGGTGGAGTGCTGGAGCCTTTACAAGCAAGTCCAGTTATTATTGAAGATGATGCCTTTATTGGTTCTCGTTCTATAGTTGTAGAAGGGGTTATCGTAGAAAAGGAAGCAGTACTTGGAGCCAACGTTGTATTAACCCAATCGACAAAAATTATAGATGTCAGCGGTTCGGAGCCAGTAGAACATCGCGGCCGCGTTCCAGCACGTTCTGTGGTGATACCAGGCAGTTATACTAAGAAGTTTCCAGCTGGCGATTACCAAGTCAACTGCGCACTTATTATTGGAAAGAGAAAAGAATCAACGGACAAAAAGACCTCGCTCAACGATGCCTTGAGAGATCATTCGGTGGCGGTTTAATCAACGCCCAAAGTCATCTTCCAAACGAACAATGTCCTGCTCATCCGACGGCTCATCATTAAGAGCGTGTTGCCAGATTTCAGCTACTACACCATAAGCATCGAGTCCAACTAGGCGATGACGCTCGCCTTTATTTAAGACTACCTGCTCTCCTTCAAACACTTCTACCAATTCACCTTGCTCATCGGATACGCTGCGCATCACACCTACTGGGCCTTCATAAATACGCCAAACCTCTGAGCGTCTATGGTGGTATTGCCAAGACAAGCGCTTACCCGGCTCCACAACTAAAAATTTAGGACTAATGCGAATACTGCCAGCCAAGTTACCAAAGCGGCTTCCTACAAAGAAGGCATCAACAAACTCACGTGCTTGCTCTTCGTCAATTACGAAAAAACCACCCCAAGGCCTTTCAAAATCTTTGTCAACGACTTTGAACTCCTTTTCTGCGAGCATCGCACCTATCCGATCAAAGACTTCTTGTTTATCCTTAGCCATATCCGTCTTGGAAAATTTAAATACCCCGAGGCTTACTCTGGTGATTCCTCCTCTTCCTTCAAGGTCTCCACGTACTCAACAACAAGCTTAATCTTCTCGTCGCCTAGAAAGTTAAACGGCGTCATCGTACCTCGCCCTTCATTAACGATCTCAACCATCTGATCATAGCTCAGTTTTGAAATGCTCAAATCAGAAGAGCCGTTAAGACCTCTTTTACCATCCTTTCCATGGCAGAGTCTGCAATACTTGTTGTACAACTTTTTGCCTTCTTCATCCTCTTGAGAAACCTTAGCACTTACTGGAGTGCTAGAGACTGTAGTCTTTGCCTGAACATGTTTATC
>CAZZIZ010000240.1:0-1259 GCA_964654535.1 uncultured Chitinophagales bacterium
TTAGACTTCCTTGAGCAAGGCAATAAGCAACTCAGCTTAAAGTTGGTCAATGCTCCCAACAAAGACAAACTCGAAACGCTAGCAAACTTACTAGGACACGTTGGAAATGCCAGCGGCATTGTCTTCTGCAACTTCAAAGACAGCATACAATACGTCAGTGACTTTTTAAATAACAAAAAAATAAGCCACACCACTTTTTATGGTGGTATGGAGCAACAAGATCGCGAGCGTGCCCTGATTCAATTTAGAAACGGAACGCACAAAATTTTACTGGCTACAGACCTCGCCGCCCGTGGTATCGACGTTCCTGAAATGGATTATATCATTCACTACCAATTACCACCACGAGCAGAGGAGTTTACACACCGAAACGGGAGAACAGCTCGTATGCACGCGCAAGGAGTTGCTTACATTCTCAAGTGGGAAAACGACGAGCTCTACGACTTTATTAAAGGTGCAGAAGTTTTAAGCATTGAAACAGATAAGGTTCCCTACAAAGGATACTGGCGAACCATCTACGTTTCTGGCGGTAGAAAAGACAAAATTTCCAAGGGCGACATCGTTGGATTTTTTATGAAACAAGGCAAGCTCAAAAAAGATGAACTCGGAATTATAGAAGTAAAACAAGACTGTTCCTTTGTTGCCGTATCTAAGCAAAAGGCGCACGAGTTGGTTAAAACCCTCAACAACAGCAGACTCAAAAAGCGCAAGGTCAGAATTACTCAACTGGATTAAAACCCCGTGTAAAAACGCACAAATCAAAATTTATGACAGCAACTACAGAAGATTCAATATTACGTATCGGCATGGCACAAATGGCGCCAGTTTGGTTGAACAAAGCAGCAACCATTGAAAAGATAAAATCCTACATCAGTTCCGCTGGAGAAAGCAAATGCGACTTAGTCGTCTTTGGTGAAGGCTTGCTTCCTGGTTATCCCTTTTGGTTATCACTCACCAAGGGTTCCGAGTTTAACTCGAGCGTTCAAAAAGAAATACACGCGCATTATATGCGCAATGCTGTGCAAATTGAGTCGGGAGACCTAGACAGTATTTGTGCGCTGGCCAAGCAGCATAAAGTCGCTATTTACTTAGGCGCCATCGAGCGCGCAGAAAACCGCGGTGGACATAGCCTTTATTGCTCATTGGTTTACATCGATAAATCGGGCGACATACAATCGGTGCATCGAAAACTGCAACCGACCTACGAGGAGCGCTTAACTTGGGCGCCCGGCGATGGTGCGGGTCTGCAGGTTCACAAA
>CAZZIZ010000240.1:1359-4936 GCA_964654535.1 uncultured Chitinophagales bacterium
GTCGCCGATATAGATTTCAATCGTGTGCTAGAAGAGCGTCAGAATTTCGATGTTGCGGGACACTATTCACGTCCAGACGTCACCAAACTCATCGTTAACCGCGAACGTCAAGCTTTGGTTGAACTGAAAAAGTAGATTCATTGTGTATTGAAATTTGGGCGTGTCCCTTTCGCTTCTCGTGCTGCGCACGAAGCTCAGGGTCGGGCTTTCGGCCGTCGCTCTATTCTGCTTCAGGCAAAAAGCTTTTCTAGCTCTAAGGAGCTAAAAGCTTTTCTTGCCTGCAGCAATAGGAGCTCCACAAAGGCCTCTATCCCTCACGCGAAAAAAGCAAATTCTCGCACTGATTTCTCGAGAAAAAGAGACTATGTAAACTATTCCATTCATCAATGTACATTTCGGTTTTTCGAAATCAATTTCATTAGTTATACTTGTGTTTAGCTTTAGCGAAACACGTAACATTATGCCCACGAAACGAGTAAAATTTAAAAACAAACAAGGCCAGCAACTTTCAGCTAAAATTGATTTGCCTTTAAAGAAAAACCCTTATCCCTTCGTAGTATTTGCGCACGTTTTCACTGGAAACAAAAACCTAATTGCTTCAAAACACATTAGTCGGGCATTGACTATGCACGGATTTGGCGTTTTGCGTTTTGACTTTACTGGATTAGGCGAAAGCGAAGGAGATTTTGCGGAGACAAATTTCTCGTCAAACGTAGATGACTTAGAAGCTGCTGCTGAGTTTATCAGCCAGGAATACATGGCGCCCTCGGTTATGGTCGGGCACTCGCTCGGTGGAGCTGCGGCCATTTTTGCTGCCGCACGAATTGAAAGCATTAAAGCGGTGGTGTCCATTGGCTCACCTTCCTATCCAGAGCACGTGGCGCACTTACTCAAAGATAAAAGAGAAGAGATAGAAAAAAATGGATGCGCCGTAGTCAATATCGGTGGTAGAAAATTTACAATTAAAAAACAGTTTCTTGATGACCTCCAAAATCAAGAACACACCACGGTTATTAAGAACCTGCACAAAGCAATCTTGGTAATGCATTCGCCGCAAGACCGGGTCGTGGGAATTGAGAACGCAGAAAATATTTATAAACTCGCAAAGCATCCTAAGAGCTTCGTTACTCTAGACGGTGCTGATCATATGCTTACCAACAAGAAAGATGCGCATTATGCAGGAAGCGTAATTGCCAGCTGGGTGAAGCGCTATATCGAGTTTCCTGTCCAAGAAAAACTAGATACCGACAAGCAAGTAGTAGTCCGCTTAGAAGGAGAAGGCTTCACTACAGAAGTTCAAGCCGGTGACCATAGTTTGATTGCAGATGAACCAGAATCTTTTGGAGGTAATGACTTTGGACCTTCGCCTTATGAGTTGTTAAACGCAAGTTTAGGGGCCTGCACAGCTATGACCCTTAAAATGTACGCACGACGCAAAGAATGGGATTTAGAAGATGTTCTTGTTCACTTGAATTACTGCAAGGAAAGTAAATACCAGGAGCATCAAGCAAATCCTGAAAAAGACGAAAGTAGAATTGATCATTTCTACTTGGAACTTGAGCTCATTGGAGATTTGGACGACGAGCAAAAAGACCGTTTACTAGCCATTGCTAAAAAATGTCCCGTCCATCGCACCATTAACTCGCCCTCGCTTTTTGATGTGAAGTTGATGGAGGGCGATAAGGTGACCTAAGTTATTCCCCTGAACATAAATTGTCAAAAATAGGCTTACTGCTAGCGTTCTACGGTTAAACAATCATTTTGCTTCTAGTCGATAATGTCTTTATTGAGCCTCAAGCACAAGATCAGCGCAAGCTCCGGAAGACTCTGCTGATTTTGGTTTAATTTTCAAATAGAATTTATACCCATGAAGGCAAACATTTTTCATTGGAAACCTCTAATCGGTTTCCTTATAATTTGCAATCTATACTCCTGCATAGGAGATGATTTTATTGAGGATTTTGTAGAACCCGAATTAAGAATCACATCTACTATCGGCTCGCTAGAAGTAAACACATCGTTCCAAATGTCTTTTATGTATTTGAACAATGTTGGTCTACAGGAAACAGTAGACGCCACTTGGAGCAGCTCAGATGAAAATATAGCAACTATAAACCCTGATGGCTTGGTTTCTGCTGTGGGTGCAGGTAACGTGGTGATTACCGCGAGCTACGATAATGGAGAGAATTTACTAACTGATGTTATTGAAATAGAAATAATAGAAATTGGTGAGGAGCCTATAGTAATAGAATTGCTGGAGTTTAGTGGTATGGCTCAAACCACTACTTTCTATCCACTCAAAGGCTCTTTTACTTTGGCGGAACAAGAAAACAACAATCTCTTACTTTCTTTCGATGATGACTATTGTACTACTGCGGCCTTACCTGGTTTGTACATCTATCTTTCTAATAATCGCAACTCAATTGCTGGCGCCAAGGAAATAGACGAGGTCACTGTCTTTTCAGGAGCCCACGAATACGAAATTGAAGATGCTGGAATAAATGAATACTCCTTTATTGTTTTCTTCTGTAAACCTTTTAACATAAAAATTGGAGATGGCGAAATCATTAACTAGACTAATGCTATGCTTTTTGGTAGGCGCACTCCTACTTTTAAGTAACAACCATATAAATGCTGGTGGCCCTTGGGTTAAGAAGAAGGGCACATCCTATATCAAGTTGTCGGAATGGTTTATTGTTTTTGATGAGCACTATAACGATACAGGACTTATCGATCCGAATGTTACCACTGGAATCTACAACACGTTCTTGTACGCTGAATATGGCCTTACAAATAGACTAACTGGAGTAGTAAATGCTAATCTCCTGAGCCGAAACTTTATGAACAATATTCGCTCGAATACTACGAGTGAAATTATAATCCCAGGTGAAGCTATAAACTCAATTGGTGATATAGACGTTGGCTTGAAATATGGTCTTACAAATCCAAGTGCGCCCTTCGTGGCTGCGGCTAGCATTACTTTAGGCTTACCAACAGGTGTAACAGGAAAGGGAGATCTTGGAAATCTACAAACAGGTGATGGTGAGTTCAATCAAATACTGCGCTTAGATGGCGGAAAAGGATTTAATATAGGCAAGGGCTCTGCTTATACGAGCGTATATGCTGCCTTTAACAATAGAACCAATGGTTTCTCGGATGAGTTTAGAGCTGGAGCAGAGTTAGGCTGGCAAGTTATTCCAAGTCGACTTTGGATCAGTGGTAAATTCAACTTGATTCGTTCCTTGAAAAACGGGGATTCTGCTGAAACGGTAACGAGCACGAGCATATTTGCAAACAATACCGAGTTCACTAGCTTGGGTGTCGAAGCAAATTTATACGTTACGCCAAAGTTTGGCCTCTCTGCGAGTTATACTGGAGCTTTGGATGGTCGAATAATTGCAGCGGCGCCATCGTACAGCGCAGGAATTTTCTTCGATATAAACTAAGACAGAGTTATACGCTACTTCCCTTTTAAGTAGTTTATAGTCTTGTTCACGTTCAAATGAAAATCGTTGAACACTACTTTCCCGCTTGGCTCGATTATTATAAACCACGGCGTACCACCTGTTTGATAAGA
>CAZZIZ010000241.1:0-4912 GCA_964654535.1 uncultured Chitinophagales bacterium
TGAAAAATTCTAGCCCTACCCTGGCCTTCCCTTAAAAGGAAAGAGACAATGACTAACTACTTAATCATAACTCCCTTCTTTTCTAAAAAAGGGATCTGGATGAAGTTGGACTCGATGATGCTTTCGGGGACGAAGATGAACTTTTTATCATAGAGATACTCGTCGAGGCGGAAGCTGACCCAATACTCGTTGCTGAGGCTGGTGGCGCCCGCTTCAAACATATCTATTTCGGCGTAACCTTGGCTGCTGACACTTTGGAGCAGCACGCGCAGCGTTGATGTGTTTACGGTTTCCTCTTCCTTTTTACCGACGCCGCGCACGCGTATCATGATGTTCTCTAGATTTATTTCTTTGAAGTTTATGAAGTAGCTTTTCCATAAATCCATTCCCGTCTCAGGATCTTTATCGGGTACAATGGCTATGGCCACGTCTTCTACTCGATTGAATTCTACGTTTCTAATCATTGATCTGTGCTTCAAATAAATCTAGGAAATGTTTTTTGAGACGGTTCTTAACTTCGTTGATGTCAACCGATTCAACATCAAGTTCTTTGTTTAACGAAGTAACGGCCTTATCGTCTATACCGCAAGGAACGATGTTGCCGAAATGATTCAAATCGACATTTACATTGAAGGCCCAACCGTGCATTGTTACCCAACGACTGGCGCGTATACCCATCGCACAAATTTTTCGCGCTTTGCTCGGCTGGCTTGGGTCTAACCAAACGCCTGTTGCTCCTTCGAGTCTTCCTGCTGCGATGTTATAATCGGCTAAAGTTCTTATAATGGCTTCTTCGAGATGGCGCAAGTACTTGTGTATGTCGGTGAAGAAATTGTCGAGATCCATAATGGGATAACCCACAATTTGCCCCGGGCCGTGGTAGGTTATGTCTCCTCCACGATTTATTTTGTAAAACTGAAAACCTTGCTGGTCGAGTTGTTCTTGGTTTAGCAGCAGGTGATCTTCTTTTCCCGTTTTGCCTAACGTATAAACCGGTGGATGCTCGCAAAACAATAAGTAGTTATCGGTTTTTAATTTTTCTGCTTCCTCGCGATCGCGATTGGCCACCTTTTGCGCCACAATAGACTTAAGCAACTCTTCCTGATAGTCCCAGGCTTTTTGGTAATCTATCGTGCCCAAGTCTTCGAAGGTTATTTTTTTGTTTTGAACCGTGTACACAACGTTGCTTATTCGGGATAAATTAAATACTGCCTACGCAATACTTTAAAGGCTTCTAAGTCGGCGGCGTAGCTCTGGGTCCATTGTTCTATTGACCAATCGTCGGTCAGGGCATTGCGGAGCGCATCTGTTCCGGCCAGTTTATCAATAAAGTGATTTTCGAGAATGAAGTCCTTTTGCTCAGGATAGTCTTGGTACGTTTCCCAGAGGTAACTCCAGTTCAATTTATTTTGTTTGCCGCGGTGCATTGCACTTTTACCACTTTGAAGTACTGGTGGGGCAACGTTTATGAATTTACAAATGTCATTCTCAAACTTGGGATACTTCGCGCCTTCGTTTTTAGTCGGTTTAGCAAGATAGGTTCCTCGCTTGAAGTTAGGATAGCCGTAAATCGTAAACGGAAAATTGGTACCGCGTCCGCAACTCACAACTGTACCTTCAAAAAAGCACAAAGAGGGATAAGCATAGATCGCAGCATTGCTCGGTAAGTTTGGCGATGGCTTTACGCTTAGCACATAGTCGTCGTAACGCGAGTAATTTTTACAAGGTACAACTAGAAGGTTTAGTGCTTCCGCTTTATTAATCCAATTCTGCCCTTTTATCATTTGAGCAAGCTCGCCCAAGGTCATTCCGTGGGCAACGGGAATTTCGTGCATACCCACGAAGGATTGAAACGCTATGTCTAAAACTGGTCCGTCGAGTAATTGTCCGTTTGGATTGGGGCGATCTAAAACCATAAAGGCAATGTCGTTTTCTGCAGCGGCTTCCATAACCAGATGCATAGTGCTCAGGTAAGTGTAAAAGCGCACGCCCACATCTTGTATATCGAAGACAATAACGTCGACGCCGGCTATATCTTCTGGCAATGGTTTTTTCTTTTTGCCATAAAGGGATACGATGGACAAACCCGTTTTTGGGTCTTTACCGTCTACAATTTTTTCTCCCGCCGCGGCCTTGCCACGAAAACCGTGTTCGGGAGCGAATATCTTTTGGATATTGATGCCGCGCTCTATGAGCAAATCCACCAAGTGAGTGCCTTCTATTTCTGAAGTCTGGTTGACTACTAAAGCGACCGACTTACCTTGCAGCGATGGCAGGTAAGCCTCAAACTGTTCCGCGCCTATTTCCAAAGGCTTCTCTTCTTGCTGAGTTGGAGCGATGCTCATTTCGGGCGCAATAGGAAGCTGGGCATCACCGTTGGTAGAAGCACAGGCCAATAGCTGAAAACAAGCGAAGAGAGCTAATGTTAATTTCATAATTTTAACGCTGGAGAAAGAAATAAGCTTTCTCATAAATCAATTACAAAAATACGCCATTCCGTGAACCTAGAATTTTTGATAGCAAAGAAGATGGCGCTGGGTGGAAGCGGTTCCTTTTCTAGTTTTATCATTAAGATTGCTATTGCCGCGGTGGCTATTTCTTTGGCCACCATGATTATTGCCACGGCAGTCATCCAAGGATTTAAAGTTGACATCTCGGACAAAGTTTTTGGATTTTGGGGGCACATACACATCAACAACTTTGATAACGACAGAAGTCAGGAAAGCTTGTATCCAATTGTAAGAGATACTACACTAATTACTACCCTCGGTTCTGATAAACGCATTAAGCACGTTCAGGCCTTTGCCAACAAGGCGGGCATTCTTAAAAAGGATGACAACATTGAGGGTATTATTATGTACGGCCTCGCTCCAGATTTCGATTGGGCATTTTTTGAAAAGAATATGGTGGCGGGTAAATCGTTTCAAGTTAGTCCGGGAAAAAGAGTTAACGATATCGTGGTTTCGCAGTACACGGCCAACCGACTACGCCTCGAAGTAGGCGACGATCTCATTGCCTATATGAACAAAAAGCAAAGACCGAGTCCGCGAAAGTTAAAAGTGGTGGGTATCTACAAAACTGGTATGCAGGAGTACGATGAGCAATACGCCCTAATCGATATCGGGCATATTCAGCGGGTAAATGGATGGCAAGCCAACGAAGTTGGTGGACTGGCCGTGTTTGTAAAAGATGGCGTAGTTCCTAAAGAGGTTGAACAGCACATTTACTACGAAGTATTGAGCCACGACCAAAATTCAAGTACCCTTAAAGAGAGCTATCCCAACATTTTTGAGTGGCTCAATCTGCAGAATATGAACGAGCGCATTATACTCGGCTTGCTCTTCATTTTGGGCGCGGTTAATATGGTTACCGCCCTACTCATCCTCATACTGGAAAGAACCAAAATGGTAGGCATTTTGAAGTCGCTGGGCGCTTCCAATTTCTCTATCCAAAAGGTGTTTTTGTACAATGCCGCTTACATCATTTTCATCGGTCTAATTTTCGGAAATCTTATCGGATTATCCTTAGCATTTTTGCAGGCTAAGTTTGGGATTGTAAAGCTGCCAGAAGAGTCTTATTATCTCGACGTGGCGCCTGTGATTTTCAACCCAGTTACTATTATCCTTCTAAATGTAGGCGTGCTTCTTTTTTGCTTATTAGTGTTGCTCGTGCCCTCCGTTTTGGTGCGTTATATCAATCCAATAAAAGCAATCCGCTTCGATTAAACCACTCAGCAAGATCTAAGCAATAAAAGGGCAAAAAAAAGCCAGCCTAAAACTAGGCTGGCGTGACCAATTAATAAACAAATAAAAAAGAAACGAACTGATTTTCTATGAAAACGTAAATGCTTGGTTGATATGTAAGGAAAGAACCAGCCCGTGCTTTAATTGTTCGATGCAAATAAGCGACCATTCAAAGCCTTAGCCAAAAACATTTATTAACAACTATGTTTATACACAGAAAGTCTTGATAGTCGGGGGAAAAAGCAGAACTTAGACCAAGAGATATTAACAAGTAGAAAAAGATGATACCAGATTTTGCAGATTCTCATTTCCTATTACTATCGGGCCCCTGCGCGGTAGAGAGTAAAGAGCTCCTCGATACCGTTGCAGCGTCGGTTCAAGCGACTTGCAAAAAGAATAAAGTCACTTATGTTTTTAAATCTTCTTACAAAAAAGCAAACCGTTCGCGCATCGATTCCTTTACCGGTATCGGCGATGAAAAGGCTCTAGGCTTTTTAAAAGCTGTTCGCGAAGAAAAAAACATTCCTATAGTAACCGATGTGCATTCACCTGAAGAAGCAAAACGAGCAGCAGAATACGTAGACGTTTTACAGATCCCAGCCTTCCTTTGCAGACAAACCGATCTACTTGTTGCGGCAGGAGAAACGGGCAAAACGGTCAACATAAAAAAGGGACAATTTCTTTCGCCCGAGGCAATGAAGTTTGCTATAGAAAAGGTGCAGCAAACTGGCAATAAAAACGTCTGGGTAACCGAGCGCGGAACCACTTTTGGTTATGGCGATTTGGTGGTCGATTTTCGTAGCATTCCCAAGATGAAAGATCTCGGTGTTCCCGTCATTTTGGACTGCACCCACGCGTTGCAGCAACCCAATCGCGCAAGCGGCGTAACGGGTGGTCAGCCGGCCTTTATCGAGATGCTCGCCAAGGCCGGAATCGCGGCTGGCGTAGACGGTTTATTTATCGAAACCCACCCCAAGCCTTCCGAGGCGCTTTCCGATGGCGCCAATATGTTACCGCTGGATCAGATGGAGGGACTTATAGAGAAGTGCGTGCGGATTAAGCAGGCTATTAGTTAAGATTCTATTGGAGGTGGTTTGGGCAGCAACAGGCTATTCGCTTGTACTCGCTACTTGGAAAGTGTTTTCGCCCAACACCTTGGCAGGAGCTTC
>CAZZIZ010000242.1:0-4868 GCA_964654535.1 uncultured Chitinophagales bacterium
GAAGAGGAAGTTGAAGAGGAAGAGGAAATAGTTGAAGAGGAAGAGGAAGAGGAAGAGGAAGTTGAGGAAGAAGATGAAATTGACGAAGTGATGGTAGAACCAGCCTCAATCACAATAGCATCAACAAATGCTAGCTGCTTTGGAGCCAATGATGGTTCTGCCGAAGTAAACATACAAGGTGGTGTAGGTCCTTTCAACGTGACTTGGTCTGATGGTAATACTGGAACGAGCAACAACTCGCTTTCTGCTGGTACCTATTCTGTTATGACAATAGATATGGGACTAGGTGAAACTGTGACGGAAGTTGTTACAATCGCCGAGCCAAGTGAATTGACCCTTAATGTTGCCTCTTCGACTAATATGTCAACCGAAAATAGCTGCGACGGCGCAATAATTTTATCTACTGTAGGTGGTGTCGCTCCTTATACCTATAACAATGCATCAAACTCACCCAATCTAAGCGGACTTTGCGAAGGTGAAGTGTCTATTGAAGTTACGGATGGCAATGGCTGTACGGCAACTGTAAACCATACTATACAAGGACCACCACTACAATTTGAAATCATTAGCAATAATGTTTCTTGCCCTGGAATGTCTGATGGCTCTGCTCAAGTAAACATCACCGATGGCCTCGGACCCTATATCTATAACTTTTTCGATGTAAGCGGAGCAAATATTGGACAAGAGTCTTTAGTTACAGGCCTAGCACCAGGATCTTACTTCGTTCGTGTAATTAACGCTTTTGCAGAAGTTGTGGTGCAAGATTTCACTATTGAAGCTCCATCTGAGTTAGAAGTGTTCTTTGTAGAAACGTCGCCGGCAAATTGCGGACTTTGCACTGGAGTTGCGTCAATAACAGTTTTAGGTGGAACCGCACCTTATACTATAGAATGGCCTGCAGGAGCAGACGTTGCTCCCGATGGAATGTCTGCAGCAGGTATATGCGAAGGCCTAGTAAATGTAAGCGTAACCGATGCTGCAATGTGTTCTTCTGTAACCACGCTTTCTTTGGCTTGTAATATGGACGAAGTACCCGAAGCTGATTCCGACGGAATTACGACCGATGGCGACATTGGAGACACCGATGGAGGATCAACTGGAGGCTTCGATGGAGGCTCTACTGGAGGCACAACAGGTGGAACCGTTGATGGAACATCTGACAGCGGATTTGGAGACGACGACAATTTTGAAACCGATGAAGGATCAACTGGAGGCGGTGATGTTGTTACAGAAGATACTATGGATGGGGGAAGCGATGCCGGATCGGGTACAATGTTCCCATTAAATTTTGAAGTAATTACAACAGACGTTTGTCACGGTGATAGCGATGGTACTGCAGATTTATTAATCGAAGGAGGTGTACCACCTTATACGATTGCTTGGAGTAACGGAGCAAACACCGAAAGCGTTGAAGGCCTAAGTCCAGGACTTTATTCTGCAACAGTAACCGATGCAGTAGGCGCCTCGACTATAAAAGCGTTCTTTATTGCTGAAGCTGAAGAAGCAGTCTTAGAAATTACAACCACAGATGCTAGTCCAGGTCAATGCAATGGAACCGCAACGGTTAATTTAGAAGATGGCGACGCTCCATTTCTTTTAAACTGGGGTGATGCTGACCAAAATGCTCTTTGCGCTGGAACTTATACGGTGACCTGCCTAACCTCTGGAGGTTGTTTTGAGGATATCACCGTTGTTATAGCTGAATCAAACGAAGCTACTGATCCCGGTTCAAATTCTGGATCTAACCAAGGAGGAGGCATTACGCCTTTGAATCTTATTACTAGCATCAATGTATTCTACGATAATGGCCCAAATATTTTGATCTACAAAAATGGTAATGTAAACGGACCCGGTGGAACATCGCCGAGTTTTATGCCAGGCGCAACCTTCAAAATATACTCATTGACAGGAGTCTTAATCAAAACGGGTCCTTTCGAAGAACGAACTATGATGCTCGATACTTCTGACCTTGATAAAGGAATTTACCTTATCCAAAGTGGAAAAAACGTAGCGCGTTTTATGGCGCGATAATCAAATCCGATAAATATCTTCTTGACTCTTATAAAGTTGAGGATGCAAAAAAGGGATTGAACAATGTTCAATCCCTTTTTTTCGTGTACTAATCCCAGCAGAAAAGCATCTTTTGGGCAAGGCTGAAAGGCAATGGTTTAGGCAGTGCTATGCAAATCAGTCGTTTATCCATATTCAAGTAACAAATACATCGCGAGCACCTTATAGACATTCCTTTATACGGAGCTGTAGTTGCCGCAAAGCTTAATACCGATTTAATATGGACTTAACATTGAGAAATTACTTTTGAATCGATTTAAATGATGCTGCTCTAACTATAACTCTTAATGAATAAAACACTCCTAACTTCAGTTCTAACTGCCCTGTTTTTTGTCACGGTAGAAGCCCAGATTACAGCTCCAAAATTCGGTAAAGGCGTCTTTAACATTGTATCTGCCGATTCTACTTTTACCATGAAATTCGGTATGCGATTTCAGAACCTAATGGTGCTCGAATTTTCAGAAGATGCAGACAGTGATTTTGGTGATGTCGAAGCCAATTTCTTAATCAGAAGAGCGCGTTTTAAATTCGACGGTTACGCCTATACGCCAAAGCTAAAGTATAAGTTTGAAGTAGGACTTTCGAATAGAGATATGAGTGGAGGCGGCAGCTCCGAGTTTAGCAACTCCCCGCGTTTTATCTTAGACGCTTGGATAGAATACAACTTTGCCAAACATTGGTATATCAAATTCGGTCAGGGCAAACTTCCTGGTAACCGAGAACGAGTTATTTCATCAGGAAACTTACAATTCGTCGATCGTTCGCGCGTGAATTCTAGGTACAATATCGATCGTGATTTTGGCATTCACATAACCCATAAACAAACCTTAGGTCAAGAATTTATTGTCAAGAATATTTTGGCGGTTACAATGGGCGAGGGTAGAAACGTCACCGCTGGTAACCGGGGAGGTTTAGACTATACCTACAGGGCGGAAATACTGCCATTCGGTAGTTTTGCTTCAAAAGGCGATTACGTTGGCTCGGCCATCAAACGCGAGAGTAGTCCTAAGCTTTCTATTGGTGCTTCTTATGATATCAATGACCGCGCAGGAAAAAATAGAGGGCAAAACGGCTCCTTCATTGAAGTAGCCGATGAGGATAATCTAAGAACCCTAAGCACCTTGTTTATAGACCTTATGTTCAAGTACCAAGGCTGGTCTGTCATGGCTGAGTACGCGGATAAGCAAGCCAATGACGATAATCCACAAATCTTTGAAAACGAAGAATTAGTTGATACCTATTTTACTGGAAATGGTTTAAACGTTCAGGCTGGCTATATGTTCCCGAACAACGTCGAAATAGCTGCCAGATACACCGATGTTAATCCAGACGAAATAGTCGATCAAGGAGATGATCGATACACCTTGGGACTCTCAAAGTTCTTCGTTGGACATAAACTAAAACTACAGACAGATTTTACCTACCGCAACCGCGAAGTCAGTAGCGACGAGTTGGTGTATCGTTTGCAAATGGATTTACACTTTTAATCAAATAGTTAATTACACCCACTAATAAGTAAACAAAATGGAAGAAACTGGACTACAGTTTGGCTTTTGGGATTTCGTCCAAATACTAGGGGCACTGGCCTTCTTTGTATATGGTATGAAAATCATGAGCGATGGTATTCAGCGTGCAGCTGGATCGCAATTGCGTACAATTTTGCGCACCATGACCAAGAATAGATTTCTTGGTGTTGGTACCGGATTTTTAACCACCGCTTTGGTGCAGTCGTCTTCGGCGACAACGGTTATGACCGTTTCGTTTGTGAATGCGGGTCTGCTAACCCTAGTGGAATCGGCAGGGGTGATGATGGGCGCCAATATTGGAACCACTATTACTGGTTGGATCGTTTCCTTACTTGGTTTCAAAATGAAGTTGAGCGCTTACTCCATTCCTTTGTTTGCTATAGGTGTACCAATGCTTTTTGCGAGTAAAAACAAACTAAAATACTGGGGACAGTTTCTTATTGGTTTCGCCATTTTGTTTATGGGTCTTTCTGAATTAAAGGGCGCAGTTCCTGATTTGAAAGGAAACCCTGGTGCTTTGGAATGGATTCAAAATGTGGCTGATTTCGGATTTATTTCCAGAGTTATTTTCGTAATGATTGGCGCTTTGGTTACCGTAATTGTTCAGTCGTCTAGTGCTGCAATGGCCATTACTTTAACATTGGTCTATACCGGTTGGTTGCCACTGGAAGTTGCAGCTGCCATGATTTTGGGTGAAAATATAGGTACTACTATTACTGCAGAGATCGCCTCACTGGTTGGAAATACCAATGCCAAAAGATCGGCTAGGATACACTCTCTCTTTAATATTATTGGAGTAACCTGGATGATTATTGCCTTGCCGTGGGTCTTGGATATATTAACTGGTTTCGTGGATAGTTTCTCTCACATATTTGAAGGTGCAGTTAAAACCAAGGCAGCTACTAACGAAACAGAAATATTGAATACGTACAAACTCGCAGCTTTCCATACAACGTTTAACATACTAAACGTATTGATTATGCTTCCGTTTGTTGGTTGGTTGGTCAAAATGGCAATTAAAACTGTTCCAGAGAAAGACGTTGATAATGAGGAGCACAGATTGAAGTTTATTTCTGGTAGCGGAATGCGTACCCCAGAATTGGCAACGGTAGAGTTGCAAAAAGAAACCGCACATTTTGGTGAAGTAGCAGCTAGAATGTCTGGCTTCGCTAAGGATTTGCTAAATACAACCGACGCAAAAGAACAAATGAAACTTTACAATAAGTTGCATAAGTATGAGGATATAACAGATCGTATGGAGATTGAGATAAC
>CAZZIZ010000243.1:0-4834 GCA_964654535.1 uncultured Chitinophagales bacterium
AAAAATTGGATCGCTCTTAAATTTTCTTTCTGACTTATTATTTGAAGTCAACTAGCTCGACGTCGAAAATAAGAACTGAGTTCGCAGGTAAATCTGCTCCACGCGTTACTGGGCCGTAAGCTAGGCCAGATGGAATAATTAATTTTCCTTTACCGCCTTTTTTCAATAAAGGAATTCCTTCTTGCCATCCTGGGATAACTCTGGTAAGGGGGAAGCTCGCTGGCTGACCTCTATCGTATGAAGAGTCAAATTGTTTTCCGGTTAGCAGCGTACCACGATAGTGACAAGTAACGGTGTTTTGTCTTGTTGGATTGGCTCCTGATCCTTCCTTTTCTATTGAGTAGAAAATTCCAGAATCGGTATACTTTCCTTGTAGGCCGTTGTCAGCTACATACTTTTGGATTAGCGCTTTGTCGGCATCCATTTGTTGCGCTGGCGTTCTCTTGGATACTGGAAGAGATTTCCCTGGATCCACGGTTTGCTTTACCGCTTTTGTAGCCGCTTCTGTTTTGTCGGCCATTGATTCGCTGTCAGTTGAAGTTGCGCAGGCAGCTAATGCTACGATTGCCGCTAGACCTAGTACTTTTAATATTTTCATGTTGAATTTGTTTTTAAGTTTTTAGCCGCTATTTACAAGTAGTAGCTCTTTCAAAGTCCGCAAAAATAAGATTTAATCGAGTACTAATTCAAATGATTAAAAGCTTGTTTGCAGATCTTGCGCTCTGACATTTTATGCCAGTTGCGCTTCATTATCAATCTATTACAAAAATACCAACTTATTAAGAGGCTCGCTTGCTGGCCGCTCTTGCTTCGCCTTATTTCACTTAGATTAACGTATTTCGCCCTGGTAAGACTTCGGAACCAATCGGGAATTTCAGCGCGAGCTGATTCTTAAACGAAATTGAATTACTTTTGACATTCAAATTCGAGTACGCTATGTTCAAAATGAATTTAAATATTAATAGTTCGTCGCCTCTTTTTAGAGTTGATAAACACGTACGCGGATTTATGTAAGAAATTTTTTCTAATTGAAAATATGAACCGCGACACATTTGTGCTCGCGGTTTTTTATTGCCAAATATTTATGAAACGTAACTATACCAAAGAATTGTTCGATGTGCTGGGTAAGTGGAAGAGCCACTACTTCGGCGCCGCCGTGCTCTTGTTTGTGTCTACTGGTTTCCGAATGCTGGAACCTAAGATTCTGCAAATAGCTGTAGATGGCGTGGTATTGTTCTTTCTAAACGGTGCCGACGCATCGCAGATTGGTACTGATCCGGTAGGTAAAATGATTTACGCACTGCTCCCTGTTTTGAAAGTGGAAAATCTTAGTCGTATTCTTATTGGCTTGGGTGTGGTGTATTTTGTTATCGCCGTGAGTCGTTCTCTGCTTTCTTTTACGGGCACTGCTATTGCCGCTAACTCTACGGAGAAGGCGATAAAGGGCTTGCGTGATCGAGCGTTTGCGCATATTCAATTGCTACCCGTTTCTTTTCACAACAACTACAAGAGTGGGGAGATGATTCAGCGTTGTACGGGTGACATCAGTACGATTCGTTCTTTTATTATGGAGCAGGTTGTGGAGGTGGTTCGCTTAACGGGGATTTTCATTGCGTCTTTTACGATGATGTTTTTGGTCTTGCCGACTTATGCGTTTTTGGCGGTTGCTTTCATTCCGGTTATTGGTATTACGGCTTACTTGTTTTTTAAACGTGAATCGGCAGTGTGGGAACAGCACGAGGAGGAATCGGATAAATTGACCAATGTGGTAAACGAAAACTTGAATGGCATACGCGTAGTTAAAGCTTTCGCTCAAGAGCAAATCGAAATCGACAAGTTTAGAGAGCAGAACGAGGCAAAGTTGAAAATGGGTTTGAAACATGTTCGCTTGCATAAGTTCTTTTGGCCCTTTTCTGATATGCTGATTCATATGCAGATTACCTTATCGATTATTGCTGGAGGCTACTTTGCCTTGAAGGGTATGATTACGATTGGCGAGTTGACTAGTTTTTATACCTACTCCATAATGGTGACTTGGCCCATGCGTCAGGTTGGTCGTATTGTTTCCAAAATGGGAATGGCCACCGTAGCTATGCAAAGACTGAGCACGGTACTAGATGAAAAAACAGAAGACTACGGAGCGGAGGCCTTGGCGCCAGAAACTTTGGAAGGGAATATAGCATTCGAAGATGTTCGATTTTATTATCCGGTGGAAGGGAAGCAAGATAAAGTCTTGAACGATGTTTCCTTTTCTATTAAGGCTGGAGAACGAGTGGCAATAATTGGTCCTGCGGGCTCGGGTAAGAGTACTATTATAAACTTGTTGCTGCGCTTTTATGACGTGCAGTCAGGACGTATAACAATTGACGGGCATCCTATAGAGGCCTACGATAAAGCTTGGCTTCGTAAGAAAATTGGAGTGGTTATGCAACAGCCATTTTTGTTTAGTACGACTATAGAAGGAAACATTGCCTACGCCACTCAGTCGTATGAAAAGCCCGAACTGATTGCTGCTTCTCGAGAAGCGCACTTCGATCAGGTGATAGATGTGTTTAGCAATGGCTATGAAACTATGGTAGGCGAAGATGGCATTAGTTTGTCGGGCGGGCAAAAGCAACGTGTAAGTATTGCCAGAACAATAATGGTTGACCCGGAGGTATTGATTTTAGACGACGCCACTTCTGCGGTTGATACAGAAACGGAGTTTGGTATTCAAGGCGCGGTGCGCGCTCGCTTTGAAGGGAAGACCAGCATAATAATCTCTCATCGCATCACCAGTATTCAGGGAGTGGATAAGGTTATTGTATTTAAGGATGGAAGCATCAGTGAAATGGGAACTCCCAAGGACTTGCTTAAAAACAAAGGCTACTACTGGGAGATGGTGAAGGTGCAAACTGCACTCGAGGATGAAATTTTAGAAGAAATAAACGAAGACTAATGTCGATACAAGCTCGAAATATTCAAGATAAAAGTTTCGAAGGCAGCAGTGCGCTTTGGCCATTCCTAAAGCGACTGTTTACCTATAGCTACGCCTACCCGAAATGGTTTTGGGGGCTGATTGGATTTACCATCATAGTTGGTCTGAGCGATGCGATTTATCCAATTTTGTGGATGTACTTCCTGGACAATGCGGTTATTCCTGCGGTGGAGGCGAAGTCTACTTCGGGACTCATGGATTTCAGCGCCATCTATTTCTATGGCTTTTTGTTTTTGCTCAATGGCCTTTTGCAAGTCATTGGAGTAATTGGTTTTATTAGTTACGGCGGTCAGATTCAGGAGCACGTCTTATTCGACTTGCGTCAAGTGATGTTTGAAAAGCTACAAGCGCTTTCATTTTCGTTTTACGATAAATCACAAACGGGCTGGTTGCTTTCTCGTATTACTTCCGATAGTGATCGGGTAAGTGAAATAATCTCTTGGGGTTTCTTGGATTTAATCTGGGGGCTAACGATGATTGTCTTTTGCCTTGCGGCTATGTTTTTCTACCAATGGAAACTAGCGCTCATTGTTTTGGCATCTTTACCCATTTTGGTTATTGCCTCCTTTTATTTGCGGAATCTAATTCTCAAATACTCTCGTCGCTCGCGTAAGCTGAATAGCGAAATCACAGCTTCTTATAGCGAGAACATTAACGGAATTAGCGTGAACAAAAGCACGGGACAAGAATTTCGCGTGTCGAATGACTTCCAAAACTTGAGCGAAAAAATGCGTCACGTTACTTTTCGCTCGACTTACTATAGTGCGATGGTCATGCCGATGGTTTTGTTTATTGGTTCACTGGCAGCCATTGTGGTGATTTATGTTGGCGGAAAGATGGCCTTGCAAACGCCTCCGGGGATTACCATAGGCGTCTTAGCAGCGAGTTTTGCCTATGCCACGCGCATTTTCTTGCCGATTTTAGATATCTCTCGCTTTTACGCAATGGCGCAAGGGAGCTTGTCAGCTGGTGAGCGGATTTTTGGATTGATTGATGAGCAAGAGGCCATTAAGGATGAGGAAGGAACACCGCACTTTGATCAAATAAAGGGAGACATCACTTTCAAGGATTTGAGCTTTTATTATGAAGAGAGCAATCCGGTATTGAAAAACTTGAACCTGCATATCAAGGCCGGCGAATCCATCGCTTTGGTCGGCCCGACGGGCGAGGGTAAATCCACTATTGTCAACTTGATCAGTAGATTTTATGAGCCGCAATCTGGTGCATTGTTAATCGACGGCATAGACTACAAAACCAGAACCATAGAAAGTTTGCGAGCGCAGTTTGGTATTGTTTTACAGACGCCGCATCTTTTTGATGGCACCGTTTTTCAAAACATTATTTACGCTCGACCAAATACTGATCGCGCTGTGGCTATAGATGCGCTTAAAAAGTTAGGCGCTGACGAATTGCTTAGCCGTTTAGACGAAGAAGTTGGTGAGGGCGGAGAGAAATTGTCTTTGGGCGAACGTCAGTTGGTTTCTTTTGCACGAGCCATCGTAGCCGATCCGCGTATATTTATAATGGACGAAGCGACCAGTTCAGTTGATTCATTGAGCGAGTTGAAAATCCAGAAAGGGATTGACGCTTTGATTAAAGATCGTACGGCTATTGTTATTGCCCATCGCTTATCGACGATTAAAAATTGCGATCGCATTTTGGTGATTGGAAAAGGGCAAGTTGCCGAAGAAGGTAGTCACCAAGAGTTGATGGCGCAGCGTGGGAAGTATTATGACTTGTATACGCGTCAGGTTAGGGATTTGGTTTAGGCAATTTTTTATTGCTTGATTGTGTCTTGATGTTCAGGATGCAAGGTTCAGTTCAAAACCCTCCCTAGCCGTCCCTTAAAAGGGAGGG
>CAZZIZ010000244.1:0-4763 GCA_964654535.1 uncultured Chitinophagales bacterium
TGTAGGGGTTGAAAACCCCGTTGGGCAAGCGCACAATCGTATGTAGGTTGCACTTTGTAAGCAGTTCTTCTTTGAGTCTGGTTTTTATGCCTTCACCAAAAAGCGTTCCGTCGGGAAGGACTACTGCCGCTCGTCCGCCATCTTTGAGCAAGCGTATTATCAGAGCAAGGAAAAGATCAGCGGTTTCCTTGGTGCGGAATTTTTTGGGAAAGTTGGTTTCGGTGCCATCTTCTTCTACACCTCCGAATGGCGGATTGGTTAAGATGATATCGACCTTATCTTTCGCGCCCCAGTCGCTGTAGGGTTTGCTCAAGTAATTGTCTCTGCGTATGGCTGGAACATCGAATCCGTGGAGCATTAAGTTGGTGGTACAAAGCATATGCGGCAGCGGCTTCTTTTCAATACCACGTATAGATTTTTGCAAGGTCTCTCTCGCATCGGGCGTATCGACCGTTTTGCGAATGTGTTCCATTGTATTGATCAAAAATCCTCCTGTTCCACAAGCGGGATCAAGAATCGTTTCTCCCAGTTGCGGATTGATAATGTCCACCATAAACTGAGTGACCCCTCTAGGCGTGTAATACTCGCCCGAAGAACCAGCAGATTGTAGTTCTTTTAAAATAGTCTCGTAAATATCGTTGAAGAGGTGGCGCTCTTTCTGGTTGTTGAAATCGAACTTGTCAATCTCATTAATTACCTGACGGAAGAGGGTTCCGTTTTTCATATAGTTGTAGGTGTCTTCAAACACCGAACGAATGATAGCCGCCTGCGGATTGAGGCTAATATCCAGTTCTTTCAGGCTAGGAAACAACTCAGTATTAACAAACTCCATCAGTTGGTCGCCAGTCAATCCTTCATCATCGGAAGCCCATTCTTGCCACTTCAGTTTTTGGGGAATAGGACTTTCGTACTTATCTATAGTGATGTTCCATTCTTCTTCCTTGTCGGCAAAGATTTTCATAAAAATCATCCAGACCATCTGAGAAATACGTTGGGCATCGCCGTCCACACCGGTGTCCTTGCGCATGATATCTCGAATCGACTTTATTCTTCCAGTTATACTCATTCCAATTTTTTCTTTTCGGCTTTAAGAAACTGTTCCAGTTTCTCGGTACTTGGTAGTTTCGTTTTGTAATCGCTCACAAAAAGGTTTTCGTCCATTCCACCCAGCGCGTATTTCACAAGGTCTGCATTTTTATCGGTACAGAGTAAAATTCCTATGGGCGGCTTATCATCTTCTTGGGCAAAATTTTCTCGGTAGTATTGTAAGTAGGTGTTAAGCTGTCCAGCATTGGCGTGGCTGAACTCCTCGATTTTTAGTTCTATCAGTACGTGGCACTTTAAAAGTCGGTGGTAGAAAACCAAGTCTATAAAGTAGTATTCTCCACCAATAACAATGCGCTTTTGCTGTGCCTCGAAACAGAAGCCGTGCCCGAGTTCTAGTAAGAAGGATTTCAAGTCGCTAATCAAAGCGTTTTCCAGTTCCGATTCTGAGCCTAAAATACCATCGGGTAAATCGAGGAAGTCAAAAACGTAGGGTTTTCTAATTAAGTCTTCTGCGCTCGTGCTTTGACTGCTTTCACCTAGTTGCCTGGCAAGCAAGTCAGGATTTTCGGCTGCAGCACTTCTCTCAAAACTTAGGCTACTTATCTGTCGCTTAAGTTCTCTTACCGACCAGACTCCTTTTATGCATTCTATTTCGTAGTAGGCTCTTTTTAATGGGTCGTCGATGTTGAGTAGGAGCTCTATATGTGAATAGGAAAGCGTTCTTACTAGCTTGGTCGGCTCGGTAGCTAGGTCAGGCCTCAATAGTGGGGACAGTGACCCCACTTTTTCATTTTCCAATAGTGGGGACGGTGTCCCCACTTTTATAAGTTCTTGGTTATCAGCTATTTGATTTGCTTTAACAGCTTCAATTAGATGAGGATAATACAGGTAAAATTGCCGAAATCGAAAGAGGGAACGACGGTCAATACCCTTTATTTCTTTAAGTTCTTCCGCCAGGTTTTCAATGAGTTTATCTCCGTAGCTAGCACGGTCTTCACCTTCTTGCTCGTACTCAACTATGTAATGACCAATCAACCAGTTTCTTAGCGTCAAGAACTGATTAATGGTCGTACTTGCCTTGGATTTGAAGTACTGATTGGCTTCTTGAATTTGAGAAAGTAGAGCCGGAAAATTACTCATGCAGAACGATAAATTTCTTCACCCAATTCTCGAACCGCAGATTCAAAGTCATCCTTTCCACCAAAAGCGCGCACCAGTTGAACTACGTCTCCCAGTTCATTGAAAGGTTTGACTTTTAAAATGGCAGTATCCTCAATAGTGGTAACACCCTGTTGTTCGTATTTATCCAGCAACTTGTGCAGGACTTTTTGGGCCAAGTCGCCATACTTGGCAAAGTAGTTTCGCTTACGCACATTATTCGCGCGCTCTTTACGTGTTAAGGGCGGTTGGTCGTAAGCGATGTGGCAAATGAGATCAAACTCATCCATGTCTTTGCTTACTTCTTCCTTGAGTGCTTCGACCAAGATTCCTTCCTCTGCCAGTTCTTTAAGTAGCGCTTCTTTGTTTTCTGCGCTTCTCCATTTTTGATCGAATTCAATTTTAGAAGCAAATTTTTCTAAGACATTCCCACGGGTATAGTCTTTCAAACTCTCTGTAATGAGTTTGCCGCCTTTTCCATAATACTGAACCCGCTCGTGGGCAATCTCAACTGGAATGTTGTTGACGTAAAACTTTCTGGTTTTGGTCGGGCCATCATCGATATCGATGTCGTTTCCATCTGTCCAATCATCTCCAGGACCCGTTTCTCCATCATTGGCATCATCACCACCGAAACCATCACCATCAACCTCAGGCGGAACGACCGAATCATCAGCTGCTGGCTCATAAATTTGAACAGGATCTCCATCAAAGTCACTATCTGCAAAGTGATTAGTGGCCTTGCGAAAGTCCATAATGGTGAAATAAACTTTGCCTTCGTTTTCTCTCATTCGAGTTCCCCGACCGATTATTTGTTTGAACTCGGTCATAGAGCCAATGTTTGCTTCGAGCACAATTAGCTTGACCATTTTGGTGTCAATACCCGTGGTCAACATTTTAGAAGTAGTAGCTATTACTGGAAAGCGTTCTTCTACGTCGGTAAAATTGTCCAGCTCCCTTTTTCCCACCTCGTCGTCGCCAGTAATTTTCACAATATAATTCGGGTGCTTGGCGACGAGATCGGCATTTTCATTGATCAAAGCCATGCGCATTCTGTTTGCATGGTCAATGTCAATACAAAACACAATGGTTTTTGCGTATGGGTCTACTGCTCGGAGATACTCCGTGATTTTTTGTGCAACAATTTGGGTGCGCTCATCGATGGCCAAGGTCCGGTCATAATCTTTCAGATTATAAATACGGTCTTCTACTTCATTTCCATATTTGTCATGCAAACCTGCAGTTGGTCGCCAACCTTCATCTACTGTGGTTAACACTCTGACCACTTTGTAGGGAGCTAGAAAGCCATCGTCTATGCCTTGCTTCAGGGAGTAAGTGTATACAGGTTCTCCGAAGTAAGAGATGTTGGAAACGTCTTTTGTTTCTTTTGGTGTAGCCGTAAGCCCGATTTGAGTCGCGTTTGAGAAATAGTCTAGTACTTCCCTCCAAGCCGAAGCTTCAGAAGCACTTCCGCGATGGCACTCATCAATAATAACCAAGTCGAAAAAATCGCGACTGAATTCTTTATAGGCATTTTTCGATTCATCATTGCTAGTTAAACCTTGGTAGAGCGCAAAATAAATCTGGTAAGACTTATCGATTTTCCGATTCTTAATGATATGCATGATATCATTTCCAAAGGGAGAGAAGTCGCCATTTTTGGTTTGGGTTAATAAGGCATTTCGATCAGCGAGAAAGAGTATTCTCTTTTTAACTCCACCTTTCCACAATCTCCAGATGATGTTAAAGGCAGTATAGGTTTTACCCGTTCCAGTTGCCATAACCAAGAGAATTCTGTCTTGACCTTTTGCTATCGCTTCGACGGTGCGGTTAACCGCTATTTGTTGGTAGTACCTCGGCGTTTTACCAGATGTATCTACGAAGTAGTCTTGCTCGACAATGGCTTTAGCTTCTTCCGTTTCGATTCCGCGATGGGCGAGTATTTTTTGCCACAGAAAATCGGGGCTAGGAAATTTGTCGAGTGGGATTTCTTTTTCCTGCGAGGTGGTTTTATCGTGAAAGACAAATGAATCTCCGTTGCAAGTAAAGGCAAAGGGAATGTCTAGAATCTCCGCATACTCTAATACCTGTTGCATGCCACTACCGACTCCTTTTTTGTTGCTCTTTGCTTCAATGAGCGCGATTGGGATATCGGGCTTCAAATAAAGAATGAAGTCTGCTCTTTTTCTTTTGCCTCTAGTGTGTAACTGACCTTGAACGATGACCCGTCCATCTGTGAAGTCAACTTCTTCCCTGACTTGCTTTTTCATATTCCAGCCTGCTTGTTCCAGTGCTGGGTTTATAAACTTGGAGCAAATATCTCTTTCCGAAAGGTCTTTTTTGTTCATTCTGTTATTCTACGATGCCGGAAACACAGGGAGGCTGGGTTACTAAAGATAAAAACTTGATATAAAGGAGGGCATTGAATAGGTGAAAATATCTTGAATATTGATTCTACCGCAAAGATGTTTAGTACTATTAGGAAAACTTGGTCTAATCGAGATTTACAGCCGATAAAATCCGCGCGACTGGGTATAAATTATGCGTCGGCTCATAAT
>CAZZIZ010000245.1:0-4756 GCA_964654535.1 uncultured Chitinophagales bacterium
GAATTTCTCTGGGCCGCCGTAAGCGCGGATGACATCGTAAACGAAAACTGAGGAAGGTTCGTGGGTATGCATATCGGCGACTTCTATTCCGCAGTCGGCGCTGAGGCGTTTGGTATCGGTAAATGGAAGACCAGTTGCTCCTGCTCCTAATCGCCCGGGATTAATGCCGAGTATGAGCCTGCGCTTCTTGCTGTCGCTGAAATACTTTTTGTAAAACTGAGTAGTAATCTTTTTGATTCGCGCTGCTCCTTCCTCCTGGAATGGATTCATAGTGCGCACGCCTCCGGCCAGCTTAATATGGTCTAGACTTAAGTTTTGATAAAAGTTGAGAATATGCGTAGCAAAATGCTTCGCCATCTTTTAAGATTGCGGGGACTTATGCTTCAGCCTCGAGAAATTCCTCGATGGACTTTTTAATAATGCTCACACACTCCATTAGCTGCTCTTCATTGATAACCAACGGCGGAGCAAAGCGAATTTTATCTCCGTGGGTTGGCTTGGCTAATAAACCGTTGTCGCGCATTTTTAAGCAAAGGTTCCACGCTGCTTTTGGGTCGTCGTGGTTTATTACAATGGCGTTAAGCAACCCTTTGCCTCGCACCAAACTAATTAATGGACTTTCCAGTGCGTTTAGTTCTTTTCTTAAAAGCTCGCCCATAAACTCGGCGTTCTCGGTGAGGTTTTCGTCTTTTAAAACTTCGAGTGCAGTCATAGCAACTTTACAAGCGAGCGGATTACCGCCATAAGTTGATCCGTGATCGCCTGGTTTAATAACCATCATTATTGGGTCGTCAGCTAGAACAGCAGAAACAGGAACAACTCCGCCGGAAAGTGCTTTCCCTAAAATGAGAATATCTGGACGCACATTTTCATGGTCGCAGCAAAGCATTTTACCCGTGCGCGATAAACCGGTTTGAATTTCGTCGCCCATAAAGAGCACATTGTTTTCTTGGCAAAGTTTATAGGCCCCGGACAAGTAGCCGTCACTAGGAACATTGACTCCTGCTTCGCCTTGGATAGGCTCTACTAAAAATCCTGCTACGTTTTTATTTTTGAGCACTTCTGCCAGTGCATCGAGATCGTTGTAAGGAACAGAAACAAATCCTGGCGTGTACGGTCCAAAGCCACCACGGGAGTCTTCGTCGCTAGAAAATGAGACCACAGAAATGGTTCTGCCGTGGAAATTATGCTCACAGGTAACGATGACTGCTTGGTCTGCTGGTACACCTTTTACCTCATAGGCCCACTTACGACATATTTTCATGGCCGTCTCAACAGCCTCGACGCCAGTATTCATGGGTAGCACCTTGTCGTATCCGAAGTACTCGGTTACGAATTGAGCGTATTCTCCTAGGATATCATTGTGAAAAGCTCGTGAAGTTAGGGTTAGCTTCTCCGCTTGATCTTTCAAACATTGCACAATACGTGGATGCGAATGCCCTTGATTCACTGCAGAATAGGCAGATAAGAAATCGAAGTATCGCTTGCCTTCGACATCCCATACGAATACGCCTTCTCCTCTATTCAAAACCACAGGAAGGGGGTGATAATTGTGGGCTCCGTGTTTATCCTCTAGGTCAATATAGTGCTGAGCGTTGATTACTGTTTCCATGTTATCCAGATTTAATGCAAAAGTAGTCCTTTTAACCTAGTAATCAGGGGTTTCTGGGTTTTTGAACTTATGGTCAAACAGGGCAAAAAAGTGCGTATTGTTTGTTGTTAAAGCCTAATTATACGAGTACATTTGCGGCCGCGCTAAAATGGCGCAAAATAGATTTATAACCTATGAATTACCAAACACTTACTATTGTAATTCCTATCCTCGGCGTACTTGGATTGCTCTTCACTCTGTGGAAGTCATCTTGGGTTGCTAAACAAGAGGTTGGAACAGAAAGAATGGGAACAATTGCGCAGAACATTGCCGATGGTGCCATGTCATTCTTAAAGGCTGAGTATAAAATACTGAGCATTTTTGTATTCGCAGTAGCTATCCTATTAGGCTACGGTGGATTCACTCAAGGCGATGCTTCATCGCCGCTCATCGCTGCATCCTTTGTACTCGGTGCGTTTTGTTCTGCCTTGGCTGGATTTATCGGAATGCGTGTGGCGACCAAAGCCAACGTGCGTACAACCAACGCCGCTAGAAAAAGCTTGGGCTCTGCTTTAGAAGTTGCCTTCGCTGGTGGTTCGGTTATGGGTATGGGTGTTGTTGGATTGGGTGTACTCGGATTGAGTGTGCTCTTTTTAGTTTACAGTAATATGTTCGGCATTTCGAGCACTGCAGAAATTACACGAGTAATAACTGTTTTAACTGGTTTCTCATTCGGTGCATCTTCTATAGCACTCTTCGCTCGTGTGGGTGGAGGTATCTACACTAAAGCTGCCGATGTGGGCGCTGACTTGGTAGGAAAGGTTGAGGCTGGTATTCCAGAGGATCACCCATTGAATCCTGCAACCATTGCCGATAACGTTGGTGACAACGTAGGTGATGTGGCTGGTATGGGTGCAGACCTTTTTGAATCTTACGTTGGATCGATTATCGGTACAATGGTTTTGGGTGCTGCATTTTTCGGCTTATCTGGCTTCGAAGGCAACAATGCATTTAACGGATTGAACGCAGTTTTACTTCCATTGGTTTTGGCTGGTGTTGGTATTTTTACTTCTATACTTGGTACTTTCTTGGTTCGCGTTGGCGAAGGTGGTTCACCACACTCGGCATTGAACAGAGGGGAGATTGTTTCTGCGCTTTTAATGCTCGGACTTACTTTCCTTATCATCCAGCAAATGCTGCCTTCTTCTTGGACTGGTATTGATGGTATCAAATACACTAACAATGGCGTTTTCTTCGCTATTCTTTTCGGTTTGGTTTCTGGTTTCTTAATTGGAAAAATTACTGAGTACTACACAGGAACGGGAACAGGGCCAGTAAAGTCTATCGTTAGTCAATCCAAAACAGGTGCAGCCACAAACATTATCGCTGGTTTAGGAGTTGGTATGATGTCTACGGCTATTCCAATTATCATTATCGCAATTGCTATCGTCGGTGCCTACTCTTTTGCGGGGCTTTACGGAATTGCCATCGCGGCGGTAGGAATGCTTTCCAACACGGGTATTCAACTAGCGGTTGATGCATACGGTCCAATTTCCGATAACGCTGGAGGTATTGCCGAAATGGCTGAGCTTCCAAAAGAAGTACGTGAGCGTACGGATAAGTTGGATGCGGTTGGAAACACTACTGCAGCAATTGGAAAAGGATTCGCAATTGGTTCTGCGGCATTAACGGCATTAGCACTTTTTGCAGCCTTCATTACCTCTTACAACTTAACCCACCCTGCTACCCCGATTACGGGTATCGATATTACCAATCCATATGTAATGGCGTCTCTGTTTATTGGAGGGATGTTACCATTCTTGTTCTCTGCCCTTTCTATGAATGCAGTGGGACGTGCAGCAATGGCAATGATTGAGGAAGTTCGTCGTCAGTTTAAAGATATTCCGGAATTGAAATTGGCACTTAACGTGATGAACAAAAACGAAGGAGTCGATATGGACCAATGGTCTCAAGCTGATCGAGATACTTTCAACGCGGCAGACGGTAAAGCAGAGTACGGAAAGTGTGTAGAGATTTCGACCCAGGCTTCTATTAAAGAAATGATCCTTCCAGGTCTAATCGCAGTATCGGTTCCGGTAATATTTGGATTCGTGCCACGTTTCTTCTTAGAAGGAAACACCAACGCGTTAATGTTAGGTGGACTACTTGCGGGTGTAACTGTATCAGGAGTATTGATGGCCCTATTCCAATCAAATGCAGGTGGAGCTTGGGATAACGCCAAGAAAATGATTGAGGAAGGATACAATGACAATGGTGTTAAACTAGTCAAAGGCTCTGATGCACACAAAGCAGCAGTTGTTGGAGATACAGTTGGAGATCCATTTAAGGATACTTCAGGACCATCATTGAATATCTTATTGAAATTGATGAGTGTGGTTGCACTAGTAATCGCAACGCTTATATAAAGAGCTACAGCAAATAGAAACGAACGCTGTTTAAAACCTCGCTGCTTTTTGAGTAGCGGGGTTTTTTTGTGGTTTTGTGTAGTGCTGAACAGGAATATTAAAGCTAGTCTCGACCGAAGTGGAGAGAGATCTAGATTTACAGGTTGAGTTCGTTTGTTGAGTTCGTTTGAATATGACTTCATTTCTATTGACGTCCTCATCTTGAAATCCTTTTATCTTACACATCGTGTTCTGCTTGGGCGTGCCCCGCTCACTTCTGCTCCTGCGGAGCAAGTTCGGGGTCGGGCTTTCGGCCGTCGCTCTGATCTTGAAAAAGCAAAAGGTCTCTCTAGCTCTTGCGAGCTAAAGACCTTTCTTGCTTTTTCAAACAGGAGCTCCACAAAGGCCTCTATCCCTCACGCGGATATTCGTCTAAGGTGTTTGAAAAGCGTTTAATAAACGTTTATTATACGTTTAATAAACGTTTATTAAACGATTAGCGCTTTGCTTTGGTGCTATTTTTTATGATCTTGAAGAATCGATACAATAAGTACAGAAAGCCGTGCAAAACCCTGCGTTAAATAGGAAAACACTGTCCTCGCTCCAATACGTCAAACGAAATCAAAACTCAAGCGGCAAAAACGAGCTAGGCAGCAAAAAAAACTCATAAATGAGCTACTTTAGATATAAGCGATATATAGCTCATGAGCGTTTATTGCAATTTTCGTAGATAGAGGCGCATGAGCATTATATGGTTGTT
>CAZZIZ010000246.1:0-4668 GCA_964654535.1 uncultured Chitinophagales bacterium
TTGCTGATGAACCATAGCACTTAGCTCCTTAGAGCTAGAAGTGCTAAGCGTGAAATAAGCAGAACAGAGCGAGCCCCGAAAGCCCGACCCCAAATCTACCTGTCTTTTCATGGTCGTTAGACCAAAAGACAGGGAGATTTGGGGTCGCGCCCAAAACATAATGTCATTTATAAACACTTGGATTTATTAAGCTAGTTCAAGATTTTAAGGCGGGCATTTTTCTTAAATTGGCATAAACAAATTGCTGCCTTATGCCTGACTTTTCCCTCAACGTAAACGGAGAAAACCGAAAGTTTTCGGTTGACGCGGACACGCCCTTGCTCTGGGTCTTACGCGACGAACTCAATTTAGTGGGCACCAAGTTCGGCTGCGGCATCGCACAGTGCGGCGCCTGCACCGTACACTTGGACGGAAAAGCCGTGCGCTCCTGCTCGGTGCCGATCGAGGCGATAGACGGAAAAGACATTACCACCATCGAGGGATTGGATGCGGAAGCAAAGCATCCATTGCAGGAAGCCTGGCGCGAATTTGATGTACCGCAATGCGGCTACTGTCAAGCGGGTCAGATAATGTCTGCGGCGGCTTTGCTGAAAAAAACGCCAGCACCAACAGACGCGCAAATAGATGATCATATGCAGGGAAATTTGTGCCGCTGCGGAACGTACACTCGAATTAAAAAAGCGATTAAAAGCGCTGCCAAAAACGCCTAGTTATGACCAAGGAATTGAAATTAGAAAACTCGAGACGCAGCTTTTTAAAGGCTTTGGGTGCCAGCTCTGCTGGTTTGTTGATTGGCTTTAACTATATCGGCTGTAAAGCGGATGCTGCAAAAATTGCGGTTGTTAAGCCGCTTCCGATGCCCAGCGAATGGATAGACTTCGACGCATTTATTAAAATCGGCGATACGGGTTTGGTGACCATAATGTCGCAAAACCCTGAAATAGGTCAGAACATAAAAACCTCGATGCCGATGATTGTGGCGGAGGAACTGGACGTGGCTTGGAAAGATGTAGTCGTTGAACAAGCGCCTTATAACGCGGATTGGTATGAACGCCAGGTTGCTGGCGGTAGTCAGTCTATTCGATCGACCTGGGAAACGCTAAGAAATGCGGGCGCTAAGGTGCGACATATACTTGTTGAAACCGCAGCTGAAAAATGGGAAGTAGATTTTGACGACTGCTCGGTTAGTGAAGGTGTTATTACGCATAGCGATGGTCGTAGTGTTGGCTATGGAGATATTGCTAAAGCGGCGAGTACGCGCGAGTTGCCAGCTGAAGTAAAGCTTAAAGACCCAGCTGATTTTAAAATAGTTGGTCATAGCCAGAGCAATGTCGATATGGAAGGCATTCTTAGGGGTAAACCCTTGTTTGGTATTGACTATCGTCGCGAGGGAATGTTGTATTCAGCTGCAGTACGCCCGCCATCTTTTGGTCAGGTGCTTGGAAGTTTTGACGATGCGGAGGCGCGTAAGGTTACGGGAGTAGTCGACGTGTTTAAGTTTGGTGATAAGATTGCTGTTACCGCAACAAATAACTGGGCTGCTAAAAAAGGAGCCAAGTTGATTAAGGCAAAGTGGTCTCAAAAAGATCCTGCAGAAAACTCGGCTGGTCATACTAAAACGCTGATGTCGCATCTTGATAAAAGAGCGGCAGAACCGCGTCGCGTTGACGGCGATATTGATAAGGCTTTTGCCGAAGCAGATGAGATAATTGAGCAAGTATACGAGGCGCCGTTCTTACCGCATAACTGCATGGAGCCGATGAACTTTTTCGCCAACGTAACCGACGCTAAGGTGGAAATGGTGGGCCCTATTCAAACGCCTGCTTGGACTTCGAGCAAACTTGCTAAATTATTGGGTCGCGATGAAAAAGACATTTCGATAGATATGACGCGTATGGGTGGTGGTTTTGGTCGTCGCTTGTATGGCGACTTTGCAGAGGAAGCTGCTTTGATTTCGCAGCAAGCGAAAAAGCCTGTGCTGCATTTGTTCAGCCGTGAGGATGATATGAATGCCGGGACTTATCGTCCGGCTTCTGCTTACAAGTTTAAAGTCGCCATAAAAGACAAAGAGCTCACGGCTTATCACTTAACGGAAGCTTTCTTTAATGGCGAAATGTTTGGACAAATGCCGAGCAATTTCCCTTGCGGTGCCGTGCCCAACTATAGAGTGGACTGCCATAAAATTGAGTCTAACTTAACGACTGGAGCTTGGCGTGCGCCTTATGCGAACTTCTTGGCGTTTGCGGAGCAGACATTCTTGGATGAGCTGGCGGAGCATTTGGAAATAGATGCGGTACAATTTCGCTTAGACCTTTTGGAAAAAGCTCGTAAGCATACTGGTGAGGAATTCAACTATGAGATTGACAAGTTTATTGGCGTAATAAAGCTAGCGGCGGAAAAATCCAATTGGGGGAAGTCTGGCGCGAATCAAGGTTTCTGTGCTTACTACTCTCACAATACTTACGTAGCGGAAGTGGCGGAAGTTGAAATGTCAGACAATGAGCCTGTGGTGAAAAAAGTTTACTGCGCAGTTGATTGTGGTATTGTAGTTAACCCGATTGGTGCCTTGAATCAAGTCGAAGGTGGCATTGTTGATGGTATCGGTCATGCTCTTTACGGAGACTTTTCTTTTGAGAATGGTCGCAGTGAGGTCAACAACTTTGATCGCTACCGAATGATACGTATGGCTGAAGCGCCTGAGATAGAAGTACACTTTGTCAAGAATTTGAATAGTCCGACTGGTTTGGGAGAGCCTACCCTGCCGCCGGCTGGTGGTGCTTTGGCAAATGCTATACACGCGGCTACTGGTAAGCGTTTGTATAAGCAGCCTTTTGTGAAACATTTGGAGATATTGGGATAGGGTCAACATATATTAATTCTAAGGTCAGGCTTAACTTAATAGCCACCATCTATTTTACCATATTCAAACCGTTTGAATAAAAGTATGTGGTATATTGGACTGTATAATATTCCATCATATGAAACATTCCATTTTACTTGCGCTCGCCCTTTTTATTTCATCAAGTCTGTTTGCCCAGAATGCCGCCGTTAATGAACTTGTTGAAGCTGGTATAGTTGAACATGATAAAGGTAATTTCAAGAAAGCGCTGAAGCTTTATAAGAAGGCGCTTAAAATTGATCCCCAGAGTAGCTTAGTGCTTTATGAGATTGCCTTGACTTACTTTCATACTGGTGATTACAAGAAAACTTCTGAATATGCAACGAAAGTTCTAGATCAGAAAAACGACCATAGCATTGGCGCCTACGTTATTAAGGGAAGTGCCTTGGACGAAATGGGAAAAGTAAAGGAGTCTATTAAACTGTTTAGGAAGGGCATTCGTGAATTTCCTAATGAACACTTGCTACATTTTAATCTTGCAGTCAACTATTACAAGATTGGGAAATTAGAAGATTGTGAAGACGCCTTATTTGGTTCTTTAGGTGCAAATAAGTTTCATCCAGGAAGCCACTTGCTATTGATGAATGTGCATAAAGCCCAAGGGAATGATGTAAAAGCAATGATGAGTGCCTATTATTTTTTATCACTTGAACCTACATCTGTTCGTGCCGAAGAAGCCTACAATTACTTGGTTGAGCGCTGCACTGTAAATGAAATGAAAAAAACGGGTGATAACGAATTCAGTATTGAATTAGATATGAATTTGTTCAGCAGCGACAACGATTTCAAAACTGTGAAAACGGCAATGGGAATCAAAGACTTAATGATTAAGGGAATCAAAGAGAAAGAACCCGACGATTATAAAGGCGACTTTTATGAAGTAACGAAGTACTTCTTCAATATGTTAGAAACCGGAGAAGCTAAAGATGATTTTTGGAAAGATTTATACATTGCGGATTTCACAGCACTTATGGAAGAAGGCCACATTGAGGCTTTTACTCATTGGATCCGTTTTGGCTATAATAAGAAATCGAAAAAATGGGCAGATAATAATCCAGATGAAATGGATGCCTATTTGGATTGGGGCCTTAGTAAGTTGAACTGACCTGTTCAAGTAAGAGGAATATTTAGACTTCCATTATCGCCTAAAAATGGTTAGCATTATACTGGCTAAGCATAGGTAAATTGAATCAGCAAGAAGAGCATTCTTCAAATACTAGTAATTCGGGCGGGCAATTAAAAATTGCCATTGTCGTGCCTGTCTTTAATAGACCAGAGGAAGTCGAAGAGCTCCTTGAAAGCTTGGTCGCGCAAAGCAACAAACAGTTCTCAGTAGTTATAGTCGAAGACGGCTCTACAATACCTTGTAAATCGATTGTTGATTCCTATCAAGACCACCTTAGCATTAGCTATTATGCCAAGCCAAACTCGGGCCCCGGTCAAAGCCGCAACTATGGTTTCGAGCGAGCGGACAGCAACTATTGCATTTTTCTAGATTCCGATTGCGTTTTGCCTCCTCGCTATTTCGAGATTGTACATTCTGCTTTGAGCAATAATTACGTTGATGCTTTTGGTGGCCCCGATGCCGCACATCAAGATTTTAGTTCTTTGCAAAAAGCGATTAACTACTCGATGACTGCCTACTTTACTACCGGCGGCATAAGAGGTGGTGGCGAAAATTTGGACAAGTTTTATCCCCGTAGTTTTAATATGGGTTACTCCAAAGAAGTCTTTGAGGCTACGGGAGGCTTTTCAAAACTGCGCTTTGG
>CAZZIZ010000247.1:0-4655 GCA_964654535.1 uncultured Chitinophagales bacterium
GCGTGAGGGATAGAGCCATTGTTGAAGCTCCTGTTGCTCACGAACCTTTGCTCTAGTCTCCATAGAGCTAGAAGGAAGGCTTTGCCCAAGAATCAACCTACTTCATAACTTTTGTAACAAACTTATCTTTTTCAGCTTGTGATATTGACAAGAAGTATGTTCCTCTCAATAGACTACTTGGAAATCTAATCCGTCCATCGTTAATTAAGCCGGATTGAATTTCACGACCAGTAATATCAAACAAGCTGTAGCTATTTGCACCTTCTTCGAGTCCTTCAAAATAAATGCGGTCGTCAAACGGAATTGGGAAAATTCGTATCAAGGAATCAGAGTTTGATTCTTCTGGTAATGGTAATAGCGTAACGAGGACATCTTGAAAAATGCTAAACGAGCAGTCGACTAAATTCGAATTGGTTATTATTAGCTCTACAGTATAAGTGCCAGGTGAGTCATAGACATGTGTAAAGGACTGTTCACTCGAAATACTCCCATCTCCAAGTACCCAAGTCCAGTTAGTTATTTCCTCAGTCGAATCTTCAAAAACCAAAGCGTCGCCTACCAAACCGTGTACAGGAATTGAGTAATCAGGTTCTATAAGTGCGCTATGAGAAGTCGTTACTTCCTTAGAAGAAGAGTTACAACCGTTTTGATTACACATTTGGAAGGTAACGTTATAGACGCCTTGATTAGAATATACATGGCTTGGTGAAAGGTCTTGAGAAAAATTTCCATCACCGAAATTCCAGGTCCAGCTAGTGCAATCGGGTAAATGAGTTAGGGAGGTATTGTCAAATTGAACAGTATCAATACTGCAATTATTTATACTGCTTAACTCAAAAATAAAATTTGTTCTTGGGGCTTCTGACATAAACTCGAAAATGCGAATGTCCTCTTCAGGTATATCACCTAGTATTAGATCTAAATCACCATCATCGTCTAAGTCGCTCATAGACAAGTCAGCAAAGGCAAAGACTATGTCATCCAAAAAAGACTCCTGTTCAAAAAAACTGCCATTTCCTTTTCCTTTAAGCCAACCGAAGTCTCCAAATATATTGCTGACCAAAATATCCTTTATTCCATCTGCATCGATGTCTTGAACATCTCGAATAGCAGGACCAATTCCAGATAGTGAAGTTTGTACCTTAACTACACTGGATGAATTGTTAATGTTTAGGAACACAAGAAGTTTTCCGCTTTGAGTCATAATTAGGTCCAAATAGCCGTCATCATTTAAATCACTGATTTTTTGCAGCGAAGCGCTTTCTTCAACACCTTCGAAAGGGATGAAGTCGAAATTTTCACTATCACCAAGATGGAATCCACAAGTGCGAACAATGTCTACTGTTCCGTCACCGTTTAGATCAGCTAACTCGATTGACCTTGATTGAGATTGGCAGTTTGGATAATCAACTTGTATTTCTAGAGGGTTTGCAGTCGTAAAGTTTCTAATAATTTTAGTGCTACTCTCCAAAGTAACCGCAAGATCTAAATACTCATCGCCGTCGAGATTGCCAAGTTCCCAAAAAGAATCCAGCACAAAATCCGTCAACGTAACATCAGAAAACAAGCCGCCCGAATTAATCAGGTACCCTAGTTTTCTCTCGCCGGAAACTATCCCAGAAAATACCAAGTCAGTTAGACCATCATTATTAATATCTGCAGATTTAATTTGAACGGTGGTGCCGAGTGTGGCAACTGTTCCCAGGGTAATAAAACTCCAATTTCCTTGATTGTAGAAGAATTTCAAGTTGCCACTTAGATCTCCAGTTACGATATCAAGATCCCCATCATTGTCGATATCAAGGCTTGCAGAAGAACGAAGTCCAGATGTATGTAGGGTCTGCCTCTCTACAAATGCTTCTTGAGCGAAACAAAGAGAGCTAATGAAAAGTAAGACAGCACTTAATTGAGATTTTTTCATTGGCTGAAACATGCTTTCGTAGCGATATTTGATTTATAGGAATCTTGATATGAAATATACTACTTACTTCGGTTGAATTTTGAATTAAAGTGGTCCTAGAATTGTCATCTTGTACTCTTCTCGCGTGAGGGATAGAGGGGTCTGCCCGAGCTCCTGTTGCTGACCAGCGCCGAGCCCTCAGCTCCTTAGAGCTGGAGGGGCGATGCGTGCAGACAGCAGAACAGAGCGAGCCCCGAAAGCCCGACCCCGAACTTAGGGCGTAGCCCTAGAAGTGAGCGGGGCACGCCAAAGCACACAATCCTCAAATCCCTTCATTTAGACCTTATTACAGCTAAATATTTGCTATACGCTTCCCCTTCGAATTGTCCTCAAAATCAGTATGGTTTCGTAAATTTGCACTCCCAAATCGGGTACGAAGTCTTGGTTGATTTTACCCCGCTGAAATAATGGCACATTATGCCAGCTGCCTTGTCAGGAATTATGAAATTCTGACGCGAAAAATGCGCTGGCACAAAGTGTGATTAGTACTAGTAGAAATAATTAAAACACAAAAAATAAAAACGCAAATGGCTAAGAAATCAAAAGTTAGCATTCAGCCTTTGGCTGATCGTGTTGTGGTTCAGGCAGCTGCTGCCGACACCAAAACAGCTTCTGGAATTATTATCCCAGACACGGCGCAGGAGAAACCACAAAAAGGTACAATCGTAGCGGTTGGTACTGGTAAGAAAGATGAACCGATGACGGTAAAAGTTGGTGACACAGTTTTGTACGGAAAGTACGCTGGCACTGAGGTTGCTATCGACGGTAAAGATTTGCTCATCATGCGCGAGTCGGACATCTTCGCGATTGTATAATTCATTTTAACAAAAAACTTAAACAAGAATACGAATGGCAAAATTGATCAATTACGATATTGATGCAAGAGACAAACTCAAAAGAGGAGTCGACGCTTTGGCGAATGCTGTAAAAGTAACCCTAGGACCTAAAGGTCGTAACGTGGTTATCGAAAAGAAATTTGGCGCTCCGGCAATCACCAAAGATGGTGTAACGGTGGCTAAAGAAATTGAGCTAGAAGACCCAATGGAGAACATGGGTGCGCAGATGGTTAAAGAAGTAGCTTCTAAAACTTCTGACGTTGCGGGTGACGGTACTACTACCGCTACCGTTCTTTCTCAAGCTATTGTAACTACTGGTTTGAAAAGCTTGGCGGCGGGCGCAAATCCTATGGATTTGAAGCGTGGTATCGACAAAGCGGTTTCTGCTGTGGTTGCTCACCTAGAAGGACTTTCTGTAAAAGTTGGTTCTGATAACAAAAGAATTAAGCAAGTTGCGACTATCTCTGCCAACAACGATGAGAAGATTGGTGAGATGATTGCAAACGCAATGCAAAAAGTTTCTAAGGAAGGTGTGATCACCGTTGAGGAAGCGAAAGGAACGGAAACTTATGTTGACGTGGTAGAAGGTATGCAGTTTGACCGCGGATACTTGTCTCCTTACTTTGTTACTAACCCTGACAAAATGGAAGCTGAGTTGGAAAACCCTTTCATCTTGATTCACGATAAGAAGGTTTCGAACATGAAAGATCTACTTCCAGTATTGGAAGCGGTTGCTCAGAGTGGTCGTCCTTTATTGATTATCGCGGAAGATGTTGACGGTGAGGCTTTGGCTACACTTGTTGTAAACAAGCTACGTGGTACTTTGAAAATTGCTGCAGTGAAGGCTCCTGGTTTTGGAGATCGTCGTAAAGCTATGTTGGAAGACATCGCTATTTTGACTGGTGCTACAGTTGTTTCTGAAGAGCGTGGATTCAAATTGGATCAGGCGTCTGTAGAAATGTTGGGTACATGCGACAAAGTGGTGATCGACAAAGACAACACTATCGTAGTAAGCGGTAAAGGCAAGAAAGCTGACTTGAAAGCGCGTGTGGGTCAAATCAAAACGCAAATCGAGACTACAACTTCTGATTACGATAAAGAAAAGTTACAAGAGCGTTTGGCTAAGCTAAGCGGTGGGGTAGCAGTAATCTACGTTGGTGCGCCAACTGAGGTTGAGATGAAAGAGAAGAAAGATCGTGTTGATGATGCGCTACACGCTACGCGTGCGGCGGTTGAAGAAGGAATCGTTCCTGGTGGAGGGGTTGCTTACATCCGTGGTATCAAAGGCTTGGACAAAGTAAAGTCTGTAAACGAAGACGAGGCAACTGGAATCGATATCGTGCGCAAAGCACTAGAGGCGCCATTGCGTACCATTGCTTCAAACGCAGGTTTGGAAGGTTCGGTTATCATCCAGAAAGTTCGTGAGGGCAAAGGTCACTTTGGTTTCAACGCGCGTACTGAGAAGTACGAAGACTTAATGAAAGCGGGTGTTATCGATCCAACTAAAGTTTCTCGTGTAGCATTGGAAAATGCTGCTTCGATTGCAAGTATGTTATTGACGACTGAAGTTATTATCGTTGACAAGCCATCTGAGGAAGCTGCACCACCAATGGGCGGTGGAATGCCAGGCGGTATGCCAGGGATGATGTAAGTCGAATTACATTAGATATTGAAGCCTCGAACTCGTATGAGTTCGGGGCTTTTTTGTTATCCCCTCTTGTCATTTCGCGCAGCCGAAATCCTACACAAACCTCAACTCAGAGTCGAGCACTAGCGAGACCAACGTTAGCAGCAAAAGCGCTATGCTATTTAAAAAGATGAGCAAAGTCATAAAATATAAAACACTCTGGGCGTGCCCC
>CAZZIZ010000248.1:0-4629 GCA_964654535.1 uncultured Chitinophagales bacterium
TCGTCAGCACCAGCAGTCGCAGAAGTGTTATCGAATAGGTCTGTGCTAAGCGTGTTGCCAAGGCCACCTCCGAAGATCGCTGAGATGTCTATCGCATCCGCACAAGTATCGCCTTGAGCGAATGCACCTGCATAGGAAAAGGCAGTTAAAAATAGAATTAAAGTAATTTTTTTCATCATAATTTTTTTTCGAGCCGCAAGGTAAATTTAATATCGTCAAGCTGCGGCCTTTTGGCCATTAATTACTCGATGAAGTTCTAAACAAGCTTGTAACTGTCAGCTATCTGATGATAATTTCTGATTTGAGTGCTTAAAAAAACAGCGTTTTATCCAAGATTTTTGCGTGTTTTTGAGCTTTGCATTTCAGCTTTTACGCGTGAGGGATAGGAAGCAGCCGACCAAAGGGAGGAGTCTCTTTTTTTGAGCCAGTAAAGACTTACCGCTTGCGGTAGAAGGATTTGCTTTGGCGAGGAAAGAAAGAGACCGGAGCGAACGCGGAGTGCTGGATAAGCCCGACCCTGAACTTACCGCGAAGCGGTAGAAGTGAATGGGGCACGCCCAGATTCTTTTAGTTTAGACTACGTTTAAGACAACAGTTAAGACTACAGTGTTGACTACAGTGTTGACTACATAACGGAATGTACGCAGCAAGAACCCTCCCTAGCCCTCCCTTAAAAGGGAGGGAACGGTTTGGTTTGAACCCCTAAGGTTTGTTTTTTGAATTTGGGGAGAAAGAAAATTTCTTACCCGATTCCTAAGCGCCAGCGGCTTGCTGTGCTTCTATTTTTTCTTGCATTTCTTTTATGATCTCGTCGACTGGTCGTCCGAGATTTTTTAGAGAAAACTCTACATCGTCGGCCAACTCGTGGCTCGGATACTTTTCTAAGAACTGCGTATAAATTTCTTTTGCCTTAGCGTAGTTTTTCAAGTCGTTTTCATAACTGAAACCTAACAGAAACAAGCTGGTTGATGCTTTTTCGTAATCGGCGTAATTGTCAATGATGTTCTTGTAGCAATCGACAGCTTTAGGATATTCTTTTAGAGATTTGTAAATCTCTGCTGATTTAAAAAGATACTCTGGCGTGGCAGGATCGGTTGTATATCTTGTAGTGAATCGATTGTAGGCAGTAAGTACTTCCTCGGCTTTGGCTGCATCCCACTCAAAAGTGTCGCCCTGACTACCATATAGATTTTGTTCGGCTGTTTTTATGGCATCCATAACGGAATCGCGTGTATCGCCACAAGCAGTAAACCCAATGCTTAATCCTAGCACCAAAATTTGAATCAAAACATTAAACCTCATAAATTGTGAATTTTGAGCAAAAATAATTCACTTTTATAGACTTTCGCAGATATCAACGTTTTATGAAACATTATGTATTAATTCTATCTCTCGCCGTCCTCCTGGGCTCTTGCTCTAAAAAAGTGTTAAAGTCTTATGCCGAGGAGGCTGATATTCGCTACGAAGAGAGCGGGAATAATGACATTTCTAACGCTTGTTGCACGGAATCAATCAACTACGCGCCCGATGAGGCCTACCCGGAGCACTTTCCGATGAAGTATCTGAAGGTCAATTTTCACTTCGTTTTTGACGACAAGGATAGTCAAAGACTGTCCGATGAATTCTACGAGCGCTACGCGAAGATGCAAATACGGAAATGCAACTACCGCCTTTCTAAAAACGCGAAAATGGAATTGCCACCGGGTAACGATACCCCCGTACTGCCCATACCCTATCGCTATGTGCTCGATGATCGAGATGGCAATGGCGGACTCTACTTCCACTCAAATTCCGATCTGAATTATTTTAACAAGGACATGCGCGGCAAGAATAGTATGACTAAGCCTGATCAATACAATGAACTAGGCGTTCACAAAAAAGAGGTGCTCAATGTTTTCTTTATGGAACATCACCCGGATAGCATCGCATCAAAAACTTACAAGGCTTCGGCTTGTGGTATTAGCGGTGGACACTGGGTCAAAATTGCCGCACTACATCAGAAGTGGAAAAACTGCAAAGACACCGAAACGCCTTATCACTGTATCGCTAACAAATACTTTGGACTAATTAATCACGAAATAGGTCACGCTCTAGGACTGGGGCACACTTGGAAATACGGTGATGGCTGCGACGATACGCCGAAAAATGAAAACTGTTTTAACGTTAACTATCCTAACAAACCTGAGTGCGATTCGCGCGAAAAGGTCTCGAACAATATGATGGACTACAACAGTTTACAGAGCGCCATAACTCCCTGCCAGCTGGGCAAAATTTATTACAACATGTCCAAAGACCGCGGGCGACAGCGACCTATGCTGGACGATCGCTGGTGTCGCTACGACTCGGAAGCGAGCATAAGCATTCCGCCGGAAGCCGATTTGGAATGGCCGAGTGCGCGCGATTTGTCGGGCGATTTAATTTTAGAAGCGGGAAGTCGATTGGTAATACGTTGTAAAGTTTCTTTACCAAAGGGCGCAAAGGTTATTGTGAAGCCGGGTGCAGAACTTGTTCTCAATAGTGGCAAACTCTACAACGACTGCGACGAAGAATGGGAAGGTGTTGAACTATGGAAACAGGGACGCGAAAAAGGAAGATTGGTAATTCAAAATGCCGGCAAAATTGAAAACGTTCGCGACGACGCACTCAAACTTTAGTGTAGTATTTCAAGCAGCTTTATTCGAAAGTCTATGCTGTCTGCAGCACTGATCCCTTCTGGACGACTTTCGGGATAGAACTGGTCGGCCCGCATTTTAACTAAAGAACTATCGCCAGCGGTCATCTGCTCTAGCACGCTGTTTAAACTACCTCTAAATAGTATTTCGCTATAAATCAACTCAATGGCTTCTCCTCGCTCGCGTGAATCATAAATCGTAGAATCGGCTATTAGAATTTCCATTTGGAGTTTCATTTTGTTTCCGAGCGACACGCTATCTGTACCTATACTATCGGCAACCACCCAATATTGAATGCCTTTTTCATCTTCTTGCCAGGTAATAGGCTCTTCTGTTTTACAAGAAAGAAAAAGTAGAATGCTTACTAATATGAGAACGCTAATACGCATGAATTGCTTTTTTTTCTAGGCCGTGTACTCTTCTGCCGCTTCTACCAACTCGTCCTTATGTTCATTAATGATAAACTGCAAGTAAGTCACCGTATCTGCAACCGACTTATCTGAGCGACCACCAGAAGCGTTAAAATGTCCACCACCATTGAAGTAAGTCGAAGCTATTTTCTGCGCAGAAAACCCACCTTTAGAACGTAGCGACATCTTGGTGAGTCCATCTTTCTCGGTAATTAAAACCGAGAAAATACAATTGGACATAAACAATGGATAGTTGACCAAACCTTCTGTATCGCCAGGTTGAAACTTAAATTTTTCTTTGTCCGCATCGTCGAGCCACATAACGCAAGCATTGCATTCGGGCATAAACTTCATGCGTTCTGTGAGTGCAAAACCAAAAAGGCGCAAGCGGTTTTCTGAAAAGGAGTTAAAAATACGGTCGTTTACTTTTTCCGTATCTAAGTCAATGCTCATAAAGAAACTCATGATTTCATAGACCCTAGAGTTGGTAGCAAACTTAAATCGACCCGTATCGGAAACTATACCAGCGTAGAGACACTCGGCTATGTCCGTCGTCACCGCTTCGCGACCGGATACACCTTCTATAAAATCAAAAATCAATTCCGCCGTAGAACTTGCCTCTGGTTTGCTCATCATATGCGCTGCAAAAATATCGGGCTCCAAGTGATGGTCTATTAAAAACCGAGTCGCCTTGCTGTGCTTGGCCGGACCGGCCAGACCACTGATACGATTTAGCGAGTTAAAATCCAGAAAGAACAATACCGTCGCTTCATCGATAAGCTGAGGAGCGGCCTTCTTATTATGGTAAAAGACCATAACGGAATCATTGCCGGGCATCCAGTGCAAAAACTCGGGGTAATCGTTGGGGGTAATCACCGTCACATCGCTCTGCCCGTATCCGTTCAGAAAGTGCTTGAGCCCCAAACTAGAGCCTATAGCGTCTCCATCAGGGTTCTGATGGGTAAGAATGGCAATTTTCTGCGGCTTAGATAGGAGCTCCCTAACTTCATCGTAATTCATAGGACAAATATCGCTCTAATTTAGTGAGCGACGATTGTTGAAATAAAACTATTTTTGCGCCAAAAATAAGTAATGGCAACTAACAGAACTTTTACGATGGTAAAGCCCGATGCAGTACGTGCGGGTAACATCGGTAATATTTTAGCAATGATCAACAATGCGGGTTTTCGCATTGTTGCTATGAAGTACACCCATCTGACCAAGGAGTCGGCTGGTGAATTTTATGCAGTTCACAAAGAGCGTCCTTTTTACGGCGAGTTGGTGGACTTTATGAGTAGCGGTCCTATTGTGGCCGCAATTCTAGAAAAAGATAACGCGATAGAAGCATACCGTACTTTGATCGGTGCCACCAATCCTGCTGAAGCGGCAGACGGTACTATTCGCAAAGCTTATGCAACCAGCATCGGTGAGAACGCAGTACACGGTGCAGACTCAGACGAGAATGCAGCGAAAGAAGGTTCATTCTTTTTCCAAGATTCAGAGATGCACTAAGCATTTGCTCAAAAGAGTTTTTAGAACGTCGCTTC
>CAZZIZ010000249.1:0-4621 GCA_964654535.1 uncultured Chitinophagales bacterium
GCCTTTTCGCTGGCGCTAGTGTTAATAACAAGAGGTTTTCAACAAAAGTCATCGTCGCTCAGCTGTGAAGATCTTCCGCAAAAGACTTGAGTCAGCAGAAGGGAAAACACTAGTTTAATAGGCCCAAAATCCATATTTTCGCACCTAAGACAAGTAGGCGGTATAATGCAATAGTCGCTTAACAATTAAACAACAAAACTAACAATGGCTAAAAAGAAAAAAACGATCAAAGCAAAATTCACTAAGACTCAAATTGTCAATCAAATTGCTGAAGAAAATGAAATGTCTAAAAGTGAAGTAAACGGTGTGCTCGAATCATTGAGTGAAATAATCCAACTTCACATCAACAAAAAATCTGTAGGAGAGTTTGTTCTTCCAGGTTTGTTGAAAATTCAGACAGTTAAAAAACCTGCGAGAAAAGCCCGCAAAGGAATCAACCCGTTTACTAAAGAAGAGATGATGTTCAAGGCTAAGCCTGCGTCGATTACTGTAAAAGTGCGCGCGTTGAAGAAATTGAAAGAGATGGCGAACTAATCCTATTTTGGTAACAAAATAATTTTGAAAAAGGCAGTCAAATTTTTGACTGCCTTTTTTCTTTCCCCCCACTGGCGTGATTAAAACGATAGTCCGAACGCTCCTAATTCTTTGAATTAGTACCTGACGTCCGCTTGTCGGCGTGAGCAGAGTACAAGCGGATAGCCTTGTGCCGCCTAGTCCCTATCATCAAACAAATCATACAATCAACAAATCACACAACACAGAAAAAGAGACCGAGCTTTTATTGACTTTCGACTATTCACTTTTGCTGATAATCAATCTTTTACAGCCGTAAAATTCGAAAAACCGACTTGACTAATCCCATTAATTGTATCCTTATATAACTGGGATAGGTCTGATATTTGGATCATACAAACAAATTAAAAGTTAAAAAGTTATGACATCCAAGACTTCAATCATCGCATTATTCCTTTGCACCGCACTACTATTTTTCAACTCTTGTAAAAACGAGATGGATGAAATTGTTGAGGAGCAAATTGAAGAACTAGAGGTACCATTAGCACAAGGTAATTTGGTAGACCTTTCTTTATATGCGCCAGACGCAAGACCGGTAAACACTTCAGTCGTTGGACTAATTACCGATGAAGCTAATCTGCCGATAGAAGGCGCCTTGATTAAACTAGGCAGCCTAGAATATCTAAGTGATGAACAAGGGCGATTCGTTGCGATCAATGTTACCTTGAACAGTCTTGGCAGCTCTTACACGGTTGAAAAAGAAGGTTACTTTAAGGGCATAAGAAGTTTCAAACCACAACTCAACACAGTCGAACACACTAGTGTACAACTCAAAAAGAAAAAAGTCGTCGGTTCATTCAATGCCACTCTTGGCGGAACCATAAATACCGTGAACCAATTGAGCATTACATTTCCACCTAACGCGATAGTCGATGCTGAAGGAAACTTGGTACAAGGAAATGTACAAGTTGAAGCCGCTTGGATCGATCCTCGTATTTCGGAACAGTTGCCAGGTAGTTTGATCGGTCTAAATAGCGCACTCGAAGAAGTTTCACTCGCGAGCTACAGTATGGCTGCAGTAGAGTTGACTGTTAATGGGCAGGAGGTCAATATTGCACCGGAAATGTCCGCAGAAATAGCCTTTCCAATACCGCAAGACTTACGCTCAAGCGCTCCGGAAGAAATTCCTTTGTGGTCTTTGGAAGAAGATTTAGGCCTTTGGATCGAAGAAGGCGTAGCGATAAAAGATGGCATCCATTACATCGGAAACGTGACCCACTTTTCATTTTGGAATTGTGATATTACTTTCGATCGTGTAGACATATTTGGCACAGTCGAAAATCAAAATGGTGATCCGGTGACAGGAATGCAAGTGACTGCTTCGACCCCAAGCTTTGGTGTAATCGGCTCGTCATATACAAACAGCGTGGGTCTTTTCGGTGGGCGATTACCAAGAGGTGAAGTAATCACGCTTGAATTCAAAAATGGAGATTGCGAATCCCAAGAAATAGAAGTTGGCCCATTTGAGAGCAATGTATTTTTAGATGATATTGTAATGGAAGTGGAGATGGGAACAATCCGCGGTCGCGTTACGGGTTGCCAAGGAGAAGTTTTAGAAAATGCTTTTGTTAGAATTGAAAGCAGCACCTTTTCATTACCAACATACTCCAATCAAGAAGGAGAATGGAACGTTGCTTACTCTACGCTGTGCGAACTACCAGAAGTAATTTTTGTCCAAGCTATGGTCGGCACTACTTTGTTCGAAAGTGAACAACAAGTCAAAATTCCAAGCGAAAATGTCAACTTCGGGGATGTAGCTGTTTGCGATGAAGTTGTTATTGCTCCACCTAATAATCCAGGAACCCAAATCTCTTGTGGTGTAGGTGGCGTTCAAGTGCCGGTCAATAGCCTAGAGGTCTTGAGCTATATGTCAACTGAGAATGAAAATGGCAAATTGACGCTACTTGTTTCGTCAAATCAAATAGGATTTAAGATTAAGACTCTGTTTCCTCTATTAGATCCTTCTACAAATCAGTACACTCCTGAGAATTGGGACTTAGCGGTCGGCACGCCTATACCAATAGATTTTTTCTCCTTTTCGCAGCAACTCCCTGGACAAGTATCGCCCGATCCAACCGTACTATATCGCTGTGGGCCAGGTATAGATGAATCGATCGAAGATGCAGTTTACTTCCCGATGTGTGACGATGTTGAATTTACCATCGCCGAACTAAACATAAACCCGATTCCAAATGGTGACTTTGCCCTGATGCAATCGGGAGACCGAATTGCAATTCGAATAGAAGGAACACTGCCGAATGGCGAATCCTTGGAAATCGATCTGCTAAGAACCTTTTAGATAAATTCTATTGGGCGTGACCTGAGCAATATCCTTTCTTCGCTTCGCGAAAAGGATATCGCTCAGGTCGGGCTTTCGGGGCTCGCTCTGTTCTGTAAAAAACAAAAAGCGCATCCAGCTCTTAAGGAGCTGAGCGCTTTTCTTGTTTTTTACAACAGGAGCTCAAACAAACCCCTCTATCCCTCACGCGGAGAATAAACACCACCGAAATTAAAGGAACGAGATAAATGCGCGCTATAAAGTTAGTTTTCTATTGCCTGGGTTACTAAACAGTTGGAGTTTTCCTGAGTATATCGCATTTTTCTTTTCTAAAAAGAATTGACCGACTGACTCCAAAATACAGTCGTAGAAACTGATTATATTCATCGCGTATCATTACTTAAGCATGCGCATAATTGGAGTTTGGGTTTTCGCTTTACTTACTATGTCCCTTCAGGGTCAAGGTTTGCGCATCAATGAGGTCGTATCTAAAAACTATGGTGTTATTTACGACGATGCGGGAGACGATGCTGATTGGATAGAACTCTACAATGAAAGCACAGAACCGATAAATCTATACGACTACTTTTTGTCTGATGATCAGGATGATTTAATCAAGTGGAGATTACCCAATACTTACCTCAACCCAGGCGCTTTTCTTATCGTCTTCGCTGGAGGAACAAGTAATAATTTACTTGCTAGCAATTTCTCAATTTCATCGAAAGGAGAGACCATTTATTTATACAATGGCTATAGCCTTCAATCTTTAGCCGTTCCGAAATTATTGGCTAACCAGTCCTACGGCATTGGTCACAATGGATTGACTTATTATCAAGTAGCTAGTCCTGGATTAGCCAATGCGTTTGGTGTTGAGGAATGCAATCTCCAATTTTCTCAAGCTGCCGGTTTTTATGAAGAAGACTTCGACTTACACGTAGAGGCTTCTATGCCCAACGTAGAAATTCGATACACAGTAGATGGCAGCGACCCAACCATACAGAGCGAATTATACAATGGGGCTATTCATGTGTCATCGCGCATTGGAGAGGCCAATGTCTATTCGAGCATTCCTATGCGCAGGAACGACGCCTTTATTCCTTCTGAGGAAGTGTTTAAGTGCACACCAATTGCGGCTAGGGCTTTTGCAAGCGGATTTCCAGTGGGGAGTATTTATCGAAGTACTTTTTTCGTTGATGAACGAGGTGCTGAGCTGTACACGCTTCCAGTGCTTTCTCTTGTTAGTGATCCTGAGAATTTTTTCAATGAGCAATCTGGCATAATGGTTCCGGGCGATAACGTTTCTTTCAACTTCAATTATGATTGGGAACGTCCCGTTAGTATTGAATACTTTGAAAATGGTGAATTACAGTATTCCACTGATGCCGGGATTCGCATTCATGGAAATGGCTCCAGATATGGTGAACAAAAATCCTTTCGCCTACACGCCAGATCAGTGTATGGAAATAAAGATTTCGACTACCCTTTTTTTCCCGAGCAGCCCGACGTTGAATACGACCATCTTATTCTAAAAAACATTAATTCCCGGAAAAACAAAAGTGGTTTTACAGATGAGTTGGCCTACGATTTTTTGAACGCTGACGAAATGAAGGTGGAAGGCAGCCCATACAAGTATGTTGTCGTTTTTCTTGATGGCGAATATTGGGGTGTTTACACTATTAGAGAAAGAGTTGACAAGCGCTACATAAAACGAAAATTCGATATCCCTTTCGACGCACTTGATTACTTGGAAAATGTTGACACGAGTGGCGC
>CAZZIZ010000250.1:0-4553 GCA_964654535.1 uncultured Chitinophagales bacterium
ATACGGATAGTATAAATAAGCTAAAGCGCTTGATAGAGTCTGCTTAGAGAAAGGCCGCGTGAGGGATAGGAGGTATGCGACCGAATGGGAGCAGTCGCCTTTGTTGAGCTAGTAAATCCTTACCGCTTGCGGTAGAAGGATTTGCTTAAGCGAAACAAGAAGGGGACCGAAGCGAAGCGGAGTACCGGATAAGCCCGACCCTTTGCGCAGCAAGATGGGGCACGCCAAAAAAGATCTTACAAAATATAACGTACCTCAGAAGGCATTTCTAATACCTTTTCAGTGGGAAGGAAGAAGCTGAAATCTTCGAAGCTTGGTTTAAACAATCCACCAGGGTAATGACCGCCCATTCCGAAACCTTCTTTGGGCAAGCCTAACCAGTTGTAGTTCATTACTCGGTCGTCGTTTTCGTCGTCGAGATATGCTACGCCATATGTTTCGCCTGGCGGTAGGTAAAACTGTATGGTCATTTTGCCATCGACCATATCTGCTTTGTCAAAAAGGAATCCGTCGTCTGGAAGTTCGTTTTGAAAGTTGTAATCGTTTTTGAAAATACCAATGGCTATTTGTCCTTTATCATTGCGTAGTCCATCTATGTTTATGATAACGTTTGGCGGCGGTCCATGTGCTTCCAAATCACTTTCCGCAGAAGGAAAAAACGATAAGGCAATAAGTACAAATAGAAAAAGAGGTTTCACGATATATAAGTTAATGAACCAACAGCGCAGCAATCTGACCTTTTTATGAGTATTCCTGATCTATTTACAAATCGCCCAATTGCGGCCGCAGCACTACATCTTCAACGACGGTTCGATCCGACAAATTATAAATGCTCCATAATAAATCGGCAACATCGGTCGATTTCATTAAGCGTTCCTTCGGTCCATCGTAAGCCGCCCAAGAATCGGTGAGTACCGCGCCGGGCATTATGGAGCTAACGCGAATGCCGTGGGGTTTCATTTCTTCGCGCAGCACTTTTGAAAAACCCAACATCGCAAATTTTGAGATGCTGTAAGAACCGCCGTTCGGATAAGCAATTAAACTGGCCACCGAACAAATATTGAAAACGTGTCCCGATTTTTTCGCTTTCATATCTTCGATAACCGACCGCGTAAGATGGTAGGCGCTGTACAAATTTGTTTCAATTTGCTTTTCAAGATTGCCGTCTTCCTCCTCGCTAATAAGTCCCGGTAAAAAGAAACCAGCGTTGTTTATGAGCACATCTATTTGCCCCATTTTTTCTAATGCAAATTTTCCAAAAGCTTGAGCTTCTTCCTTCTGGGACATATCCGTTGGTCGAGTGTAAAACGCGATGTTTAAATGATCTTTGGCAAATTTGCTGGACATAGCGGCAAGGTCATTTTCATTGCGGGCATTTACGGCAACATCGAAGCCCTCTTTGGCAAATTTTTCGGCTAAAGCCCTACCTATTCCTTTAGTCGCTCCACTAATTGCGACGGTCTTATTTCTGCTCATTTTTGTAATTAATTCCATTCAAAGTAAGTAAAAAGCTGAGAGTTTCATTTTTGGAGTAATTTTGGCATTAGCACTTCAGTTATGCGACTCCTATACCATTTCGGTAGATATATTCAGTTCTTAGGCACCCTTTTCCATAAACCCGAAAAGTTCGGTATGTATTGGAAGGAGGTATTCCGTCAAATGAACAATATTGGGGTTGGTTCCGTCACCATTGTGGCTATAGTCAATTTCTTTATGGGAGCGGTTACGGCGGTCCAGTTTTCATATCAATTATCAGATTCTTTCGTACCTATCTACTATGTAGGATATATCGTTCGTGATATGATGATTATAGAAATGGCGCCCACTTTTTCCTGCATTATTCTCGCCGGTAAAGTCGGAGGTAATATTGCCACCGAGTTGGGGAGTATGCGAATCTCCGAACAAATAGATGCCCTCGAAATTATGGGGGTCAATACCAGCACTTATTTAAGTCTAACTAAAATTCTAGCCGCCATTCTCATCGTTCCATTTCTTGTAGTCGTAGCCGCATTTGTTGGCGTTATGGGTGGATGGATCGCGACCGTAGTGAGCGGCGTGCCGATGGAGATATACGAAAAGGGACTGCTTTCTTGGTTCGAGTCTTTCAATGTGGTGGTGATGCTTATTAAGGCGTTTGTATTTGCCTTTATCTTTTCCTCTATTTCTTGTTACCAAGGATTCTACGTTAAAGGAGGAGCATTGGAAATTGGAGACGCCAGTACGCGCTCAGTAGTTTACTCGAGCATTATGATAATTGTAGCCGATTTGGTCATCGCCGTAATTTTACTATCGTGATAAAAGTGAACAACATACACAAGGCTTTCGATGAAAAGAAAGTGCTGAGAGGAATCGATACCGTTTTCGAAACTGGTCAGACGAACTTAATTATTGGTACTTCTGGTTCGGGTAAAACGGTTTTCTTAAAATGCATGATTGGTTTGTTTGAAGTAGACCAAGGCGAGATTTACTACGACGATATGGAGTTTTCCAGCCTTAATAAGAAGGAGAAAAAGCAGGTTCGTCGAAAAATCGGGATGCTATTTCAAGGCTCCGCTTTGTTCGATTCTTTAACCGTAGAAGAAAATGTACGCTTCCCGCTAGATATGTTCACCACCGATACCGCTAAAGAAAAAGAAATGCGCGTGAACAAAACGCTAGAGCGTGTAAACTTGGTTGGCTCTAATGGAAAGTATCCATCGGAAATTAGTGGAGGAATGATGAAGCGTGTAGGAATTGCGCGCGCCATTATTTTAGAACCGAAATATTTGTTTTGCGATGAGCCCAACTCTGGACTCGATCCCAAGACCGCTCTAAAAATCGATGAGCTGATTCGCGAGATTACCCGCGAGAACAATATGACCACCATCATGAATACCCACGATATGAGCTCGGTTATGGGCATCGGCGAGAAAGTGGTGTTTTTGCATCAAGGCCTCAAAGAATGGGAGGGCAGCAACAAGGAAATATTAAAAAGCAAGCACGCCGAACTCAATAGCTTCATTTTTGCCAGTCCTTTCTTAGAAGAACTGCGCAACGCTACTCCAGATTAAGCACTGGTCGTTTCGATCGAAGCGAGTAATCTCTGCATCTAGAAAATAAAAATCGAGCGAAGCGAGATAAAACGCTATGTTCATTATCGTATAAGACTTACGTTAAGTATTTGGGCGTGCCCCGCTCAATCTGGCTGCGCCAATTCGGGGTCGGGCTTTCGGGGCTCGCTCTGTTCTGCTTCTTTTACGCTTAGCACTTCTAGCTCTAAGGAGCTAAGTGCTATGGTTCATCAGCAACAGGAGCTCAAACAGACCCCTCTATCCCTCACGCTAACTCCTCCTCTTAACATTACAGTTTCGAAGTGAGCTCTTTCGCCAACAATTTTTCCAGCGCTTCCATTCTTGCAATTAGATCATCTATAATCTTCTGTTGCGCCTTAATAGCTTCTACCAGTATTGGATCATAGTCTCCATAAGCAGTATGCAGATATCCTTGTTCGTCTTCGTTTATTTTTTCTGGCCAAACCTCTTGCAAGTCTTGAGCGATAAAACCAATCTGTACACCTTCCGGACGGTCTATGCCAGTTTTATCATCATTCCATTCATAAAAGACGCCTTGCATAGCAAGGACTTTGTTAAGCATAACTTGACTGTCTAGCGGAAGAACATCTTTTTTCAGTCGCGCGTCGGAGTTTCCGGCCCAGTCGCCAGGTGTGCTTTTCGCTGCAGTGCCATTTACATTAAGTTTGAAGTTGCCAGGCTGAATTCCGACACCAAGTCTTCCAAAGTTCATGACTAGGTTTCCATTCGTGTCGTCAACTCTAATGACGTTGCCATTTGAATTGTTGACTTCGAAATCGCCGTGAATCCGAAGAAGGTTATTGTCAAACTCTCCATAAATTAATGGTCTGTTTGAACTTAAAACATCGATATAAAGTTTTTGAGAAGTTTGAATACTCGTAAATGGTCCAGAACCACTTCCGATACAGATATTGTTGTCAGAATCCGCGTTGAGGGTGTCACCTGCACTATCACCGATAAAAGTATTGCCTGATCCTGTAGTTAAACTATGACCTGAAAACCATCCAACGCAAGTGTTAGAAAATCCTGAAATGCTACTAGATCCTGCTGCGCGTCCAACTAAAGTGTTAAAAGACCCCAAGACATTATTAAATCCTGCACCACGCCCAAGAAAAGTATTATTGCTTCCTTGAACACTATTGAGTCCTGCATCCTGTCCTAGAAAAGTGTTGAACTTAAAAGACGAGTTATCTATATTTTTTCCAGCCCTCTGACCAATGTAAACAGAAGTAGAATCACTTGGATGATACACCTCTAGGAAGCCCTCAATACAGGTTAATGGAACTTGGGCAAATATTGAAGTGCAAGCTAAAAACGAGAGAAGTAGGAGTGTGCGTTTCATATTTGGTGATTTTTCGTTTTAAGCCAATCACGCGGAGCTTTCATATTGAATATGAAGCGATGATTAGCTGTTTAGTTATTCATCCTAAATCTAGGAACAAGGCTCCTTTTGAGTTTTTACTATGGTAACATCATGTTTAC
>CAZZIZ010000251.1:0-4543 GCA_964654535.1 uncultured Chitinophagales bacterium
AAAATGGTTTCAATTGCTTCCTCGTTCGATTTGAGGTTTGGAGCAAAACCACCCTCATCACCTACATTGGTCGAGTAGTTCTTACTGCCTAAAACTTTTTTCAAGTTGTGAAACACTTCCGCGCCCATACGCAAAGCTTCGCTGAAAGACTTCGCTCCGTAAGGCACAATCATAAATTCCTGAAAGTCGATACTGTTATCAGCGTGGGAGCCGCCATTGATGATGTTCATCATTGGTATCGGTAGGGTATTGGCGTTAACACCACCCAAATATCTATAAAGTGGCTGCGCACTTTCCTCTGCTGCTGCTTTCGCGCAAGCTAATGAAACTGCTAGAATAGCGTTTGCACCCAGTTTCTTTTTGTTAGCTGTACCATCTAAACCAAGCATTAATCCGTCAATTTGGTTTTGCTCGAAAACACTAACACCGCGTAGTGCTTTGTTGATTTTGGTATTGACATTTTTCACTGCGGTCAATACGCCTTTGCCCATATATTTCTTTGGGTTCTTATCACGCAGCTCTACTGCCTCGTGTACGCCCGTACTCGCGCCTGAAGGAACTGCGGCTCTACCAAGTGTTCCATTTTCGGTGTAAACATCAGCTTCTACGGTTGGATTACCTCGGCTATCTAAAATTTGTCTTGCTTGTATGTGCAGTATTAATGACATAAAAATATTCTTATGAATTTATGAGAAGACGAAAGTAAAGAATGTTTTGACTAACATCGATTAGTTGAAATTAGTCTGTTGGCAAGAGGCTTCTAGTTCAACATCTCGACGAAATCGTCGAAGAGGTAGCGAGAATCGTGTGGTCCCGGTGAAGCTTCTGGGTGGTACTGCACCGAGAATGCACGTTTACCCTTTACGCGAATACCTTCTATCGTTTCGTCATTAAGATTTACGTGGGTTACTTCCACCTTGTCCGATTTAACAATGGCATCGGGGTCTGCACCAAAACCGTGGTTCTGACTAGTTATTTCGCATCTACCACTTATTACGTTTTTCACTGGGTGATTGATACCTCGGTGACCGTTGTGCATTTTGTAGGTAGGAATATCATTTGCTAGAGCCAATAACTGATGTCCTAAGCAAATGCCAAAGGTTGGTTTATTGGTATCTAGTATTTGACGTAATGTATCCACTGCATAATCCATCGCAGATGGATCACCCGGACCATTGGAGATAAAAAATCCGTCGGGGTTCCAAGCGTTCATCTCCTCGAAACTTGATTTCGCGGGAAAAACTTTTAACTGGCATCCTCTTTCGACAAAACACTTTAGAATATTGCGTTTTGTACCCAGATCGAGCACAGCTACTTTGAACTTGGCTTCCTTATCTCCAATAGTATAGGCTTCCGTTGTACTAACTTGACTGGCCAATTCCAATCCATCCATTGAGGGGACCGCAGAAAGTTGTTCTTTTAATTTTTCGATATCCATCTCTTTAGAAGAGATGATAGCATTCATAGCACCCTTACTTCTTATGTGTCGTACAATCGCGCGAGTGTCGACATCACTGATGGCTACTAAATTTTCATTGATGAAGTAATCTTGGATAGAGTAAGCGTCCTGAGAACGTGAATGCGGAATATTGAAATTCTTGCACACCATTCCAGCTATTTTCATCTTGTCCGATTCTACCTCTTTATCGGTAACACCGTAGTTGCCAATGTGCGCATTGGTGGTAACTATGATTTGTCCAAAATATGACGGGTCGGTGAAAATTTCTTGATAGCCGGTCATTCCGGTATTGAAACATATTTCGCCAGTTGCGGTGCCTATTTTTCCGGCAGCTTTGCCATAAAATACTGTGCCATCCGCTAATAGTAATACTGCAGGATTGTCTGCCATCTAGCCTCGATTAGAAATTATTAGGAGTGTGATTGATATCATTTCGTTATCGGCTACAAAGATACAAGTGAGTCTTAGTTGTAAAACTTAAGTTATCAATATGTGGAATACAGGACTGATTTTGTGAATTCGAATACATCGAAAAAATACATCAATTATCATTTTTCGTGATGTATGAAAATCGGTTTTTCAATTTTAGAAAAGGACGCTCCAGAACGCGGTAACTAATTGCACTTATCAAGATAGTTGTTAATAACGCAATTGCGGTTTCAAGTATTAGCACAAGTCCTAAACTGTCATTGAGTCCTAGTTTCCGAGTAATCGTAAGCGTGATAAGGATTCCAATGAAGTGTAGGCAATACAAACCGTATGAAATGCGACCTAGTTTTCCGACCAATGGAATGTTCTTCATCTTATAAAACGAGTGTTTGGCGTAGGTCTGCTCTAAGATGACCATCAAAAATGTAAAAGCGATAAAGAGTCTTTCAACGGGTCTCCACCAAGAAATTTGATACGCTTCGTCTCGAAAAAGAAAAATCACTATCAACAATGCATACAAAAACAGGATTGCCCATTTCGGAATGTTGATGATGGACGCTTTAAAATCTTCTTTTGTGTAAACCAAAAAAGCACCCCAACCACCTATGGCCATATCGCCGATACAGGAAAGTGTATGCATTTCGTGAATATTCGCTGCATCGAAGCTGGCACGGAAAGCAACGGAGCTGGCAATGATTAATGGAAAGATCAATTCCAACCTCTCCTTGGGCAGCGCGAAAAAGATAAGCGGCCAAGTCAAGTAAAACTGCTCTTCTACCGCAATTGACCAAAGCACGCCTAAGACACTAGCATCGGGCAAGCCACTTCTTATAAAGTCGAAGTTGCTCACGAAAAACATATAGTACCAGGGGTTGGCAGTTTCGTTGGGCACCGCACCTAAAGTGGACTTGAGCCAAGGAAATATCACGAAGCCAAAAAAGACGCAGCAATAATAAAGCGGCCAGATTCTCAGAATACGCCTTATATAAAATCGACCGACGTCTACATTTCCGCGTATCGTCTTTTCCTTGAGTAGGAGATAGCTTATAAGAAAGCCACTCAAGACGAAGAAAAAGTTGACGCCGAGTCTGCCATTACCGAAAAGGTCTTGCGCTATAAACTGATACCAAGAGTTGTTGAGAATGTAATCGTACTCGGAATGGAAACTGTGAAAGAGAAACACTGCCAGAAAACAAAAGAAACGGAGTCCGTCGAGATTCTCGAAGTAGACTTTTTCTTTTTTGATTGTGGAGGGGTTTGACATTCGGGGATGAAGTTACGGAATAGGGTTCTTTCAAACCCCGCAATCGCCCCGACTTTAGTCGGGTGCGAACCGAGTGGGGGCTTGCAGTCCTTACGTGCTCCGTATAGTGCATTGCACATGATGACACCTGCCCAAAACCATTTTTTTTGTTTCAATAGTGAAGCAAATGCTTCAACTCCTGACTGGCTATGTAATAGCAGAAATTTAGAATTCAGAAACTAAGAATCAAACTTCATTAAAGATTTTTTTCCTTAAAGTTCGTCCAGGAAGCTAGGGCGAAAACAAAAAATTTATTGTCTCAAGCTTCGTGAACAGAAAAAACTCACCAAGCCAGCACCCAACAATCCAAAAAAGAAATCACCCATAGTATCTCCAATACCCAACTGATGCTGACTGCCCATATAACAATCGCTTAGCCACTCACTAAACTCCCAGACGATACAAACGAGACCGCAAAAGCAAATGCTGAAAAGGAAATAGGAAAACTTGCTATGGCTGCCTAAAAACTTCTGTGCATTTGGTGCACGGTAAGCTATACTAAACAGATAGGCAATGGCCATACCACCAAGGGTATGCGAAACAACATCATAAGATGGGTAGCGCGCATAGATATCGAAAGTGAAGTCCAGAAAAGTGTCGAAGGCGAGTACAGCGACGGGAGCCCAGAGGCCGCGCCGAATTATGTAGCTCACCCAAGCCCACATTACATTATGGTTTTCCCTTCCTCGGTTTTGGTAAAGGCACTATCTATCGGTTCCCACAACTCAAGTTTGTTTCCATCCGGATCCATAATGTGTACGAACTTGCCGTATTCGAAAGATTGTATTTCGTCGCAGATGGTAACACCCGATTCTTTGAATTGCTCAACAAAGGCTTCGATGTTTTCTACGCGATAGTTAACCATAAACTCGCGTTTAGAAGGGTCGAAGTAATCAGTGTCAGCTTTCATAGGACTCCATTGGAGGTAGCCCTTTTCTTCCGGTGCAGCTCCCTGGCGAAACTCAAAGAGTGCACCATAAGGATTAGTGTTGAGCCCTAAGTTTTCCTTGTACCAATCCTTGGTTTTATTCGGATCGGCGCATTTGAAAAAGATGCCTCCTATGCCAGTTACTTTACCTTTTGCCATAGCAATTTTTTGACAAAGGTACGGCTTGCCTAGTATTCCCAGAGATCGTGCTCCCAGTTAAAAAGCTTCTTCTGAATACGTTGTGCTTCCAAAAGCGCGTCTCTGCCATCTGCGTATTCTTTTATACGCATATCGTGGGCGTTGCTTTCTTTGGTTATGAGCGAGTCGAAGTAACGCATATCAAATATGTCCGTCCAGGTTAGGTTGAAGCCATCGTTGTAAGGATTGAAAGCTTCGTAACGCATTAGGTCGCTACGCACGCTAT
>CAZZIZ010000252.1:0-4538 GCA_964654535.1 uncultured Chitinophagales bacterium
GCGTGCCCCTTCTTGCTGCGCAAAGGGTCGGGCTTTCGGGGCTCGCTCTGTTCTGCTCCCTGCACGCTTAGCACTTCTAGCTCTAAGGAGCTAAGTGCTACGGTTTGTGAGCAACAGGAGCTCAAGCAGACCCCTCTATCCCTCACGCAGCCTCAGTTTTTCTAGCTCATCAAAGCTCTTTGATTAGCATAAAATCTTATTTTAGAGTAGCAAGGTTGATACGTATATATGGAGCGATTTACAGGGTTATTGGGAATGTTTGTCCTCTTGGGGATTGCTTTCTTGATGTCTAACAACAAGAAGAATGTAGATTGGAGATTGGTAGTCTGGGGACTTGGCCTACAGCTCATCTTTGCCATTATTATTCTTTTGCCCATTCCAATTCCAGGTTTAGCTGAGCCCATAGCAATTGGTCGTCCCTTTTTCGAGTTTTTTGATACGGCCATTAAAAAGCTCTTAGAGTTTTCAGATGCTGGTGGCGATTTTCTATTTGCCTCCTTTATAAGCAATGAAGTCGATGCCCCTTTGGTCAATTTTGCTTTTCGGGTATTGCCCACCGTTATTTTCTTCTCGACTTTAATGTCCATTTTGTATCACCTAGGAATAATGCAGTTTATCATTCGCATTATGTCCAAAATTATGCAGAAGACCATGGGTACTTCGGGCTCGGAGAGTTTATGTATTACGGGAAACATTTTCGTAGGGCAAACGGAAGCACCGCTCTTAGTAAAGCCTTTTGTGAAAACCATGACTAAATCGGAAATCATGACCATAATGACTGGTGGCTTCGCTACAGTTGCTGGAGGGGTTATGGCTATCTACGTTAAAATGCTCGCTGATGTGCCCGACATTGCTGGTCACTTAATGGCTGCTTCGGTTATGAGTGCTCCCGCAGCCATAGTCATTGCCAAAATTATCTACCCCGAAACTGAAGTTTCAGATACCAAGGGTACTGTTACCGTAGATGTAGAAAAGAATGCAGAAAACGTAATGGAGGCACTGGGTAATGGAGCCGAAGATGGATTGAAACTCGCTTTAAATATCGGCGGTATGCTTATTGCTTTCGTAGCCTTGGTTGCGATGGTAGATTATGGATTGAGCTTTGCCAATACCTCCCTTGGAGATTTGTTTGGTATAATTTTTAAACCTCTCGCTTGGACAATGGGTGTGCCCTGGGATGAAGCACATATTCTCGGTCAGCTACTTGGTGAAAAAATTGCTTTGACCGAACTCATTGCGTATAAGAACTTAGGTGCACTGGAAGTTGGTAAAGATGTCTCCGCCCGAACCGCTACAATTGCCTCTTATGCGCTATGCGGATTTGCCAATTTTGCTTCCATAGGAATCCAAATGGGAGGCATAGGCGGCATAGCCCCCGGTCGCAAAAGCGACATTGCAGCGGTGGCGCTCAAAGCTATGTTCGGTGGCGCACTTGCCAGCTGGTTGACCGCTACTCTAGCGGGTATGTTTATTTAAGATTTCCTTAGAAGCAAGCATAACAGATGCTCATAAACTGAATTGCACTCTTTTGTGCATTGGTTTATATTGAGGCATACAGCTATGCAAAAATTCATACCCCTTTTATGCCTCGCATTACTCAGCATTTTTGTTTCGTCTTGTGAAGACGATGACAATGGCAACGGTGCAATTCCGTCTAGGGCGCAGTGCACCTTGAAGTCAGAATTTTTTCAAAGCGGTGAAAATATTACGCCCATTCACACTTACGCCTTTGATGCACAGGGTCGCCCATTGGCGAATGCAACTTTTAATTACAGTTACCCAAGTCAAAATGAAGTGGTCGTTGAACATCCTTTAGCAGGATATACAATTACCTATACTCTGGGAGCAAATGGTTACCCCGAAAGTGCCTTTCAAGTACCTGCACCTGAAACCGTTAATGATACTAGCTTTTACTCTTATACCTATGACAGTAATAACAGGATTACTGAGCTTGAAATAACTCAGGGTTTGGTTATTGGGCTAGTGAGCAGTGACATTTTGGTAAGCTACACTTATCAAAATGAAAATTTAACAAACTGGAAGATGGAGATTATAGATCCTCCTACACCGCAATTTTCTTTCGATTATACCTATGGCGACGATGAGATGCTGCTGCCTTTGAACTCCGGTTTTTTTGAGAACAGAGAAGGTGCCTTGGACTACGTTCCAGGCCTTGACTTGTTCGGAACACCCATAAGAAACCTTCCCGTCACACGTACGGAAGGAAATGAGGTCAAAACTTATGAGTATGAGTTTGACGACGACGGATACGTAACACATTTCACTTCTTTTATCAATGGTACAAAGCAGGAAGAAATTTGGTACGACTATAATTGTCCCTAATTGTTCATCGCTTGGAGTTACACGGCAATCATATAAAATGGAAATCTCCGGGAACGCTCTACCTCCTAGACGTAAATGGTTTTATACAAATAGATAGTTGTTCTAATTGGGACGACGAACTCAAAAAACTCCGCAAGGAAATGGGCGCTATGTTTAAAGTCATAAAGACTTATGACTTTGAAAACTTCTGGCGCTGCGAACTGATAGAACGCGTAGCCAAGTATCGAATGAAACGTTGGTGGTATGAGGAGCAGTCCAATCATTTACAAATTCCTCTGCAACTTGTAGTAGCCTGTGTTGGTGATACTAAAAAGGTGCTCAGTCCAGAATACATGAAGTTCTCTACTATACACAAGAAGCCAGGAGCGCGTATGACGCATTATCGTCAGATTGCGGAGATGTATTTTCAGGATGAAGGGTAGACCTATTTCTTAAAAGGTAACTTTTCCGAACGCCCCTTGCGATAAACGTTGCGCTTGTTTTTTCCAAGTTTGATTCTCAGCTCTTTTTGTTCTTCTTCTGGAAGCTTGGTAATACTTAGGCACTCATCTGAGCACGTGTTCTCCATTTTTGCAGCACAAGCGTCGCATTGTATGAAGAGTAAGTGACAGCCTTCTTGCACGCAGTTGGTGTGGCGATCTGAGGGATTACCACATTGATGGCAGTTGGCGATTACTTCATCGCTGATGCGCTCGCCCAAGCGCTCATCAAAAACAAAGTTCTTGCCGACGAACTTGTTTTCTAACTCATTGGCTTTTACTTGGCGCGCATATTCTATGATACCACCTTTTAGTTGGTAGACTTTCTCAAATCCGCGATGCTTGAACCAAGCGCTTGCTTTTTCGCAGCGTATACCACCAGTACAGTACATTACGATGTTCTTATCGCGATCGCCTTCTATCATTTCTTCGACGATAGGCAAGGACTCGCGGAAGGTATCTACGTCTGGGGTGAGGGCATCTTTGAAATGCCCCACTTCACTTTCATAGTGGTTGCGCATGTCTATGACAATGGTATCGTCTTGACTGGTGAGCTGGTTGAATTTTTCAGCATCTAAGTGCGTTCCTGAATCGCCAGGATTAAATGAAAAGTCGTTGAGACCGTCGGCGACTATTTTGTCTTTTACTTTTATGGCCAACTTGTAAAAAGATAAGTCTTGCTCAATGGCAACATTGAGATGCACCTTTTCCAAGAAAGTAATGTCGCCAATGTGTTCGGTAAAATATTCCCAGTTCGACTTAGGTACTGATATCTGTGCATTGATGCCTTCACTGGCTACGTAGATGCGTCCCCATACTCCCATCTTCTCCCATTCGATGTACAAGTGATCGCGGAATAAGGGAACGTTGCCTATCTGGTAGTATTTATAAAAAGAAAGGGTAACTCGCTCTTCCGAATCGAGGGCTTGCTTTTTAAGGATTTCCTTGTCGTATTTGTTGTGTAGTTGGGCCACGCTGGGGCAAAGGTATACGTTACTTGTGATTTATTAAAGTCACGGTACGCACCTAGAATAAAGGCGCCACAGAGATTCAAGGCTTTTGAGCTGTCTTCGCGTGAGGGATAGAGACCTTTGTGGAGCTCCTGTTTCAAAAGGCAAGAAAAGCACTTAGCTCCTTGGAGCTAGATGGGCTTTTTGCCTTTTGAAGAACAGAGCGACGGTCGAAAGCCCGACCCTCTTTTGCCAAAGGTCAGCTAATCCTTTCCGCTTGCGGAAGAAGGATTAGCTGACCGCAGGCAGATAAGAGGGGCACGCCCAAAATTTAATTTTTGACCTACTTAATCCCGTCCTTCTTCAACTTCTTAATACTGTAGTCGGTTTGGTTTCCGTCGGCGAATGCTACTATTCGCGCAGATTTTATGCCGCACTTTTTCAGGTATTGTATAGCACGTTCGGAGCCGGCGATGGTCATAAAGTAACCCATACTGGCCCATTTGCCGCCATCCGCATCGCGGTAATCGATTTCGGTGTCCATTTTGTCTAAGGCCATCTGCATCGTTGCCGTGAAGTTTTCGTAAGGGCCAACAATAACCTTATACTTCAAACCCGCTGAGTCGTCGGTGGTCATTATCATTGGTGGCTTAACTTGTTTTACGCTCGTTGCGTTCGTGCTAGATGGTGGCTTGGTGGCCTTAACCTTTGGAGCCTTTGGCGTTTTTACCTTTGGCTGCTTTTCTGCTTTAGGCGGTTTTATTTT
>CAZZIZ010000253.1:0-4508 GCA_964654535.1 uncultured Chitinophagales bacterium
TGCGTGAGGGATAGAGGCATTGTTGAAGCTCCTGTTTCAAAAAGCAAGAAAGGTCTTTAGCTCGTAAGAGCTAGAGAGACCTTTTGCTTTTTGAAGAACAGAGCGACTGCCGAAAGCCCGACCCCGAACTTGCAGCTACGCTGCAGATTGAGTGGGGCACGCCCAAACAAAAGCCCAAATCACCCAACATATACAAAGGGCTTATTCACATTCTCCATTACTTAAGTCACAGTTTTACGGTCGATTCAAAAGAATGCTTGAAGCACTACATTTTATAGCTAACAAACATTAGTTTTGCCCGCAAACCAATCAAACCAATTCAAAATGACCGACCACGGAACACCAAATCGCGCCTATGGCCTCGATAATCTGGGCATAATGCCAGGAGAAATTTATTGGAATCTAACACCGGCTGAGTTAAGCGAGCATACCATACGGCTCGGTCAAGGTACCGTGGCAGATTCAGGTGCGCTGGCCGTCGATACTGGCGAATTTACTGGTCGGTCACCAAGGGATCGCTACATCGTTGAAGACGATATTACGCGGTCCATGGTAGACTGGGGCGATATAAATCAACCTTATGACGAGGAGAAGTTTGAATACCTCTATCAGCGCGTTGTAAAATATTTGGAAGGCAAAAAAGTATACGTACGTGATGCGATGGCGTGTTCTAATCCTGCCTACCGCCTAAATGTACGTGTGCTGAATGAGCACCCTTGGCAAAATATGTTTGCCTCGAACATGTTTATTCGTCCGCAACTCCACGAACTGGCTGACTTTAGTCCAGAGTGGACGGTTATTGCCGCACCAAACTTTCACGCCGATCCAGCAATCGATGATACGCGTCAGCACAACTTTTCTATTATCAATTTTTCTCGGAAGATTGTTTTAATAGGTGGGAGTGCTTACACTGGCGAGATTAAAAAAGGCATTTTCTCGGTCTTGAATTTTGTCTTGCCTACCGAACGCGATGTCTTACCAATGCACTGCTCTGGAAACGTGGGCCGACAAGAAGACACCGCTATATTCTTTGGCTTGTCGGGAACAGGTAAAACTACTTTGAGTAATGATCCGGAACGTCGCCTTATCGGCGATGACGAACACGGCTGGGACGCGACTTCGGTTTTTAACTTCGAAGGTGGTTGCTATGCAAAGTGCATTGGCTTATCGCCAGAAAACGAGCCGCAGATTTGTGATGCCATTCGGTTTGGGGCGATTCTGGAAAACATAAACTACATAGAAGGAACGCGCACGGTTGATTTTGACAACGTAGACAAAACCCAAAATACCCGCGTGAGTTATCCGCTTTCGCATATTCCGAACAAGGTACATTCGCAAATGGGTGGTGTTCCTAAAAACATTTTCTTTCTTACTTACGATGCTTTTGGGGTTATACCTCCAATATCTAAGCTGAATCCTGGTCAGGCGATGTATCATTTTATTTCTGGTTATACTTCCAAGGTTGCTGGAACAGAAGAGGGTGTGGTGGAACCTACTACTACTTTTTCTGCTTGCTTTGGTGCACCATTTATGCCGCTCCACCCTACTTATTACGCAGAAATGTTGGGTAAGAAAATGGAGGAGTCTAAGGTAAATGTCTGGTTGATTAATACGGGAATGACGGGCGGAGCTTACGGTGTAGGCACACGCATTAAACTCGCGGACACCCGTGCAATAATTAAGTCTGCTATTAATGGCGTTTTGGACAACGTGGCTTTTGAAAAAGATCCCGTTTTCAAAATGATTATTCCTAAGAAGTGTCCTGGTGTGCGATCGGCTTTCTTGAATCCTATAAACGTTTGGAAAAACAAAGAAGACTATGTTGCTACAGCTAGCAAGTTAGCTACTCGCTTCAACGAGAACTTTGCTCAATTTGCGGATAAGGCTAGTGATGAAATCATGGCTGCAAGTCCGAATGTTGGAGTGAAGCTGTAAGCGTTTACTTGTTCGAGCGGATAATGGTTTTAATCATATCCATCTCTATAAAAAATACATAGCAGAATATAAATTCTGCCCACTGCTCATTGCCGCAATTGATTTCGCCGCTGCAATCGAACTCGCCTGTGGTTCCTAAGAATTTACTGCTGGCGGTTATTTGCGGTTCGACTTTTCTCGAATCAATTGTGGTATCGAGGCTTGGCGATGCGAAGGCTTTATTCTCTCCACGCAATAACAATTTTTTGTCTTGAAGTTTTAAAATGAACTTTGCTTTACGAAAAGTTGGAAACTGAGTAGACAGGTTGCCCATCCCGTATGGCTTGCCTTCACGAAACACTGTGAGGTTGTGTTCGTCCTCTGAAAGCGAGGACTGATGATCATTGTAATGCAGCGGCTCAATTACATAGAGCTCCTCTGTAGATTTATAAACCGAGCGATGCGGACTGAACAGCAGGTCGCCTACTTTTTGATCGCCTTGGGCTATTACCCAGTGCTTACCTGTGGTTTTGCCCACGATAGGGAAGTTGAGATGCGCGTGTTGGGTGTAGCGTTTTATTTGGTAGTTCACGTTGGGAAATTAAAGGAAAAATGTTGTGCGCCGTACTTATTTACTTGCAAAAGAACGGTACAAAATAAGACATTGAATTCAACTCTGTTTCTTTAGTGAGTTGGGAGAACATTATATTTACAAAATGCGAAAAACGCTCTTTGTGCTTTGTTGCCTTATACTCGGAATGCTTGAGGGGTATAGTCAAGAGTTAAGAATAGGAACGAATAAGTCTAAGTTAAAAATCATAACACCGACTAAATATTTGCTTTTTGATATTCAAGATGCTCAGTCTAATGATAAAATTAAGATAGAAGGTCACTTAAAATCTTCGACAGTAGATAGCATCAAGCTTTTAACGTACAAGTTTCGTGCAGATAATCAAGAAAATAGTCGCTACACTTACAATGGCTTCAACTCTAAGAAGGCTGAATGGGAATTGACGGTAGCAAAATCTGATGTTAATTTTCTAACAGTTTACCGGAACAAAGAAGCGCACAAGCGTAGAGAGTTTGCGGTTATCGCTGGCGCTGCTTTACTATTTTCTGGATTCGTAACTTCCGCCTCAGCATTTATTCTTCCGAATGATGAGACGCGTGATCCTCTATTTCTCCTGGGCTCAATTGAAGCTTTGGTTGGCTTTGCGCTGGTTATTCCTATGGCTAAGAAGGAATACCGTTTTAAGGCGTTTGGGGATGCTACTTTTGTTGAGGAGCAGTAGGTTTCTCGAATTTCAAAATACATCTAAGCACTCGAAAATTAGCGACTTTATTACGAGAAGGATTAAAGCCTTTGTTTGAGCTCTTGTTGCTGATGAACCGTAGAACTTAGCTCCTTAGAGCCTAGAAGTGCTAAGCGTAAAACAGCAGAACAGAGCGAGGGCAGAGAGCCTGACCCCGGAACTTATGTGCAGCATAGATGTCAGTGGGGCACGCCCAAAAGCTCGAACAGGATTTTTAAGATTCTTAAGATGGAGTATGAGGTCAATGGTTTTTCGAATGATCTAAGCGTTATGGTTCACTAATCTTTTCCTTGACGTCCTTGAATCACTTTATTGGATAGTCGGAACCCGTGAGTTGCTCCGGAGCGTACTGCCTAATGTTATTTACCGTAACGCCACTAGTCATTTCAGACACCTGAATGTTATCGCGTTCCTCATCGATTGTGAAACTTAACTGATGTTTCTTCTTGTCAACTTGACCATCAACATAAGTGAAAGCGCCTTTTTTATAATCAACTACAATCGAGAATTGTGTGACCCTTTCTTCAATTTTGTAAGTAAAACTCCCATTCTCATCTGTAATTAGATCGATACTTTTTCCCGGGTAATGACTTGGTCGTTCGTAGTATTTATAGTTCAAGACCAATTTCATGTTTGGCTTGGGCTTAAAGTATGGTTCGGGTTTGCTAAAGTAATTCTTGACCGTTCCTTCAATTAGAACATTTTTAACTCCTGGTTTGAAGAAGGTCAAGTTTATGGCAATGAGCAGGAAGTACACAATCGCTAGAGCAAATACAAACAATATCAGTCTCTTAACTAGTCTCATTTAAAACCTTCACTTATATGCAAAAACCCCGACCAACAGTCTGGGAAACAAATCGAAACTTTCTATTCAATCGTAGCCAACAATGCCTATCACAACTCCATCTTCAAAACAAACACAATAGGTATAAGGCCATTCCAGCCAACCGTGATCTTCTTCACGTTCCCTTATAAATAAACAGTCATTGTACTCAACGAACGCATCTCGGTCTTCAACATACAAACACTTATATTCAGCTATGAGCGAAGAAATTTCTTTTTCAGTCATTCCATAAGCTAGTCGCGAATAGAACTCATTTTCACCACCACAGCACGAAGAAAACAATAGCAAGAATACGTTGAGCCCTAATATTGAATTGAACTTTGACTTCATTGATATTGTGCTCAATATAGTTCACATATAGACAAAAAAAATCCCCGACCTAAAAAGTCGGGGAAATAAAAAAAAACGGCGGCGACCTACTCTCCCGGATTTGTCGT
>CAZZIZ010000254.1:0-4507 GCA_964654535.1 uncultured Chitinophagales bacterium
TTCAGGTCGGATTGCAAATCCTCCAATTAATGCATCCCGATTGAAAATCGGGACGATTAAACTATTAACTGCTTCAATCAAGCAAATCCTGAAATCCTGTGAATCCTGATTCAGACTAACTAAACCTCCAAGCCCTCCATCCTACTCCAAAAAATTCCTTCCTTCATCCATGGCTGGCGCAAGTCTTGGCCTTGTGCCGTTAATTCCTTCGGACATTTCCCCTACGGCAATTCATACAAAGCATACCGTGTTCCAGACCAATGCTCAAACGTAACACAGACGAACACACAGATTTCTCGGCTGCGCTCGAAATGACTTGAGGGTAGGAAATAAAAGAATGAGATTCAAAAAGCTCTTGAAGAAATCGCCTTCAATCAAGCAAATCCTGAAATCCTGTGAATCCTGATTCAGACTAACTAAACGGCCAAACCTTCCTGCCTACTCCAAAAAATCCCTTCCTTCATCGCATAGTCGGTTTGAATAATCGACTTCAACCTCAGCTCACTCATAACCACATCAATTAAAATGCAAGCACCGACAATCATATCGCTGCGCTGCTCGGGCATACCGGGCATTGCTACGCGCTGCGCGTGGTTTTTAATAAGTACAGTCTCTATTAAATCGTAAAACAAACAACTGCTAATAGGATGGTAAGTAGACTCGTCTCCACGTACGCGACTAAGTGGATAGAAATACAAATCGATTAAGGTGTCGAAGGTCCCAGAAGCCCCAACTAAAGCGGTCGGTTTTAGTTTTGCCCCTTGCTCAAAAACTTCTTGCAAGGTTTCTTTTATGAAAGCTTTTAGCGTGTCTATCTCCTTAAAAGTGATTGGGTCTGTAATATGAAAACGATTTTTCAATACCGCCGCACCAATCGGAAAACTCTTTAGCCAGAATATTTCGGTATTGTTCGCGAAGATAAATTCAATCGAACCGCCACCAATATCCATAATGAGATAAGTTTTTTCGCTAAAAGGAACGGATGAGCGTACACCTCGGGTAATCAATTCAGCTTCGTCTGCTCCAGAAATCAGTTTAGCTTCAATACCAGTTTGCTCCTTCACGTCTTTTATAAACTCCGCGCCATTACTGGCGGTACGCAAAGCTGCAGTACCAATGGCATAGACTTCATCTACTTTGAGTTCCGTTATTTTCTCGCTGTATTTTTTTAAGGTGTCTAGACCACGCTGATATGATCCTGGGTGAATGGTTTCTATACCCTTCTCCGCAAGCTTCACAAAAGTTTTGAAACGATAGACTATCTCATCACTTCCATCTTCGAATAGGTCTTTCACCAGAATGTGAAAGGTATTCGTCCCCAAATCAATTACTGCAATTCTTTTTTTCATAAACAACTAGGACGCAAAGGCCCACTTCCACACTTCTTTCAGACTGATTTTCTTTCCGTAAATGAGTATTCCAAGTCTATATATTTTCGCTGCCACCCAAGTCGTCCCTAAGAAGCCAAGGACAAGCAATATCATTGAGGAGATAATTTCAATCATACTCACGCCGCCAAAGGCAATACGTGCCGGCATATTAATAGAAGACGAAAAAGGAATCATAGAGGCCCAGAAAGCCAGTCGTCCATTGGGATCTTCGAAAATCGCAAAGAGCAAGAAAAAGGAAATCAAAATGGGGGTGGTGACTACCATAACCAAGGATTGTGATTCACCATCCTCGCCCATAATTGCACCTAGTGCCGCAAACAAAGCTGCGTACAATAAATATCCTCCTAAAAAGTAGAAAACGAAGGTCGCTAACAATAGACCAATTGGAAACTTGCTCAATTGGTCTGTTATTTTAGCGAACCAATCAGTAGCCAATTCTTCTGGATCAACATCTACTCCTAAATCCTGAGCAGGAGCTGTTTGTTGATTGATGCTAGTAGTCATATCCATAGACTGACCGGTATAAGCACCAATGCCAGCAAAGATAGCAAGCAGCAAACCCATCCAAATTAAGTACTGAGTAATCCCAACCATACCAATTCCAACAATCTTACCGACCATGAGTTGAAATGGTTTCACAGAAGTAAGAATAACCTCCGCAATGCGGTTGGTCTTCTCCTCCATAATACCTTTCATCACCGTAGTGCCGTAAATGATGATAATCATGTACATCAACATACCCATGCCGAAACCTAGCACATTGGCCAATTCGCTACTACCTTTGTTTGAGTCGCCATCCTCGGTTTCGCCAGTTTCTACCAGGCTTACCGAAATCTTTTCCCATTGATCAATGAGACTTCGGTTTATACCCGCATCTTTTATGCGGATATTTTTCAGCACTTCTTTAAGTCGTCGCTCTAACAGTATTTTTTTGGTTACACCCAAAAAGTTATCGCTGTAATACTCAAAGCCTTCTGGATTGTCCAACTCAATGTCTGGTATGTATAGTATGCCATCGTAGCCATCATCTTGATAGCTATTCTTTAATACGGCAAAGGGCTCTTCTGTGGGAACAATACTAAGATTGCTATTGGGACTAATTTCTATGACCGATGACAAATTGCCACGACCATCTTTCTGGACGAAGGCGCCGGACTCATCTTTCACTAAGATATTGAGATCGCTTCTGTTAAAGGAAGTTAGAAAGACTTGCAAGGCTATCATAAGAACCATTCCCAGCGGCAAAAGCAGGGTAACTAAAATAAAAGACTTCTTTCGTACACGAGTCCAATATTCTCTTTTAATAATGAGCCAAATTTTATTCATCGCTTTCGCCCCCTACTTCTTTTATGAAAATTTCGTTGATGCTCGGTAGAATTTCATTGAACTCATGCACCTGCACACCGCTGTCTATTAGGTACTTCAACAACTCGTTGGGTTGTTGTTCCGGTTTCAGATTAAAAATCAAATCGTTTTCGTTACGATTCATAATTTTAAAAGGCCCCTCAGCAAAACCATTGAGCTCTCCCATATGTTCGACGTGGTACAAATTTTCCTTGTACGTGTTTTTAATTACTTCCAAGTCGCCACTCAAAATTTTCTCGCCTTTATGAATCAAGGCGATACTCTCGCAAATTTCCTCCACTTGTTCCATTCGGTGGGTAGAAAATATAATGGTCGCCCCCTTCTCTTTCAGCTCGTAAATCTCTTCACGTATTAAGTTGGCGTTAATCGGGTCGAGTCCAGAAAAGGGCTCGTCGAGAATAATCAGTTTCGGATCGTGCATCACTGTCGCAATAAACTGAATCTTCTGCTGCATACCTTTTGACAGCTCACCAATTTGCTTTCCCCACCAATCGAGGATATCGAATTTGTTCATCCAATATTTCAATTGTTCTTTCGCGCGCTTATCAGACAAATCTTTCAAGCGACTCAAATACATAAGCTGCTCGCCTACTTTCATTTTTTTATAGAGGCCTCGCTCTTCTGGCATATAACCAATATTGCGAATGCGATCTATCGCTTTGGCGCTCCCTTCCAAGAGCACTTCGCCGGAGTCCGCTTTTATAATATCGGTAATGATTCGAATCAGGGTGGTTTTGCCTGCTCCGTTCGGTCCAAGGAGTCCAAATATGGTCTGGTGAGGCACCTCCAATGAAACATTGTTTACCGCAAGCGTATCTTGGTATTGTTTGACAATGTTATTGAGTTCGAGTAGGTGCATTGAGAAAATGAGGCAATTAATGTACCAGTCATAATAAAGAGAGAACACTATCTTCGCAAGTTCTCGATAAAGACCGCTTTGAGTAAAAATAAACGAAAAAAGTTCGCAGAACTGAAGACCTTATCCAATGTCTTCGAAAACTTCAGTTGGGACAATCCTGTTGTCCACGATGAAAACGGAAAGGTAGTTTCTTTAAAAGGGAATTGGGGTAAAGATATCTTTGAAAATGACCATCCCATTGTGCTTGAGCTGGCCTGTGGTCAAGGTGATTATACCCGCCAAATGGCAGAACTGGAGCCCAACAAAAATTTCATTGGTGTGGATATAAAAGGTAATCGGATTTGGTCTGCCGCTCGATTGGCTAAAAAGCTTCCCAATGTGGCCTTTTTGAGAACCAATATTGAAGTTTTAGACCACTTTTTCGATAAGGGTGAATGCAATGAATTTTGGATCACTTTTCCAGATCCTTTTTTGAAGGCTTCCAAAAGCAAACGTCGATTAACTGCTCCTAGATTTCTGGAGGTTTATCGTAGAATCTTGTTGAACGATGGTATCATTCATCTCAAAACGGATAGTACTGAGTTGTACGAGTTTACTAAAGAAGTGTTGGCCGAAGAAAAAGTTACAATTGAAAAAGATTTTAGCAACGTTTATGAAGATGTACGTGAGGACAAACGGCTTTATTTAAAAACGCACTACGAGAAGCAGCATTTGATGGAGGGGCGGATTATAAAATACTTGCGTTTTTCCCCGCACTCTTCTTCTTTGTAATATTTTTCTTCACCTTATTTGTTTCACAAACCTTGTCATCTCGAACGCAGTGAGAGATCTTATGCCATGTACATAACGTAAGATTTCTCCCGTTGGCACCCATGACAAAACTTCTTTGTTT
>CAZZIZ010000255.1:0-4506 GCA_964654535.1 uncultured Chitinophagales bacterium
ATGCGATGACCCGCAAAAAGGAATTGTCGCTCTCTCGGGGAAACCGAAAAATTGATTTCTTTGTTGCTTCGCACTTGTTGCGAATGTAGGTAGCGCATTATCTATTTTAGTCTCGAGGCCTAGTTTCCCAATAGTACCTTTTCCATTTGCTCTTATCATTTTCATTGATACCACGTTCAATTAAGTTACCGGCTTCATCGTAGTGCCAATATTCCTCGCTATGTAGCTGCCACTCGTCATCAGTCTTAATGAAAATAGTCCTTTTACTTATTAGCCCAGCTACATCGTATTCGTATAGATTTTGGTAATGGATAGGTACTCCCTTTTCAATTTTTTTGGTCATTGCCTCAACTCGTTTTCCATTCTCATTCGTGAACGTACCAGTCTCAGACCAAACACCATCCCATCCACCTTTTTCACGCATAGCATAACTAAGCTGAAGGTCGTTTTCATCGTAGGTCATTGTTTTCACGTATTTTAAAGAGCCGTCTTTTTTGGTATATTTTGTTTGATTGCCTCTTTCATCGTATTCATAAGTCTCATCTTTCCTAAGCTTCCATTCGTTTTTTACTAGCGATTTAGTCGTTTTACGGAGGAGATTATTGTTTGAGTCATAAACAGATTCCATCCTAGAATCATTGACTGATATAGTTCCTCGATATTCGTAATGGTAGTTGCTTAGATGATCTCCGTTGTCGGTGTAGGTATAAACCTCTGTACCTGTCAGTACCCATTTAGTGCCATCCCAGAAATAAAAGGCTTGATCTTTGATTTCATCTTTCTCATTGTACGTGTATTCGACCTTTCGTGTTTTCTGAATTAAATCCTTGTGTTCGTAGTAAGTCTCCATTTCTAGCACTACGAGCAGTCCATTGGAATAGAAATACTTATACCGACTAGTAATGATCCATTTTGAACCAGATTCATTAAGCTTATAATTGGTTTTCGAAGTAAGGAGATTTGCGTCATTATAGACTTGAAGCATTGAATCATTGACTGTCTTTTCTTTAATGTCGCTATAGGTTCTACTAGCGATGAGCAACTGCTCCTGACTCTTTAATTGTCCCGATAGACAAATCCACAGAAAAAAAAAACAATCCAATGATCTTAGAAATTCGCATAAAGTATTTTTCACTAGCTAAAGATATGTTATTGAGTTGAAATTCAGATTTATGGGCCATTGTTCTTATATTTCTAGTAGTCAAAGTGAAACACAATGAAGACGAGTGCTAGGATAGGAATTGTTTTGTTCCTAATTTTTTTGACTTCGATAATCACCAAAGCTCAAGCGCCTGGCTACTTAGGGAAAACGGTTTATTTTAAAGTCAGTGATGGGCTGATTTTAAGTCCTTCGAAAGATCGGCCTTATACAACATTGACTCAGGGTTTTAGCGATAATAGTGGCCCTTCTATCGGGCATACTTTTACCGGAGAAATTGGTTATACCTACAGTCGTAAAAATGTAGTCGCCCTCATTTTTGGTGGTTTCCAGTCTGCTATACAAGCAGATTACTACTTTGATCTAATGGACAACTACACAGATTCTGAAAGTTTAGTTCATTTCTTGGACGCAAAAATTATTGGCCTGAAGCATTATTCTTTTCTGACCAAGAAAGGGGCCTTAGCACCCTATGGCACGTCTTACTCATTTGGTTTAGAAGGACACTTCATAAAAGGACGTATCGACCCAGATGAAGATGATCAACTCATTGATTTATTTTCTACCAACACTAGAGACTTCTTGGAAAATCCCAAATTCAACTTTTTGAACCTATCCTTTTCATGGTTGAAACATAATATTTACCGAGACAGAATTATTTTTTCCTATGGTTTTACAGCGCGCTTTCCATTAGCTCTCAGGGCAGCTGATGCCATTGCCGATCGATACCGATTGGAACCCGACTTTAGTTTTTCATCTGATCCTGAGGAGTTCAATGTCGAAGTTTTTGAGTTGTTCGTGCTGAACAGACTTATTAGACGTAACGCCATACATTTTAACCTCGGGGTCGGGCTTTTGCTTTTCTAAACAATACTCCAATGAATTTCATTTCAATGCATAAAAATTTATTGAAAAGCGCCGTTTCGCTTCTACTGTTATACCTGCCATTTCTAATTGCAGTTGGCCAGTCTGATTTTCCTTACCAATTAGAAGGTGTGGGTGAAATACCAAAGGAGTTTATAACCGCGAGTTCGGTGAAATACTCGAAAAAGATCAGCGAGGTTGAGAATAGTAAAGAGTATAAAGAAGATAGGCGCAAGGCGAAAAAGACTAAGAAGCAATTTTATTTAGAATCGCATTTCGGTATTGATGACATTTTACAAAGTGGCTATGTGCTGTACAACGATGAGCTGAGTACCTATGTGCAGAAGGTGTTTGATAATATTCCATTGGACAGCCATCTTAAAAAGAAAAAACCCAGGGTCTATCTCTTGAGATCGAGTGCCGTAAATGCTTTCGCGACGGATCAAGGAATTGTTTTTGTAACCTTGGGACTTCTGGCTCGATTGGAGAGTGAAGCGCAGCTTGCATTTATTCTCTGTCACGAATTGGTGCACATAAAACACGAGCATGTATTGGACAAGTTTTTTGTCAGTAAAAAACTGAACGCCGCGAGTCAAAAGGAAACGATGAAGCGTTTGGGAATAGATAATGAGATTTTTTCTCAATCATTCTTCTCTGTAAAGTTAGAAGAGGAAGCTGATGAAGAGGGTTATGAGTTGTTCTTACAGACAAAGTATTCTGGGGAAGACCTGGATGGTGTATTTAAAGTCTTGTACTATTCCTACTTGCCTTTTGAGGAAATGGCTTTCCCCAAAAACTTTTTTGACGATGAGCATTATGTCTTGCCTGCTTATGCCTGGCTGGATTCTACATCAGCTATTTCTGGAATGAATGAGGGTTTAGGTTTGTTGGATGATGACCAGGAGCGAACCCACCCTTCTTCGCTGAGTCGTTTACTAAAGCTATCCTCTGAACTAGAGGATGCTGACAACTCGGGAAAAGCAATTTACTTGGAAGGAGAGCGTCAATTTGAAAAAATGCAATGGTTAGCACGCTACCAGTTGCCCTTTATCGATTTAGAAAATGAGAATCACCCTGCAGCTGTTTACAATGCTTTTGTGTTGTTGAATGAATATCCGAACAATCCGGAGCTGAAAAAGGTTATTGCCAAAGCACTTTATATGGAATCTGTTCAGCGCAACTTTGAAGAAAATTCTGTCCAGGCTGCTAGCAGGAGATACAAGTACGTAGATAAAATGGAGGGAGAGTCGCAGCAAGTTGTAGCGATGTTTCATCAACTGGATGATGAAGAACTCAATGTTCTGGCCCTTAAATACAATTACGATTTATCGCAGGAAATTAAAGACGATTCGGAGTTAGAGCGCATGTCCGTGCACCTCGCCCGAGACCTGCTAGACCATCATGAGGAGAAAGTTGTTTTTGATGAAAGCCCAGAATCGAAGCTGGAACACGATAAAGCGGCAGCGAAAAACAGATCAAAAGGAACAATGAATAAGGCTTTGGAAAAGAAAAAAGAGTCAAAAAAAGAAGGCCTGCTTTCATCGAATAGAAAATCCCTCCTTCCTTCGAAGGAAGAATCTAAAGAGCCCGAAGAAGCCATAGAGCCCGAGGCATTGGAGTCAATTGAACCGGTTGCATTAAAAATAAATGTGCCACAAACGGATCCAATAGACCAACTTAAGGATAAGAAGAAAGTAGCAGGTGAAATTGAAAAGGAATACTGGCACTATGCCTTTGTCGACAGCTATAAAAGTGAATCCTTTAACAATATGTTTGACAAGGCAACTGAAGAATACGAATACCTCGAGGAACTAAGAGCATATTACGACAGCGAGGAAGGTCTTGACGAGTTGAAGAAGGAGAATAAGGACAAAATAAAGAATGGCCAGAGTCTGGGTATTAAGAAAGTTGTAGTTATCAATCCGTTTTATTTAACCGTAGATGCTAGGAAAGCAAATGCTATTCAACTGATTGAGTCTGAAAAAAACCAAAGTCGTCTTAGAAACAAGATGAAACAAGCTGCTAAGGCATCCCCACTTAAGGTTCAAATGATGGATGTCACCGCGCTAAAGAAAAGCGACACAGACCGCTTCAATGACATTGCGACTATTCATCAATATTTCAAACAACAAATAAGCAACTACGATATGGGTCGCACCGTTGGCTTAGAACAAAATAAAGTCAATGAAATCATAGAACAATATGGCACAAAGTACTTTTTATGGACTGGTGTGGTGTCACTGAGAAAACCTACTAACATCAACATATATCACATAGGGTGCTCGGTGGTGTTTCCCTACATCATTCCATTTGTACTGGCCAAAGCAATAAGACCAAACGTTGAGACATTCTACTATGCTATGTTGTACGATGTTGAATCTGGTCGGAGATCCGTTATGAAGATTGAGAGTTTTGACACCAAAGACTCTGATGCCTTTCTAAGCGCACATATCTATGATGTGTTTAATCAGCTTAATAAGTAG
>CAZZIZ010000256.1:0-4495 GCA_964654535.1 uncultured Chitinophagales bacterium
AGGTCTTTACAGACTCATCTTTATTTGCTTCTCGATTTCCATTACGTCTTTTTGGTATTGCTCGTCTGTTTCCATAAGATTCAATACCGCCTGACAACTATGGATTACCGTAGAGTGATCTCGACCGCCGAAGTGCTTTCCGATATTCTTTAAAGAGTTATCGGTAAACTGCTTCGCCAAGTACATAGAGATTTGTCTTGCTTGTACAATTTCACGTTTACGTGTTTTGCCTTTTACCAATTCTGGCTCGATGTCGTAAAACTCGCAAACCATTCTTTGGATAAAGTCAATTGAAATATCGCGTGATATATTATTGATGAAGTTCTTGACAATTTTCTTGGCAAGTGGTAAATCAATTTCTTTTCTATTGAGAGATGCTTGTGCAAGCAATGAGATCAATGCTCCTTCTAGTTCTCTAACGTTCGTATTAATGTTGTAAGCAACATACTCTACAACATCTTTTGGTAAATCAATTCCCTCCGCGTGCATTTTCTTTTCGAGAATGGCAACACGGGTTTCGTAGCCTGGTACCTGGAGATCGGTAGTCAATCCCCATTTAAAACGTGACAGTAAACGTTCTTCCATACCTTCTAAATCTTTCGGCGGACGATCACTGGTTAGAATGATCTGCTTATTAGACTGGTGAAGATGGTTGAAAATATGGAAGAAAATATCCTGGGTTCTATCCTTGCTAGCAAAGAATTGTATATCGTCAACAATTAGTAGGTCTACCATCTGATAGAAATGAGCAAAGTCGTTGACCGACCCACTCTTCACGGCATCAATAAATTGATTGGTGAATTTCTCCGAGGTAACGTATAAGACAGTTTTGTTCTGAAAGTTCTTTCTGACTTGGTTTCCGATTGATTGTGCTAAGTGCGTTTTACCTAATCCTACCCCTCCGTATAAAACGAGTGGGTTAAATGCGGTACCGGCTGGCTTATTGGCTACAGCAATACTTGCTGAGCGCGCGAGTCGGTTACACTCTCCTTCTACATACGTATCAAATACGTAAGAAGGGTTTAACTGCGGATCTACGTTCACTCTTTTGAGTCCTGGAATCACGAAAGGATTCTTGATGGTCTCTGCTGGATTAAGATGAACATTAAAGTCTGGATCCGATCCTGGGCTGGATGCCTCTTTTGTTGGAACGTTAATCGTAAATGGACTTGATCCTCCGTTGCTGTTGTCGACAACAATTCGGTATTCAAGTTTTGCGTCGTTCCCAATTTCTCTTTTTACGGTCTTAGAAAGAAGCGTTACATAATGCTCTTCTAACCACTCGTAAAAAAATTGACTAGGAACTTGAATTGTCAAAACACTATCCTGCAAACTAACAGCCTTAATTGGCTCAAACCAAGTTTTGTAACTTTGGTCGTTGACGTTGTCTTTAACTATGGACAAACAGTTGGTCCATACAACATCAAGTTCTTTCGACATTTAGGTTTTTTAAAAAGTTATTAATTGGTGGCTCCTACGGTGGGTTGTAAGAGCACGCTAAAATCACTAAATTATTTTGAATAAAGAAGCACTTGTCACAAAAAACTTTAGCGTACTAAAATTTGTTTATTGCTAATGTGTTTGCGCTTAAACCCTCTATCAAAATACAAGTCAACCTTTCCCAAGTGGATACCAGCCCAACCAACTTGGTTAATCATGACCCAGTTATTTTTAGAATTTTGTTCTACGTGAAGTTCATCTAGAAAGGTATGCGTGTGTCCTCCTAGAATTAAATCGATATGCTCCGAATGCTGCGCTAGAATAACATCGGACACGATGTTGGAGCTATCGTATTGAAAACCAAGGTGTGATAAACAAATCACTAGATCACAACCGAGTTCAGCCTTTAGTATTTTTGAAGTTTTCAATCCTTTTGCTATTGGATCCTCGTAAATAGTTTGGCCAAACAATTTTTCCGGTACCAAACTTTTTAGTTTTAATCCTAAACCGAATACTCCAATTTTTACATTTTCGAAATTGAAAATTTTGTAGGGCTGGGTTAGCCCCGCCATTGGGGTGTCTTTGAAGTTGTAGTTAGCGGAGAGCATAGCAAATTTGCTAGCGCTTGTTAGTTCAGATAGACGCTCAATTCCGCAATCGAAATCATGATTTCCAATAGTGGCGGCGTCGTATTTCATTTCGTCCATCAAACTAAACTCTAGTTCACCGTCGTAAAAATTGAAGTACGGAGTGCCTTGTAAAATATCTCCACTATCCAAGAGCAAAACATGTTTTTCTTCTGCCCTAATCTTTTTTATCAGCGCCGCACGGCGCGCAACGCCACCGAGTCCCTGGTACTTTCCGCCATCCATAGGAAAGGGATCGATGCGACTATGAAAATCGTTGGTATGTAGTATGGTAATCTTGGTTAAATCTCTCGCCGCTAGCAACTCGTTCGGCAAATAACCTGCGCCCAAAACAAAAACACCTTTAGAGATGTTTTTTATAAAGTTGCGACGACTACTCATAGCTTATACGTCCATTTAATTGATAAGAAATGGTGTCACTCATCCCGCGCAGATGATCTATGATGGCATCGCGCAATAAAACGCCTAGCGTTTCACGTGGCGCTTCTTTCAAAAAGTCGCAGGAGTCTCCCCCATTGGCTATGTAATCGGAAATGAGCACTTTGTAGCGTTGTTTCGAACCCAGATTCTCACCGTTTATAGAAACATCATAAGTTAAGTTCGTAGTATCCATTCTCATTTCCACTCCCTGCGACATTGGCCAACCTCCCCTATCGGTCATAGTCTGAAATAGCATCTCCGTAGTTGCCAAATCGAGGTCGAGCACCACGATATAATTCTCAAAAGGCATCAGCTCGAAAATTCGACCGACACTTATATCGCCAGCCGACAAAAAGGGTATGCGAATGCCGCCATAATTAATTACCGCAAAATCTATTTGCCCCTGGTAATATTCTGAGGCCTCGGAAAGAATGGCATCGCACATAAATGTACCCAGTGGATTATCTGGCTGCTGTTTAGCCATTTCAAATTTGTTATAGCCAATAACTTCGTTCATCTCCTCGGCAAGCGATTCTCGGAAAGGCGCAATGATTGCCTCTACCCCCTCATCGGCTGCTAAAGACTCCGTACTATCGAAACGGTAAGAATCACTTTCTACTTTTTGAAGTATATAATTGTGACAGGCCGACAAGCTGAATGCTGCCAAAATGAAAAACAATAAAGAAAAGCGGAAAGTGCTTCTTGTAGCCATACATTTAAATGTAAGCACTATTGGTCTGTCTGCAAGACCGGCTGAAAGTATTTTTGCAATACTTCTATAACGGGTTTGTCTTTGGGTGAGTAACCATTGTCGGTTTCCCAATTATAATCCCAGCCCTCGACCTTCCAATGCCAGATAAATCCACCAGCAAACCAGTCTTGATTCCAAAAGGTCTCGAAGATAGATTCGTATCCTGCGATTTGGGTTTCAAAATTTGCGGGTGCTTCGCCGTTGCGAATATGTTCTATTAACCATTGGCGACCACAAGCCACATCTATACTCCTATAACCGTACTCCGTAAAAATGACCGGGCGTCCAGCTTTCTCAGAAGCGTTTTGCAAATGTCTAACAACAGGTTGCCAAGCTCGCGACAACTCTTCTTTGTTGGGCGTCTTCTTATTCGATAAAGGGAAGTAGGCATTGATGCCCATATAATCCAGCTGAGACCAAAAGCCCACCGAGCCATAATTGTCCCAGTTAGAAGAGTAAGTCAGCTTGCCCTCGTAAACGCATCTTATATCTGCAATCAACTTTTCCCAAAACTCAGGGCGATAACGCACCGACTGTTTTAGCTCGGTGCCTATACACAGCATCTCTACCCCGCGCTCTTCAGCCAACTTGGCCAAGCCAATAATATAAGCACTGTACTTCTCCTCCCAGATTTCCCATCCATCTTTGCGGAAAGACATTTCGCCGGGCCAACCAAAACCAGGAATCCAAACCGAAGGCTTAAGCATAACTTTTATCCCAGCGGCCCGAGCCTTACCAATCATTTCTTCCAGCCCTTGAATAGTCTCGCCCCACTTCTGAGGTCTATCTTTGTAGCCTAGGATCGGCTGATCCAAATCGGAGTATATATAAGTAACCAGTGAAACCCATTCTGCGCCCGTTTCAACTATATCCGGCGTGTAATCTTCGGAAAAAGGATTAAAGGCAGGCATAACGTTGAAACCATTAATACGCTCAACACCATCCTGAGCCACACTATAAAGTGAAAAGGCAAAAAACAAAGCGCCAAGTAGAACTATTCTCACGCCGCAAATGTATTTTTAAAAAAGCGCAATAACCAACCCTTGAAGCATTCCCTTAGCGATTCCGAACTCATTGCAAGAACCCGACAAAGCATTCAGGAAGATTTTTCATTGGCCGAGAGCGAACTAGCCAACACCGATGCCTGGGAAAGTCTCGAAAAGCACGTGGCCCGCATTGTGTCTTATATGATGGATCAGAACATGGGCGAGTTTCTCAATATGCTCTACATTATGGA
>CAZZIZ010000257.1:0-4440 GCA_964654535.1 uncultured Chitinophagales bacterium
GTCAACTCCTTCAGAGTACCAAGCTCCTTTAGCGTTTCCATATCAACAGAATCACGATCTCCAATGACCATGTAAGAGAAGTTCTTGCCTTTAATATGCTCATTAAAGAATGATTGCAAAGCTTCAAAGTCTAACTCTTGAATTTGTTTGTACACCTCTTTTCTGTAGTCGTGATCCATACCCAAATCTTTGGTTCTTTGATAAGACCAGAAAATTTTAGCCTTAGAAATACGCTCGCTTTCTATCTTTTTCAGCGCTGCTCCCTTAGCAGAATCATATTGATTATCGACACGAGGTAAGTCGTTCATTAGACCCAACAATGCCTCTACCGCTTCGCCGAGCTTATCTGACTGCGTACCGATATAAGCGCGTAAATAGTGATGATCATCCTGACGTCCAGGACTTACAAAGAAAGAGTAAGCCGAATAAGCCAAGGCTTTTGCCTCACGGATTTCTTGAAACACAATAGAGGACAAACCTGCACCGAAATATTCATTAAATATATGCGCTGGAGAAACCAAATCGAAATTGTAAGTCGTGTCGTTGGACAGTAACATAATTTCAACCTGCTTTTGGTCATAGTGCACAAAGTACACTTCGTTTTCTATTTGCGGTTTTAGTTCGTATGTGCGTGGCTCTGGATATGGCTTCAAAGTAGCCGGAACTTTGTGCAAATTATCCAACACAGCTTCTATACCCTTTTGTTCTTGTGAACCATAGTAGAACACTTTGTGCTCAAAACTCGACAAGGACTTAATGGTACTCACCAAATCATTTATATCTGCTTCGCGCAACTCTTTCTCACTACGTGTATCGTTGAATGGCGTATGGGCGCCATAGCGACCGTAGTTCAGCATCGCCCTATTCAATATTGTGCCCTTGTTAAGCTTGCGATCCGAGCGCTCTTTCAAAATAGCTTCTACCAAATCGTTATAGGCATCTTGGTTTGGCTGCACGTCTTCTAACAAGTGTTCGAATAGCTCAACCCCTTTTTCAAAGGACTCGTCCAAACCACTAAGTGTTATGTAGGAGCGCTTGCGTGCCGTGTTTACGTTAAAAGAACAACCCAACTTAAATAACTCTTTTTGAAACTCCTCGGGAGTGTACTTCGAAGTTCCAAGGAAAGGCAAGTACCGAATCGCCAAACCGAGCTGGCGGTCGTGATCGTTGCCCATATCCAAGATGTAGTACAAGTTGAAATTTTGGTTCTCCTTGTTATGGATATAGTAAAACGGAACCTGCTCTTTTATTTGAGCCTGCTTTATTTTTTCATCGTAGTCCAAAAAGACGGGCTCCATTTTACCCGAAGGCATATTGCTAAATTCTTGGAAGAACTTTGACTTTACGTCACGGTTTATCTGCACCGGTGTAATCGGTGGCTTCTCTACCTTGTGAACCTGCTTGTCTTCGCCGTGTCTTTTGTAAGCCACTGCATAGTTTCCGTTGTAGTGTTTCTTAACAAAGTCCATTACGTCTTGCTTGCTCACCTTAGCCATTCGATCCATCTTGGTAAACCACTCTTGGAAATCTACATCCAGAATAAATGCGTCTACTAAGTAATGCGCTCTATTGTTATTGGATTCAAACTGCTTGGTTTGGTTGTAGCGCATATCGCGCACCACCGCATCGATTAACCAATCGTCGAAGTCTCCTGTTTTTAGTTTATCTATTTCCGCTAGAATCGTATCGGTTACCGACTCTAGTGCTTGCCCTTCACGTGGCACACCAAAGAAAATGTGCATAGAATAATCCTTTAAACCAATGGCGTAAGAAGCAACATCAAGTAGTTTCTGTTGCTGCACTATATTAATGTCGAAGAGACCCGCTTGACCATTGCTCAGCAAACCGTTAACCAACTTGATCATCATTTCTTCTTCGCTACCCGCTCCAGGGAATCGGAAACCCATATAGGTGTGTTCACCAGACATGCCGTAGTTCTCAAAAACCGAAGGTTCAAAAATTGGCTTCTCTGGTTCGTAAACAAACTCAGGAACCTCCTTAGCTTCCCAATCGCCGAAGTATTGGTCGATTAGTTCGACCGTTTGATCGAAGTCGAAATCACCGCTTAAACAAATAGCCATATTATTCGGCACATAGTAGGTGCTGAAGTACTTATGGATATTTTCCATGGAAGGATTCTTAATGTGTGCCCCTTCGCCTATCGTGGTTTGCTTGCCGTAGTTATGGTTTGGAAACAAACCAGCATAAAGCGATTTCCAAGACTTACGATAATCGTTGTCTTCTCCGCGATTGAACTCTTCGTAGACTGTTTCCAATTCCGTATGGAACAATCTCAATACTAGCGTCTGAAAGCGATTCGCTTCTATTTTCAACCAACGCTCCAATTCGTTTGAAGGAATATCGTTTATGTAAACCGTTTTTTCGTTTGAGGTATAAGCGTTGGTTCCCTTCGCGCCCAAAGAAGTAATCATTTTATCGTACTCATTGGGAATAGCATACTTCGAAGCCTCGAAAGAAAGCTTGTCTATCTCCGCGTAGATTTTCTTTTTCTCCTCTTCGTCTTTCGTAAAACGGTGCTTCTCGTAGAGATCAGAAATTTGCTGAAGCAAAGCGTTCTCTTTTTCCCAATCCAAAGTACCGATATCGTGCGTTCCTTTGAACAACATATGTTCTAGGTAATGCGCTAGACCAGTCGTCTCCGCAGGATCCATTTTGGAACCCGCTCTAACGGCTACGTAAGTTTGAATACGCGGCTCATTCTTGTTGAGGGTGAGATATATTTTCAGTCCATTCTCAAGTGTATAAATCCGCGTTTTTAACGGATCGCCTTCGTAAGACTTAAAGGCATACTTTGTCGAAGCGGCAGCATCCTGCCCTTTCGTTTGTGTTGAATTTGTCATCAATCCAAAGGTTATAATCAAAAGTAAAAGGGAATACTGGTTCACAGTATATCGTACACATTAGTAATCAATTTTCAGACCTAAACGTCTGCGCAGGTCATCGAGCTTAGGGTTTTTCTCTACCAATGCATCGTATTTCTCGCTATTGGTATAAGGCTCCCGTTCTTCGTCATCTTCGTTGTATAAAACGTCAATCTTCAGGTTGAAGTCTTGGTCGGGATATTTTTCTAGCACTTTTTCTAAGAATGCCGTAAAAGCAGTGCGAATATGAGCTTCGTCTATAGAGCTCTTTACCGCAAAACAGATAAAAGATTCAATCAGTTTGGGGTGATACTCTTCGCAGCAATCGCGCGTGCGTTTGGTTTTAACCTTGGGTATGTGCTTCATCCACATTTCCTCCAATATCTTCTGATCCATTGGTGGAATCTCTTCCTTCTCTTCTTCGTCCGCATCGTCGAGCGAAAGATCCATTTTAAACAAACCTGGATTCTTTAAGCCTTTTATGATTGGCGTCTTGGGCTCTTTTATTTCCTCTTGCTCCTTTGAAACAAGTTGAGATGTTTTTTTAACCGAGCTGTACTTTTCTTCTTTCGCTAAATTCTCCGAATTGTCGGGCTTATCATTCTCGAGAGATTCTAAGACTGCTTCAGGACTCGTTGGCGATGCGCTAGGCTGCTCATTACTAATCGCAGGAGCGGGCTCTTCCACTTGAGCAACTGGTTCTTGTTCTACAGGCGCCTGTTCAACTACAGGTTCTGCGGTCTGCGGTTCGGAGGCCTGTTGTTTTACATGCTCGAGCTTGTGAGAATCGTCTAAAGCGACTTCACTTTTTTTTTGAGGGCTCGCCACAGCGGCGGTGCCACCTGCGGCTACAAAGTTCGCCGTATCAATCATTTGCTTGATATGGCTCAATTTCAATAAAGCCAGTTCTATCTGCAAACGCTTGTTGTCGGCAGTCTTGTGGTTAATCGCACATTTGTTCGATACCGTTAAGGCGCTTAACAAGAATCCACGTGGAGCAATAGTCGCTTGATCCAAGTAGCGTTTAGAAACAGCATCACCCACTTCCAGTAAACTGTGCATGGCAGGATCTTTGGAAACCAGTAGGTTTCTAAAGTGCTGCGCCAAGCCTTTTATAAAAACCTCACCTTCGAAACCCTTTTTCACGATTTCATCGTAGAGCATTAATGCCGCGGTGCTGTCTTGCTTTAAGAAAGCATCGGTCATTTTGAAGTAGAAATCGTAATCGAGAATATTAAGGTTGGTCAAAACCTCGTCGTAAGTTATTGAGCGATCAGTAGAACTCACCAAACGATCGAATATGGTCAAAGCATCACGCATAGCGCCATCTGCTTTCTCAGCAATGAGATGTAGCGCTTCAGGCTCCGCTTTTATCTTTTCCTCTTTACAAATAAGCTCCAACTGTTTCACCATATCGGTGATACTTATACGCTTGAAGTCGAAGACCTGGCAGCGAGATAGTATGGTTGGAATTATTTTATGCTTCTCAGTTGTAGCGAGGATGAAAATAACGTGCTCAGGTGGCTCTTCGAGCATTTTTAAAAATGCATTGAAGGCA
>CAZZIZ010000258.1:0-4439 GCA_964654535.1 uncultured Chitinophagales bacterium
GGATAAGCCCGACCCTGAACTTGGGCGTAGCCCAGAAGTGAAGGGGCACGCCCAAGACATTTATAAACACATCTCTTTAAATCCTTAATGGCATATTCAACTATCCCTCCCTGAAATGGGATGAAGGATTTTGGGGAGCGTTTTTGTTCATTGCGAAAACCCTCCCCCAGCCCCTCCCTTAAAAAGGAGGGGAGTTATTTTTTAGAAGAAAAAATTTCGCAACAGAATGGTGATGTCTGCTATTCGCATCAACCCTCCCTCAGTTCACCCTTTAAATGGAAGGATTTTTTTTGGCAAAAAAAAGCCCCGCAATAAATTGCAGGGCTTTTAAATTTCTTGTTTTGAAACTAGCTGAATATCTCGGCTAATTTCTTTTCTAACGCATTGCCTCTTAAGTTCTTCGCAATGATTTTCCCTTCTTGATCTATCAAGAATGTTTGTGGGATTGAACGCACTCCATATAACCCTGCGGCTGAGGAACGCCATCCAGCTAGGTCGCTTACGTGGCTGTCCCAAATTAGGTTGTCGGCTTTAATGGCTTTTTCCCAAGCTCCTTTGGTTTTGTCTAAAGAGACGCTGTAAACTTCAAATCCTTTTTGTTTGTATTCTTTGTAAACCTTTACCACGTTTGGGTTTTCCCGACGACACGGCTTACACCAAGAAGCCCAAAAATCTATCAGTACTACTTTTCCTTTTAAGGAAGACAACGGAATGGAACCTCCACTCAAGCTGGCCAAATCTATTTCGGGAGCCTGCCCTCCTACTCTAACTGCTTGTGCTTTCTTGCCTTCGGCAACACGTTTTAGCAAATCTGTAGTCAATACTGAACCGGGCATAGAACTTTTCATTCGATTGGCCAAGTTTTCATAGGCCTCAAACTCGTTGTCCATATTCATATGATGAACCGCTAAATAAGAAATCAAATCGCTCTTTACTGTGTCTGCATAATTCTTCAGTGCTGCCCCAGCTAGTTTACGTCCACGAATATCTTTTACTACATCATTCATTTGTACCGATTCGGGGTCTCCGGTCATGGTGTATCCAATTGGATTACTTCGATCTATTTGTAGATCTAGATCGGCATTTTTTAAGGCAACTAAAGTTTGAGTATTGCCGATTCGGATACGACCCAAAGAAGACCCTTGGACTTCTCCTTTTAGTTCGAAAGTTCCATCAGGGTTTAGGGTCGTATTTGCTATCTCGCCAACTTGATTGCCTTCTATTTTTTCTAAAAACACTCTAGTGCCTTCGGAGAAGTTTGATGCATTACCGGTGATGTTAAATCCTGTAGCTTCCTTTTTACTGGCAGTCGCTGCACCATCTGTGGCACACGATTGCAAGCCTAATAAGGCGCAAACAAAAAGACCTAGACTAATTCTTGAGATCATAATTCAATTTTTCTTGTAATATTTTACTGGCTTTTTTGGGGTCTACTTTTCCTTTTCCTCTTTTCATTACTTCTCCAATAAAAAGGCCCATTAATTTCTTGGCACCTTTTTTATAACGTTCCACTTCCGCTTGATGTTCTAAAAGCACTGCGTCAACTATCTCCAAAATTATACCTTCGTCGGAATTAAGTAACAAATTTAGGCTTTCTGCTAATACACGCGGGGAGACTTTATCATTCTTTAACAACTCAGGGAGCAGTTGGTCTTTAATTCCTGCCACATTCACTTTTTTAGAGGCCACCATATCCACAATTTCCGCAAAATTGTTAGGACTAAGACGAACCTCTGTAAGGGATTTACCCGATTCATTGAGCAAGGCGCGCATGTCGTTGATGAGCATATTGGCCGTTAAGCTATGATGAGGACTGTGTTTTGCTGTTTCTTCGAAGTAATCGGCGTACTCTCGATCTTCCGATAATTGCTTGGCTGCATACTCGTTTAGACCATAACTAAGCATATAGTTCTTCTTTCGTTCCCTAGGCATTTCGGGTAACGCAGCTCGACATTCTTCGATAAACTCGGGACTAACTTTTATTGCTGGCAAATCTGGCTCTGGGAAATAGCGATAATCATGTGCTTCTTCTTTCTCTCGTTGCGACATAGTTTTACCGCTTTCGGGATCGAAACCACGGGTTTCTTGTACGACTGATTCTCCTTTTTCGACTAGTGCAACTTGTCTATCGAACTCAAACTTCATGGCTTTTTTCAAAAAGCGGAAGGAGTTTAGGTTTTTTATTTCAGCGCGGGTTCCGTATTCACTTGCACCTTTTTTACGCACGGAAATATTTGCATCAAAGCGTAAACTTCCTTCTTGCATATTGCCATCGCATACATTTATATAGCGCGCTAATAGTCTCAATTTTTGAGCAAAACTTGCGGCTTCTTCTTCACTTCGAAAATCTGGTTCGGTAACCAGTTCCATTAGCGGTGTACCCGCACGATTTAAATCTATTAGGCTATTTTCTGGATCGAGGTCGTGTGTACTTTTTCCGGCGTCTTCCTCGATGTGAATGCGATTTATTCGAATTTTTTTCTGACCGTCATCAGTATCTATCATCATCCAACCATTTCTACAAATAGGCGCTGCATCTTGTGTGGTTTGAAAACCTTTTGGCAAGTCGGGATAAAAGTAGTTTTTACGATCGAAGTAGCTGAGCGGATTTATTTCACAATTGGTAACCAAGCCGAGCATAACTGCTTTTTTAATTACTGCTTTGTTGAGAAAAGGCAATGTACCTGGATGACCCGCAGAGATGTAACTTACTTGGGTGTTCGGTTCTGCACCGAAGGCAATGGCGTCGGGCGCAAATAGTTTGGACTGAGTATTCATCTGCAGATGAACCTCCATACCGCAAACTAATTCGTACATGAAACTGGCTTCGTCATAGTATCGGGTCAGGAATTATCCTGTAATCATTGCCTTCACACTTTCAATGGCTGCAGAAATACCGGCAACTTTTTTACCACCAGCTGTTGCGTAAAACGCTTGGCCACCACCGCCACCTTGAATGTGTTTTGAAGCCTCGCGAATCATTTTACTCGCGTTGAATTCTTTGGTTTTTGCCATTTCTTCGTCGACCATTATGGTCAAATGAGCTTTACCATCGATTTCGGCTCCCAGCACTAAAAACAAAGAAGGGATTTCTCTTTTAAGATCGAAAGCAATCTTTTTAACAATTTCTGCGCTTCCCACCTTTAAGTGCTTGCTTATCAGTTGCATACCATTGGTTTCAATAGCCATTCCTCTAAGCTCTTTGGTAAGCGAACTTGCTTGCTGCATTTGGAAACTATCTACTTGCTTCTTTAATCCTTCGTTTTCTTTGACGGTTGATTCCAAAGCTTTGACCGCATCGGGCGGATTGCCAAGGAGTCCTTTCATTGCAGACAACTTCTCGGTTTGCTTTTTCAGCCAAGACAGTGCTTTCTTGTTGGTTACTGCTTCTACCCTTCTAACTCCAGCGGCTACCGACGTTTCTTGGGTGATTTTGCAAAAGCCAATTGAGGCGGTATTCGCAACGTGAGTTCCCCCACAAAGCTCGCGGCTGTAATCGGGATCGAAAGTGATCATACGCACTTTGTCTCCGTACTTCTCACCAAACAAAGCGGTTGCTCCAGCAGCAATAGCATCGTCGTAGGCAATAGCACGGTCTTCTCCGAGCGGAATGCCGGCCATTATTTTATCGTTGACCATATCTTCTACTTGCTCCAACTCTTCGTCGCTCATTTTACTGAAGTGCGAGAAGTCGAAACGCAGGTAATCAGCATTGACTAATGATCCTTTTTGATTTACGTGGTCGCCCAATACGTTTTTCAATGCGGCATGCAACAAATGCGTAGCCGTATGGTTCGAAGCGGATAGCTTTCGCTTGGTCGTATTTATTTCAGCCTTAACTTGCTTGCTTGGATCGCTAGGTAGCTTGGCTACAAAGTGCACGATCAAATTGTTTTCTTTCTTCGTATCGAAAACAGGAATTTTCTCATCGCCAAACCAGAGCAATCCTTGGTCGCCAACTTGCCCTCCGCCTTCTGGGTAGAAAGGCGTTTTGTCCAATACCAACTGGTAGGAGTCTTTTTTCTTGATGGTCACTTTTCTATGACGCAGTACTTGCGCTTCGCAGCTAGTAATATCGTAACCAATAAACTCAGTCTCGCCTCCTTCGCGTACAACAGTCCAGTCTCCCGTTTCGAGCGCACCTGCGGCGCGCGAACGATCTTTTTGTTGTTTCATTTCTGCTTCGAAACCCGCTTCGTCAATGGTCATACCCGCTTCGGTAGCCATAAGTCGCGTGAGATCCATTGGGAAACCATAAGTATCGTATAGTTCGAAGGCAGCCTTGCCATCTATATTCTTGCTCCCAGACAATTGATCAAATCGCTTTAATCCATCATCCAAGGTTCGCAAGAAAGACTTCTCTTCTTCCAAAACAACTTTGGTAATAAATGCCTCTTGGTCTTTTATCTCTGGGAAAATAGTACTGTAAGTTTCTGCCA
>CAZZIZ010000259.1:0-4424 GCA_964654535.1 uncultured Chitinophagales bacterium
CCCAGATCATAATCCGTGAACAGTACTTTTAAGTAAAGCGTTTTAGAACCCATTTCATCCCATTGCGGGTGAATAAAGTAATTGTAAATCTTGTTGGTATAAGCGAACTCATTATACTGCGCGCCGAAGAGCGGAGAATCTTCATCCTCGCTCGCAACGTATTTGTCACGCCAGTTATAAAATGGTTCTATGTTGTGCATTGCTCTTTAAATCTATTTCAAATTATTCAAAGCCGCTATTGATTAGCTTACTTTTCTAACGAAATTTTTTCTGAGGAAATTTTTCTGCATCAAATTCCCTTCTGCTTTGTCGCAGAAAAACTATGCCAAATGGTAGCTAGTTGTTTTTTGGTATGGGGTTTGTATAATTGTGCTGCTCGGAAAGCAATACTATCTTTACTCCCTGTAGATAATAGCTTTCAGCATCAATGCCTCCCAAAAAAATAGCCATAATTGGTTCCGGTCTCGCCGGATTAGCAGCGGCTATTCGCCTCGCGCATAGAGGAAATAAAATCACAGTCTTCGAAGCTTTTGACAGAGTTGGCGGAAAAATGAACTACTACGAAAACAATGGATTCCGCTTCGATACTGGCCCTTCACTTTTTACACGCCCCGATTTAGTCACCGACTTATTGGATATAGATGGCGATGCCATCCCATTCTATTACGACACTTTAAAAACAGTCTGTCGTTACTTCTATCCCGATGGCGGAAAATTAAATGCTCAAGCAGACCTAAACCAATTCGCCAAAGAAATAGAGCAGAACACGAAGGACTCCGCCGAATCGGTAATAAAGTATTTCACCCAGGTAAAAAAGCTTTATGAAGCTACCGCTCCAGTTTTCTTAGAAAAGTCTCTACATAGCGCTAGCACTTATACCACAACGCAAGCGTTGAGTTCTTTATTCAAAGTACCGCCTAGTTCTGTTACTCAATCTTTGCATTCCTTTAACGCGAACTATTGGAAAGACCCAAAAATGGTGCAACTCTGCGATCGCTTTGCAACTTATAATGGTTCCAACCCCTACGAGGCGCCTGCTATCTTACAAGTAGTCGGACATTTAGAGCACGGCTTAGGTGCCTACTTTCCTAAGGAAGGAATGTACAGCATTGCTGATGCCTTGTATCAAAAAGTAAAAGCACTTGGCGTAGAATTCAAATTCAATCAACGAGTCAGCAGAATTGAATACGAGAACAAACAAGTAAAAGGAATAATTGCCAACGAAAAATTTACTGCTGCCGACCTAGTCGTGAGCAATATGGATGTGCATCGCACATACGAAGAGTTACTCCCCGAAGTTTCTCCACCAAACTCACTCCAGAAAAACAGCCCCTCCAGTTCGGCGATAATTTTTCTCTGGTCAATGGAAAGTACCTTCCCGCAACTCGACCTACACAACATTTTCTTTTCGGATGCCTACGAAGAAGAGTTCAAAGCCATCTTCGAGCAGAAAACAATGTCGGATGACCCGACAGTTTATGTAAATATCTCCGCCAAGAAAAACCCAAGCGATGCGCCCGCAGGAATGGAAAACTGGTTCGTTATGATAAACGCACCCGCGATAGACAAACAACACTGGCCGCAACTCATAGACAAAACTCGAAAGCGCGTAGTCAACAAGCTCAGCAAGATGCTCGACCAAGACATCGCCCAATACATCAAACACGAGAAAGTGATGGATCCTCGTTACCTCGCCGAAAACACCCTCGCCCATTTGGGTACACTCTACGGAAGCAGTCACAACAAAAAGCTTTCTGCTTTTTTAAGGCACCCAAACTTCTCTTCTAGTATAAAAGGCTTGTACTTTTGTGGAGGAACGGTTCACCCCGGTGGGGGCATACCGCTCTGCTTACTCTCCGCCAAAATTGTAGATGAACTCATTGAGCGCCATTACTAGAAAGGAAGGAATAAGCATTCTGCTTATTGGCGTTTCTTTTATTGCAGGTTTTCTTGCACACCACAATAGCGGAAGTATTGCGGAACTTTTTGTAGCCAGCACCCCACTTTATTTAACTGGACTTTGCATTTGGACGCTTGTCTTTCACCAAGAGAAAACAAGATACTGGTGGAATGCCTGTGCGCTAATACTCGTCGGTTCTTTGGTCATAGAAATAGTAGGAGTTGAAACTGGCTTCCCCTTCGGCGAATATCAATATGGCGATGCTCTAGGAACAAAGTTCTACGGCGTTCCCCTAGTGATAGCCTTCAACTGGTTATTGCTCGTTTACACGGGGCTAACGGTAGGACGTTTAGTTTTCAAAAACAATGCTTTGCTTCAGTGTCTGCTAGGTTCTGGCCTCGTCGTCCTACTCGACGTGCATATAGAAGGAAAAGCACCAACACTCGACTACTGGCAGTTTGCAAGTCACTACATTCCTACAATTAATTATATAGCCTGGTTTGTGCTAAGCTTTGTCTTTCAATATTTACTGCTGAAATCGAGTCCTAAATTTGAAAACAAAGTAGCGCCTTTCACTTTTCTGTTCATGTTCATTTATTTTATGGCCTTCTATATTTTCTAAATGGAAAAACCAATAGGCTACAAAGATCAAAAACAAAGAGGCATCTCAACCAATAAGTTGATCTTGTCTATGCTCATCGTCGCCTTGAGCATTATGTTTGTTGCGCTTACCATTGCCTATCTGTTTTCAAAAGACTCTTGGACTTGGCAACAGTTTCGTTTTCCCAAGGTCTTTCTCATTTCTACAGTCATTATGGTCGCGAGTAGCTTCAGCCTGGAAAAGGCCGTAAAATTTTTGGGAGAGGACGATATCGACGCTTACAGCAAGTGGATTCGCTACTCCTTGGTACTTGGACTGGCTTTTCTTGTCGCTCAGGTCATAGGCTGGCTAAATCTCCGTACCTCAGGTATCTTTTTTGGAGGCACCCCAGATGGCTCCTATTTGTACCTCATCTCTGGATTGCATGCCGCTCACCTAGTAGTCGGTTTGGCTATACTATTTGTATTCTATTGGAAGACAGGCAGTTCTGATAAAAACCCTGTAAAAGGTCTACTCGTTGTAAGCGATAAAAGTCACATGCCTAAAGTCAAGTTGTTAGCAACCTACTGGCATTTTGTGGACGTGCTTTGGATTTATTTGCTCCTATTCTTCCTGTTTAACCATTTATAGCTTTCTTTGTCCAAACATTAGAAAGCGCCTCCTCCTAACACTGCGATAGCCTATTTTTGATAGGCTATTCAGCACGATTTTTGAGCCTTTTTTAATCGTTGATGAAGTTTATAACACGCTTTTGTTTCATATTCATTTTCAGCCTTTCTGCATTCGCGGGAGACAGTGCTGTTGAGTTTACTTTTTTCAAAGAACCAGTTAGTATTTGTTACGATAGTCCTATTCTCAAAAGTTTAGGTAGCGATGTCGACGATCGTTTTATCGTGGACTACTTCAACATGTTGGAGCACAACGATTACTACTGCACTTTCCGCGATTTGTATACGATTAAAAAAGATTTAAAACTAAACGACTGGCTGTACTACTTGCTTATTAAGCAAACGGCTGAATCAATCTACGGTGTCGAAAACCAGAACTACTCAAACTTGTTTGCTTGGTTCTTTTTAGCCAAGTCTGGTTTCAAAGTTCAGCTCAACTATAACGCAGAAGAAATACTTCTTTCGGTCTACACTGAAGATCGTGTTTATGATATTCCGTCTAAAGAGCACGGAGAAGGTTGGTTAGTAGAGATTTCAAGTTTCCAAAAAACGCGTAGCGAAAAGATGTTGGTGACCATACGTTCCAACTTCTACTTCAACATAAACGGAAAAGCATTTTCCTTCCAACTCGATCAATTGCCAGAAATGAGCAATCGAGATTTGGAGAACAAAGAAATCAAATTCATACACGACGGTAAACCTTATTCGGTTCATATGAGCATCGACCTATCGATGATACATATGATGTACAACTACCCCGAGCTTTCGGTTAAAAGTCACGAGCGCATACCTCTTTCAAAACAAGCAGCGCTTTCTCTTTTACCATCCTTGCATAAGATTACCAGTAAAATGAAAACCGATGAAGCGCTGGATTTCCTTTTGAGCTTTACTCGCTTGGGCACAAAGTACAAGGTAGATGAGGAAGCGTACCGCAGAACCAACGTAACTTTTAGTGCGGAAGAGTGCCTCTTTTACGATTATACCGATTGCGAAGATCGCTCGGTTATGTTCTCATACTTGACCACGCAGCTTTTAGGTTTGTCTACCGTCTTGTTAGATTTCGGCGATCACGTTGGTGTAGCGGTTAAGCTAGACGAGTGCATTGGAAAACCTATTATGCATAATGGTGAGTGCTACACTTACTGCGAAGCCACTGATGTACTCAACACCTTAGGCCTCGGCGATTACCCAGAAATACTCAAAGGGAAAGAGTACACTATTCTGGATCGCTAGGATTTTCACTTTTACTTATTGG
>CAZZIZ010000260.1:0-4383 GCA_964654535.1 uncultured Chitinophagales bacterium
AAAAGCGTGAGCGCTGGAGGAAGTGCTCTGCAAGAGCAGTCGCTTTTGTTGAGGTAGTAAATCCTTACCGCGCTAGCGGTAGAAGGATTTGCTTCGCCGAAACAAGAAAGGGACCGAGCGTCTAGCGAGCTGACGACATAGCGACCTAAGCCAAATTTTCAAATGGGCGAAGCTCATTTGAAAAATTGGCGCAAGGGCACGCCCAAATCAATGTTTCATGAGAACTATTTACAGAATTATTTCAAAACCCAAGGCAGCCTAAACACTAATTATTGCGTTATACTTATAACCATCAGTAAAACTCACAGATATGAAACGTGCGCTACTCATTCTATGTGCTCTATTTTGCCAACTTAACCTAAGTGCCTTATATATAGGTCCTACTGCTTTCTTTCAATTGATTTGTAATGAATCGCTTTTCGAGAATCAGCTAATACTTGAAGCTACCTTGATTCAGAAAATGAGTGTCGAAGGTGTGAATGGTGAAATAGGGGAGTTTACCATTAACAATATTTGGTGTGGCTCCTTAATGGATATCTCCGACACGGATGAAGAACTGCCTGATTGGGCGGATGATTTCGTGGATACAGAGTCTACGATTTGGGTGGTGCTAACGCACAGTACTTTTCCAATGTTTTTAGACGGTGAGGCGGGCGATCGATTTATCCTTACGCCAAACTTCGAACCCTTTTGGGGACACTATGCAATGCACCTTGGTTCGAGTCCACCCTTGACCATTAATGATAGTAACGAAGTAACTGGTTTTTTCAATTTCGATGTGCCATCGGAGACCTTTACGCTGGATGAAATCAATGAGGAATTCAATAACTGCGATAACTGCGGAGATGGTACCAACGGCATAGGTGATATGCCTTTTACGACGCTTGATGTTGTTCCTAATCCCGCTACTGATTTTATAAGCTTCTTGGATTTCGAGTTTCGAGAAGGTCAGGAGCTTAGTATTTACTCTACCGCTGGTCAGTTGATATCGCGAAGACAAATTTCAAACGAGAGCTCAATAGATGTTTCTGCTTTGAAGTCTGGTTTGTATTTCGTGGAAATTGCCAGTCCTTCTGGAGAACGCTTTACTTCGACGATAGTTAAAACCTATCCTTGAAATGACAAGAGGGCACTAAAAAAGCGTGTCAAAAAAAATGATTAATGAGGATCTACAATCGCAGAGGAAGATGATGCGCATCCGTTGTTGTCGATCGCCATTACTGTCCAAACGCCAGGGGCCATATCGACTGATTCTACTATACGTACTTCACTTGAATAGTCCTGCCCACCAATCTGGTATTTGAATGGACCTGTACCACCATAAAATTCTAGGGTTAGTTTACCATCATTACAACCAAGGCAAGTCTCAGGAGTCGTAATAGTAAAACCTGCTATAAACACTTCTGGTTCGAGTACATTAAAACCTACAAATTTTTCTAGCCCGTCGGAGTCCTTGACCAAAACAAAATGCTCTCCGGCATTATACCCACAACGAGTATGGCCCTTGCCACCTTCATGCCAGGTAATATCATAGGGACTAGTTCCGCCACTTATGCTAACCATTGCACAGGCATTTGATGATCCATAGCAAGCAACATGTTCTATTTCTACGCTCACATCAAGCTGTGCGACCGTCGCTAAAAGAGGAAATAACACTAAAACAAAAGAAAAGTAAAATCGTTGGAAACGCTGCATACAGTTGGGGTTTACCTTTTAAATGTAAACGTAAAACAAGCCTACTTGCAAGTCCGAATTGAATTAAGATGTTAAAGATTGTTATGTTTAAAAAGGTGTGAGCGTATGGTGGGCTTGCATAAACAAATAATACGTTTTTTCGACTTTGTTTGACGCAAAAATGTGCCGATATAATACTTGTTGGAGTTGAACTATCTAATTGCGCAGAAAGCTTACACGCACAAAATTCACAAATTATTAAACAAACATTTTTATCGAAGTTATTCTCATTTCAAATGAACTAAGTGGGACTGTTTTTTTTAGTTCAAGTGAAGCTAAGGAGAGTGGAAGATTTGGATTGGCACCGCGTTTTCTTCCTATGCTAAAGCTTTTTTTACTTTCTTGGATAGCTCCGGTAATACTTCTTGTTTAAACCAGGGATTCTTTTTCATCCAAATATTGTTTCGAGGTGAAGGGTGAGGCAAAACAAAGTACTTGGGCAAATAGACTTGGAAATCTATGACTCTAGAAGTAAGCGTTTTCGATTTTGAATCGGGTAAGTAATAATTCTGTGCATAGTTGCCGATCAATAGTATTAGTTTAATTCCTTTTAGTGTATCGAATATTTGTTCGTGCCATTGTGGGGCGCATTCTTTTCGAGGTGGAAGATCCCCTGATTTACCCTTTCCGGGGTAGCAAAAGCCCATTGGTACGATTCCGAAATTAGAAGGCGAATAAAATTCCTTTTTACTAACGCCCATCCATTCTCTCAGGTTATCGCCGCTCTTATCATCCCAAGGAATGCCTGTGCGATGGACAATTGATCCAGGAGCCTGCCCGACAATAATTATTTTGCTCTTGCTATTGAAAGCAAAAACTGGACGCGGCGAATGATTGAAATGCTCCGCACAAACTGTACACTTGGATATTTCTGTTTTTAGTTTCAATGAATTTTTTGAACTGTAACAAGTTAAGCAGAAACGAGAACTCCTTTAGAAATTCGGGTAGCAACAGGTTATCCACTTGTACCCAACGCTGGGAAGGTAGTTTCGCCTAATACCTTGACCGGAGCTTGCGACAACTATTGAGTCAATATAGATCCGTGGTTTTTCAATTACATTAGCTTCTCAGCACTGCCATTTGTATGAAAATGAAAACAAGCACTTCGAAGGTTTTAGTTCTATTGGTTTTCCTAGCAAGTATAACACAATGCAAAGAGGTAGAACAAGTCGACACTTTTTCTTGGACCAGTTTCATAGAAAATAATGAGCGTGAAGCGATAAAACGAGTGCTTCCCAAAATGGACAATTTTGAAGTGCAAATCAGATACACCCAAATTGACCGAGATGAATCACAAATTCCAACTTTTACACCTTATGACCTCAACTTAGAGCCGAGTATCTACTTTTATCCAGCCAGTACAGTGAAAATGCCGGTGGCTGCTCTGGCGATTCAGAAAATAAATGAACTGCGAGAAGAGTATCCAGCACTAAGTATTTACTCAACTATGAAGGTAGACAGTGTTGCCGCATATCAAACCGCTGCGCAGCTCGACAGCACTTCTAAGACTGGGTTTCCTTCCATTGCGCATTACATTAAGAAGCTATTTGTGGTAAGCGATAACAATGCTTACAATCGACTCTACGAATTTTTGGGCCAAGACTATATCAACCAAGAGCTGAAAGAAAAAGGAGTCTTTAGTAATTCTAGGGTAGTTTCTCGAGTAGGAGTAGGTCAGTTATCTCGGGAAGAGAATGCATTCACTAATCCAGTTGCCTTTTTAGACGCCGCAGGAAATGTGATTTATGATCAATTCGAAAAGAGAGCGCAAGGAAATTATTTGCAGGGCTTGCGAAATTCCGTTAAAGGAAGAGGTTTTTATAGTGACGAATTGGACTCGGTCATTCTACAACCATTTGATTTTAGTGAAAAGAACTTTATCAATCTTAATGATCTTGAGGCAAGTTTGAAACGAATTGTTTTTCCCGAAGCATTCTCAGAAGAAGAGCGTTTCAATCTTAGCGACGAGGATTATAAGTTTCTGCGCAACGCGATGGGCGCCTATCCTTCTGATTATTCATTTTACGCTGACGACGCAGAATTGAACTACGACAGCTACGTTAAGTTTTTTATGTTTGGAGATAGTAAGACCGAAATTCCCGATCACATACACATCTACAACAAGGTTGGTTTTGCCTACGGTTATCTAACCGATTGCGCTTACATTTTCGACACAAAGAATGATATTGAATTCCTGCTTAGTGCGACTATACACGTAAATGAGAATCAGATTTATAACGATGGTCAGTATGAGTATGATGAAATTGGCTTACCCTTTTTCGCTGAATTAGGACGACAGATTTATGAATTTGAATTGTCGAGGGAATAATGTTGCTGAAAGCACATACTACATTTTGCATCCAAAAACTTCTGAATGAATGGAACAAAAACCTAAGACGTAAGTGACCAAAATAACTGATGACGGTTAAATGCTGTTCTGTTTTTCCTAAAAAACGAATTAAGATTCACCGGCCCATTGTTAGGGCAGAAATCAAGAGATTACTGAGCTGAGGTTGTTTGTTCTTTGCTTTATGCGTGAGCGCTGCGAGTGGTGCGACCGAATGGGAGCTTCTTGTTTGTAGCTGTAGTTTTTACTTACCGCCTAGCGGTAGATGTAAAAACTTGGCAGCTACAAGCACAAGACCGGAG
>CAZZIZ010000261.1:0-4374 GCA_964654535.1 uncultured Chitinophagales bacterium
TCTTCCCACTTTACTTGATCGGCCCAAGCCTTTGACTCCACGTATTTCTCAACTTTGTTTTTGTACTTTTTTCCTCTTCCAACTACAACGATAGGAACACGCTCATCTGCTGGCAGTTGATCGTACGCTTCCATAAGTAGCATCAAGTTTTTTCTTTCGCGGACTTCTCCTACGTAAAGTATGAAGTCGGGCGGCAAGTCATAACGCTTCCTTGTTTTGTTGATTTGCTCGGGTGGAAAATTACTCGCGTAGGTGGCGTCTACAATTGGGTGAATGACTTCTATTTTTTTGAAGGGAACTTGATAATGATTAAACAATGCCTTTTTCGTGGCCTCGCTTACGGTTACTACAGCGTCTGCCATTTTGCAACTGCGCTTCCACTTACGTTGATAGATTAAGCGATCTATTAAGGGAAACTCGTTTGGAAACTGCTTAAACAATACGTCGTGTATAGTGACCACGGATTTTATGCCCGATCGATTGACACGCAACGGCAGTTCGTTACTGAGTCCATGATAGATATCGATATTGTCTCTTTTGAGGTCGCGAACTACGCGCCTATTTCGCCAAGAGTTTTTTGATCCTCGCGCGGGTAGGTGAACATGAAAATCGCTGTCATTTTGAAACTCGCGATTCCATTCTTGATCTGATATACTCGGCGTGTAAAGATGATACTGATGTAGCGGAGAGCTCTTTTTTAAAGATTTGACGACAGTGCGGCTATAGTTTCCTAGGCCAGTAGAATTGTTAAATATCCTTTTCGCGTCAAAGCCTATTCTCATAGCACTAATATCTGAATTGTCGTCGGCTTTAAGGCTGTGGAAATGTATAAGTTGCTCATTAAATGGCCTGTTAAATTGGTAAATTTGATTCTAAAATTCGAAAAGAATGCCGAAAGGAATATACCCCATCCCTCCAGTTAAAAATGAGCCTGTCCTTAGCTACGCTCCTGGCAGCGAAGAACGTGCAAGCCTGAAAAAAGCCTTGAAGGAAGCCAAGCGCAAGAAAGCAAATATCCCAATGTTCATTAACGGGAAAGAAGTACGCACCAAGAAAAGGGTGAAGCTTCATCCGCCACACGAACTGGCGCACACGCTCGGTACTTTTTCTATGGGCGGCAATAAGGAAGTCAGTCGAGCCATAGATGCTGCCTTGAAAGCAAAGGCTTCTTGGGCGGAAATGCCTTGGCAGCATCGCGCCTCAATATTCTTGAAAGCCGCAGACTTAATTGCTGGTCCCTACCGCGCTAGAATTAATGCCGCTACAATGTTGGGGCAAAGTAAGAATGCTTATCAAGCCGAGATTGATGCTGCTTGCGAGTTCATAGACTTTTTGCGTTTTAACGTAAAGTATATGGAAGAAATTTATGGCGATCAGCCAGATTCTTCCCCGGGTATTTGGAACCGCCTGGAGTATCGTCCTTTGGAAGGTTTTGTTTTTGCGGTCACTCCTTTCAACTTTACGGCCATTGCTGGAAACTTACCTTGTGCTCCGGCACTCATGGGTAATACCTTGGTTTGGAAACCCGCTACAACGCAAATCTTTTCGGCCAATGTTATAATGGATGTTTTACGCGAAGCTGGCTTGCCAGCTGGAGTAATCAATTTGGTTTTTGCTCCTGGTCCAGTTACTGGAAAACAAGTATTCGCACATCGTGAATTTGCAGGACTGCACTTTACAGGTTCTACCGGCACTTTCAATTATATGTGGCGTACCATAGGGGAGAACATTGACAAGTACCGTTCTTATCCGCGCATAGTTGGAGAAACGGGTGGAAAGGATTTTGTAATGGCCCACGAAAGTGCAGACACCGAAGCATTGTCAGTCGCTTTGTCTAGAGGCGCCTTTGAGTATCAAGGACAAAAGTGTTCGGCTGCGTCGCGTGCATACATACCTAGCAACTTATGGCCTAAGGTAAAGGAGCGCTTATTCGCCGACTTGGACTCTTTTAAAATGGGTCCAGTAGATGATTTTTCAAACTTCATCAATGCAGTTATTGATGAGAAGTCTTTTGACAATATCACCAAATACATTCGCGCAGCTAAAAACAGCAACAATGCCAAAGTTATTTACGGAGGGGGCGCGAGCAAGAAGGAAGGTTACTTTGTACAACCTACGGTTATTCAAGCCAAAGATGCGAAGTACAAAAGTATGTGCGAAGAGATTTTTGGACCGGTACTTAGTATTCACGTGTACAACCCTAAGAGGTTTGATTCCATCTTAACTACCTTAGACGAAACATCAGACTACGCCTTAACAGGAGCTATTTTCGCTCAAGATAGAAATGTACTAAACCATATGGACCGTCGTTTGGTCAATAGTTCAGGAAACTTTTACATAAACGATAAACCAACCGGGGCAGTAGTAAATCAACAACCATTTGGTGGTGCGAGAAAATCGGGTACTAACGACAAAGCAGGTTCCAAACTTAACTTGCTGCGCTGGTGTTCTCCGCGTACGGTAAAAGAAAACTTTAATCCGCCTAAGAACTATCGCTACCCTTTCTTGGAAGAATCTTAAACTATGAAACGGAAACTTTGTTTGGTGACTTCAGTCGCATTTGTGTTTCTACTTTTTGTCAATACTGCAACTGCACAAGTTGAACGATTAACCAAAAAAGCCAATGAGCTTTTCGCTATGAAGGAATACAACCAGGCTATTCCCTATTTCCGCGAAGCGCTTATTTCTGATAACTCACTGGATAGTAAAGTCAAGCTTGCGCATTCGTATAGACTGACCGGTCATAGCGAAGAGGCCGAGTACTGGTATCGCTTGCTGGAGTCACAGATAATGCAATACAAGGAAAACGAGTTTTACTTTGCCCAAGTGCTACAGCAAAACGAAAAGTATTCTGAAGCGGCTGATTGGTATCGCAAATATGCCGAGTACGATGAAAGTGTAGTAGTGCACGCTGAAGCTTGTGATAATCACAGTACTTACTTCAAAAATAGTTCGAGCTACGAGGTGTTTACCGTTCCATTCAACTTAGCGAGTGCAGATTTCTCACCAATGTATTTTGAAGATGGTATTGTTTTCACATCCACTCGTGTAAGCAATAAGCCGGCCAATCGAATTGCCTATGCCGAAGAAAGTCCTTCACTAAACATTTATTTCACGAAGAAATTACCTGGCAACGCATACTTGCCTCCAAAAAAACTAAAAGGAAAAGTTAATACTGCCAACAACGAAGGCCCTTGCGCTTTTGGTTTTGGTGGAGAGGAAATATGGTTTACCCGAAACACAAAAGCCAAAATTAAAAACGGACAACTTGTTTCCAGTGGGCAAACGCTCGACATCTACAGCGCACGTAAATCTAAGTCTGGTACCTTTGACAATGCCATACCTTTTCAGCACAACAGCAACGAATACTCGATAGCTCACCCTAGCCTTTCCTCAGATGGTCAGACCCTGTTCTTTGTTTCAGATATGCCCGGAGGCGCTGGCGGTACCGATATCTATTTGAGCCATCGTCTTGACTCGCTATGGTCGGCACCTATTAATCTGGGTCCATCTATAAATACCGCAGAAAACGAAATGTATCCTTACGTGCATAGAGATGGCACGCTGTACTTTGCTTCCATTGGTTTAGCCGGCATGGGTGGCTACGATATCTTCGAAACGAAGCGGGTTGATGGACAATGGGTCGAGCCTAAAAATCTCGGCGCACCTCTAAACTCGCCTAAAGACGACTACACCATTGTATTCAATAGCAATAAAACGGAAGGCTATCTGTCTAGTAACCGTAAGGGAAGTATGGGTCAAGACGATTTATACGGCTTCAGAAAAACTCAGATTACCGCGAGCGATATGAATGAAACATCCGAGGGTAATTTCAAAGGAGAAGATCAAGTTATAGTCACCAACTCCGAAGGGGAATATACGGCGCAGACCGATCCCGAATTTGGCTTTGGAAGTGTGCTCAATGGACAGCTGTCTATGGGCTCTATCGATTTCGATTTCAAACAATCGCATTTGACTTTTACCGCAACCAATGAAATAGACATACTCATAGCTCACCTAAAAGAGAAGCCACTCAAAACCATAAGCATCGAAGCGCACACCGATGCACAGGGCGATGACCAGTTTAATATGACCTTGTCGCAAGTGAGAGCGAAGAACATACGTGACTATATGCTCAGCAAAGGAACGCGTGGCGAACAGATTGAAGCGGTCGGATACGGAGAGAAATTTATCATTAATGAATGTCGGGAAGGTGTAGAATGCACGGACGAAAAACACGCTGCAAATCGTCGCATCATTTTCAGAGAGACCTCGCCTAATATGATACCTAATGCAACGCCAGCATATACAGAACCCGCGGTCGCGGTAGTTGAGACTCCAGCAATTAGTCCAGTTAGCCCCACGTCGATTGGC